>JBKHVJ010000103.1:0-7234 GCA_046570145.1 Alphaproteobacteria bacterium
ACAGGAGGGCGGCAGGCATTTCCGGTTTCGGAATGGCTGCCGCCCATCCCGCCATTACCCCATGATGTCCTCGTCAAGCCTTCCGCCATTGCAGGGAATGGTCTTTGCCCCGGCGACTTCCGAAGACAGGTCGATGCAGATGTCGAAACCGATCAGCAGCGCGATGCTGAGGATCGGCATGGCGATGGCAATGAACAGGACACTCATGGGATCGCTCCGTCCGGAGGCAGTTTTTGCGGCATCGGAGCGATCCTGAGCGCATTCCATCTCCGGCGCTGTGAGTGGCGCCACAGGTGAGTTCATTCCGGAGCGGGCCGGGCGGAGGGCAGGACGGCGAGCACGGCCCCTGTCCCCGCCGCGGCCAGCAGGACCCAACTTTCCGCCGCTCCCATGCCGTACAGCGTCAACCAGCCGGCAAGGCACCAGGCGAGCGGAATGACGGGCAGCAGCCACGACCAGCGCCCGGCGGCCATCAGGACAAGTCCGGCGGTGGCGATGGCGGTCGGGTCCGGCGTGATGCCGAAAACCTCCGCTCCCCGGATCGACCGCCCCATCAGCGTCGCCGTCAGCGGGTGCAGGACAAGGGCATAGAGGAACAGCCCGAGCCCGACCAACCCCCGCCCCGTCCGGTTGAACGACCAGCGCAGCCGGGATCCGACCGTCGCCAGCAGCACGGCCTGCAACGCGAACAGCGGGGCTATGTAGTAGGCCGCCCAGTTGATGGTGGCGTAGCGCTCCCACAGGAAGCTCCAGGCGACCCAGCCCCACAGGACTGCCAGACTTGCCGCAATTGTCCGGTGCGACCATGGCCGCGGCCGGACCAGGAGCCACAGGATCGCGATGCCGAGCAACAGCGTCAGCAGCTGCGCCGGCCAAAGCGCCTCGTTGTGGCGCTCGATCAGCCGCCAGTAGGCGCGGGGGCTGAACAGCAGGAAATCCTCGGCGGAATAGCTCCACCACTCCGGCATCAGAGCGCCCTCACATGGTCGGCCATGCGCCTTCTCATCGCGGCGTCGGGCATCGGTCCGCTCATCGCGGCCATATTCTCCCGCACATGCGCGACCTGGCTGGTCGCCGGTATGGCAACCGTGACGGCAGGATGGGAGATGATGAATTTGAGGACGACCTGCGCCCAGCTGGTAGCGCCGATCTCGCCGGCCCAGGCGGGCAGCGGCTGGCCGGCCAGCCGGCGGAGCAGGACGCCCTGCTGGAACGGACGGTTGACGATGACGCCGATGCCGCGCTCCGCCGCCAGCGGCAGGATGCGGTCCTCCACTTCGCGGTCGACGATGTTGTAGGTCAGCTGAACGAAGTCGAGCGGCTGGCCGGCCATGATCGTCTCCAGCAGGTCGTGGCGCCGGCCCTCCGACGTCGTGATCCCGACATAGCGGAGTTGGCCTGCCGCCTTCATCGCGTACAGCGTCTTCAGATGCTCCTCCCAGGCCAGGAGGTTGTGGACCTGCAGCAGGTCGAAGCGCGGCACGCCCCACAGGCTGCGCGACTCTTCGATCTGCGACGGCCCGCGGCTGCCGGAGGAAATCCAGACCTTGTCGGCGGAGAACAGGCCCTTCGGCTGCCCCAGCTTCCGCAGGCCGTATCCGATCACCTGCTGCGATGAACCGTACATGGGGGAGGAGTCGATCATCCCGCCGCCGGACTGGAAGAAGGCGTTCATGACGGCCGCGCATTCGTCGCGCAGTTCGTCGTCGTTGCCGACATTGAAGGTGATCCAGGTGCCGAGCCCCACCGGCGGGATCGCCTCGCCCGTGGAGGGGATGCGTCGTGCCGCCGGTGCGCCGGCCTGCGGAGAGGCCTGCGCGCGGACGAATGCCGGCTGCATCGCCATGGCTGTCGCGGCCAGAGCACCCTGCAGGATCGCTCGTCGTGTCGCTGTCATGCTCCTCTCACTTCCGCATGCATGCCGCAAAACCTGTCGGCGGGCCTGGACAGTCAGGTAGTGCGCGGTGGCCGGAAGTGCGTTACCCGATCTTTCGGTGAACTGCTTGCTGTGGCGCGACGAGGCATCGTCAAGACGATGAAAGTGATCTTCGACTTTGCGCATTTTGGGACGCTTGTCCTGTCAGGAGCGGATCCCGCAGGGCGGCTCAACTGGACGCCTGATCTGGCTGGAGGGGCGAACTGCGCCCGTATAGCGCCGATACCGCCGCATACTTCTGCATTTTCCCACAAAACTGCGGCTTCAGCCTCCAAAATCGCCGGCTTCTCGCTGGGCAAACCCCGTTCCGTGGTCTTAACCGGCCATAAAGGCCGGCTTATCGAGGCTTCCTAATGTTTGCTGTGGCTTCGCCGGTACGTCATAGACGGGCTTTCTCCGAAACGCTCCTGATATGCCTGGGAGAAACGGCCCAGATGACGTGTCCCCCATTTTATGGCAATTCCCGACACGGTTTCTCCAGTCGCAGGAGAGAGCAAGTTCTGGCGAATCTTATCGAGACGATAGTTCCGGGCGAATGACATTGGTGACATACCTCGGAACTTCTTGAATGCCTCGTGCAGAGCCCTCTCACTGACACCCGACACGTTTACCAGGTCCTCCAAGCAGATAGGGCCCGAGATATTGCTCGCTATATAATCCATCGCTCGTTTCACGTGAGAAGGAGCGGCTGGCGACGACGGCGCGTTAAGATAATTTGATTTATCATGAGGGACGGACATCAATATAGACTTTATAATCAAATCTTCAATATCGCTCTGCCTGGATACCAAATTGAGAAGAGAGCTTCCAGAAGAATAATCGCTCATAACCATGTCAACAATCGCTGAAAGAGTCCTTTGTTCCGGAGGGCGCATAGACAATCCATGGTCAAATGAAATATGACCATTTAGCGCGATGCCGGTAAGAGCCTCGAATGTGCGGGCAATCCTTTCACGCTTGAAAGTTAACCCAATCCATGAAAAATTCTCAGCAGTTTCAATTTCGAAATACTCTGATGGGACATGGGCATAAATTCCTTTTGATCCGTCAACGATATCTCCAGATCTCGAGCGGCTCAAGCACCGACCATATGTAGGAATTGTAAATCTTTGGTCAATAGTCTCCGTCAGCTCGAACGATGCCTTCGCAGGCATGTCGAATGTAAATTTCGCCATTTTTGTCGTCCCAACATATATTCTAGAAAGCGTGAGATTCGCCTCATGAGATCTGTCAATCTCCTTTGATGAGAAATTTTTGAAAACCTCCGAGGATATGCTCAGAACCTCATCCGACGATTTTGCAACATAGCCGCATTGCTTGGCTTCTACTCGTCTCATCGTATTCGGTCCTCCGCGTATATCCGAAGGTGGAAAGAAGACTGTGATTGCATGCTACCAAGGAGTTATGAATAGCTTTGCTCTTGATTTTGAACAGAAGCAATTTACGCATCGCACATGAATTTCTATTCGACGGTTGGGTGAGACGGCCCTGTTGCAGCGTTTCTGAGCGACCCTTGACCGGGTAGAGTCCGGCCCCTTTCAGCGGCTGGCGTTACGGGGTGATGCGGCCCAAAATAAACCCGTTCCGGGATCGGCAGTTCGCGACGGAAGGGATCCTGTAGGCGACGCCCCATCGCTCGATGAACAGCGTCTTCACCCCGACCTTCGCCAGCCACTCGCGGGTGAACTCGTGGATGATGGTGAGCATGCGAAAGCTCCGGCCGCCGTGGATGCGGTCGGTGACGAAGCCGTAGGCCCAGACGTGGTTCGGCCAACCCGGGCGCAGACGCACGCACGAGGCGTCGTTCAGCCGATCCGCTCGACCCGCTTGTGGTTCATTCGCCAGCCCGCCCGACGCAGCAAGGCGGTGATGCCCCGGTTGCCGTAGCGGCCATACTGACCGGCCAGCCGCAAGATGGCGTGCTCGCGGCAGGTCTCCACGACCGTGCGCCCTTGCGCCACCGCCCGGTCCTTTTTGCACCAACGCCAAGCCCTGCACGACAAATCACTTCGTCGTGCAGGGCTTGGCGCGTCAACTACCGGTTCACAGTGCAGTCAGTTCAACTGCGCTTCAACGGGTCATGCGACCAGCTTCGGCGCGTTGCCCAGTATCGTGTTGAATGTGGTGCCGTAACCGTTGATCTGGGCGTCGGTTGCCGACATCCAGGCGTCGGTCGAACCGAAGCCGGCGGAAGCCTGGATCAACTGGTTGACGTTGGACGCGGTCAGGGACGCGTTCTGGATGTTCTTCTTGTCGTCGGACAGAAGAACCGCCAGATCGTCGGACTGGTTGCTTCCAAATCCCATGACATCGATCGAGGTTCCGACCGAGCCGGCGTAGACTTCGACGTTGTCGAGCTTTACCGTTTCTCCCCAATTGTCGAAAGACAGCCGGTCGTCGCCGCCGGTGGCTGTGACCGTGAAACGGGCGGTCTTCCAGACTCCGGCCTCGCTCAGATCCAACTGTCCGATGACGTTATCGTTCCAATACACTTTCAACTTTTCAGTGCTCGATGCGGTGCTGAGATAATCGACGTAGACACTCGTCTTCTCGCCGGCGACGAGGCCGTTTACAGCAGTGGCCGCGGAGTTGAACTTTTTCAATGCCAGCACGCCGCCGCCGACCCCCGGGTTGAACGGGGTCTTACTCGAATCGGACCGCAGATCCCAGCTCGGATTGGTCGATTCGAAATCGCCCCCCGCGACCACGTTGTTCAGGCGTGTGATCCGCACATCCTGTCGGACGGCCTGCACGTTGTCGAGCGCCACCCCCTCATAGTCACCCTCCTTCCCGGTCCCCCGGAACTCCAGCACGTTCTTACCAGAACCGTCGGCAACCGCCGTCAGGGTGAGTTCCTGTGTCTTCCAGCTGTCGGCCGGACTGGCATCCGAGAAGACGAGCTGACCATTCCAATAGACCTCGATACCGTTGTCAGTATCAGTGCCGGGGCGACGGCCGTAATCGAACGAGACCTTCACGTGATCGCCCGACTGCAAGCCATTGATCTTCTGCGAAATCCGGCTGTTGCGGGCGTTGTCCAGATCGACTGCGCCGCTTCCGTGCCCGGCGCCGGTCATCCGCAAACCGGTCGGCGACGCGACTTCGATGCCGTTGGCGTCGTAACTCCAGCCGGACGTTCCATCCTCGAAATTGCCGTTGGCAATCAGATTCGAGCGGTAAAGGTTCGCGTTGTCGATAACGACTCCCAAACCATCGCTGACGCCGATCCCAGAGAAGGACAGGACATTGTCGCCGTCCCGTGCATTCAGTGTCAGGCGATGGCTGATCCATTCATTGACCGGATTGCCGTCGACGAAAACCAACTCACCATTCCAGTAGACAGCGATGCCGTTGCCGGCCGGAGCATATGTCCGCATCGCATAATCGAAGTCGAGCGTGAACAACTCGCCTGCCTTGCCGGTGATCGTCTGGCTCAGCGTGGTGTTCTGGGCGACGTCCAACTCCGCCACCCGGTTGCCGTGATTGACGGTCGAAAGCCCATAGGAACTGGCGGAGTAATTGCTTTCGATCCCCGCCAGCCCGGCAGTCCAGCCGCCGCTTCCTTCGAAATCCCCGTTGACCAACAGGTTGGGCGCCGTAGAAAGCTTGGCGGAGCGTGTGAACAGCAGGTTGCGCCCGCTCAGCCCGGTGCCTTTGAGCATCAGCGCATCGCTGGTCACCGGCTCGCCGGCATAGGCGTAGGCGGACACGTTGTCGAGTGCGGTGCCCTCATAATCCCCTTCATGGCCGGTCCCACGGAATTCCAGGATGTTGCTGTTGGCTCCGGCCGCGGCGACGGTGAGAACCAGATCCTGGTGCATCCAGCCGTCCATCGGCTTGTCGTCCGAGAACACCAGTTGCCCATTCCAGTAGACGGCGATTCCGTTGTCGACGCGGGTCCCCGGCCGGCGGCCATAGTCGAAGGACACCTTGATCTGGCTGCCCGCCGCAAGGCCGGTGATCTGCTGCGAAATCCGGCTGTTCCGGCTGGCATCGAGATCGACGGCGCCGTTTCCGTGTCCGGCAGTCGCAGGCATCCGCAGTGCGGTCGGCGCCCACACCTCCATGCCGGCGGAGTCGTAGGTCCAGCCGGTCGTGCCGTTTTCGAAATCGCCGTTGCGGATCAGGTTGACGGGGTCATCGCTGACCGACAGCGTCCCCACAACTTCGCTCAGTTCCACATTGTCGACCACCAGTTCCCAGCCCGGCAGCGCGCGGTCCAACTCCAGCCTGTTCAGGCCGTCCGTGGTCGCCTCGGCGGTCACCAGGAAGGACAGATGGCTGAAGCCGCGGTCGTCGGGCGTGAAGTTGACCGACGGAGTGAGCAGTTTGCCGTTCCACCAGACATTGATGCCGTTCACGTTGGGCGAGGTCGTCCCGTAACCGGCGTAATCCAGTTCCAGCCGGTATTGGACGCCGGCCTTCAGCCCGGCCACATCCTGCCGGACCTTGCCCGGCAGATGGGCGCCGATGTGGCCATAGCCGTAATCCTTCGACAGGTCGCCGCTGTTGTGCTTGCCGAAGGTTTGCAGCCACCCGATGTCGATGCCCGGCGCGCCGGCGTCCCACGCCCAGCCGGTGACACCGCTGGCGGGGGTCCGGCTCGGCCCGATGTAGGATTCGAGTGCCTCGAAATTCCCGTTCACGATCAGGTTCTGCCGCCGCATCGACACGTTGTCGAGAAGCACGCCGGCGGTGTCGTTGGTGCCGGTGCCGACGAACTTCAGGATGTTGGCGGCGTTGATATTCATCCCTTCGGGCACGGTCAGCGTCACCGAGGCGCGGTCCCACTCTCCCTTGGGCCGAGAAGTGCTCCATACCAGCGTGTCGTTCCAATAGAGCGCCAGACCTCCGTCGTCGGTGCTGCCCGGACGCCGGCCGTAATCGAACTCTACGACGACCTCCTCGCCCGCATGCAGGCCGGAGATCGACTGTTGGAAGGCGGTGTTACGGAGGTTGTCCATTTCGACGATGGTGTTGCCGTGTCCTTCCGCGCCCATGCGGTAGGCTCCGGGGGTGTTCCATTCCATCGTCTCGGTGGACACCAGCGACCAGCCGTTGGCGACACCGTTGGAGAAGCCACTCTCGAAATCGCCGTTGGCGATCAGGTTCGGGCCGCTCAATGCCTTGTTCAGGCGCGGCACACCGGTGGGACGGACGGAACCGTCATTGTCCAGATCGATCACCAACGGACCAAGATCGTCCGCCTTGACGACATAGACGTCGGCGCCACCGCCGCCTTTCAGATAATCGCCCACCAGGCTATGCAGCGTGACGCTGTCCACCGTGGCGTTCGTC
>JBKHVJ010000104.1:0-2653 GCA_046570145.1 Alphaproteobacteria bacterium
GGCAACGCGGCCGGAATCAGCTGCGCCGGTGGAATCGGCGGCAGCGGCGCAAAGGGCGGCGCGGTGGAAACGATTCCGCTGGCGGGTGGATCGTCCTGAGGGGATGGCGCCGGAGCAGGAACAGGCATCGGGACGGTCATCGCCGATGCCACCACCGCACTCATGGTCAGTTGGCCCTTGCCCGGCGCCGCCGCGAGTTGCCGGAACTCCGCCGCCGTCGTCTTTTCCAGGTCGAGGACGAGGCGCGGCTGACGGCCGTCGCGCGGCGGAATCATGTAGCCTTCCCGCAGCTTGGCCGGACCGACGGTTTCGAAGGTCAGGCGCGTGCCGCGCGGTCCGCCTGCCGAATGATGGTAGCGCGCGACCACCCCCTTGCCCTCCACCGGCAGCGATCCGCCGGGCCAGACCAGATCGGGCAGATCGACGATGATGCGGTAGGGGTCGGCGGCCAGCGACACGCTGAAGGACACCGGGTCGCTCACCTCCAGCACGAAGCGGGTCTTGTCGGGGTGGATGCCCAGCCGGGCATCGACCACCGCGGTGCGCGGCGGCGGGGACGGCAACGCCGCCGTGGTCTGGGCGGCGGCGGTCTGGGCGGTGGGAAGGCCGATGAGAAGCACCAGCGCAAGCAGGACCGGCAGCACCACGCCCAGCGCACGCGCAAGCCCCCGCGTCACCGCGCCGCGCCCGATCCCGCACTTGGAACGGGCGGCGGCCGGCAGTCGGTCGGGCATGGCGGCGGTCGGCAGGCTGGGCGGCCGTTGCATCGTGTCTCCCCGGTGGCGGACGGCGGGCGGACGATCAGCTATAGCCCAGCCAATTCAACGCCCTCAACGCGGAACGTCACAGCCGGACTCAATTCCAGGCCGGGGTGCCGTTCCTGCAACAGTGCCCCGCCGCACCGCCGCCGCGGCCACCCCGGCAGCGGCCCGATTCGCAGTTCGGGGGGAAAGTCGCGCTTACGCTTCCCCGGCACGAAGTTGTTCGCCGAATCGGCGCATTTCCGCGTTGTGCAAGAGGGATCGCTTGTCTATGGTATCTTTGCGACAGACCGCAATTCGCCAGATTCGGGTCGGACTCCCAAGGTGAGCGCCGATTCGCTGATCCCCGGTACTCGATTCCATCGATCCGGAGGTCAGCCGATCGCCGGTCACGGGGCCGTCCAAGGGGCTGCGGCGTCGCCTCCGACACCGCCTGTCCGGCCATCCGCGCCGGAAGGACGTCGCGGGGTGGCGCGTTCGGATTGGCGGTGAGAGGACGAAACCTCGAAGCTGGCTGTGGCCGCAAGGCGGCAGCCCGGCGCGTGTCGACCGGGCCGTCCTGGCTGCTCTCGTCAGCGCCGTTCGGCGGTTCCGGTCCGTCGTGCCGTATGCTTCGCCCACAACAGACGCTGCGTCCAGGCGGCCCGACCGGTCGCGCGGGTTCCCTGGGTCGCGCCGTTGAGGACCGTATATGGCCAAGCGCATGCTGGTGGACGCCACGCACCCGGAAGAAACCCGGGTTGCCGTAGTCAATGGTAACCGGCTGGAAGAGCTCGACTTCGAGATCGCCAGCCGCAAGCAGCTGAAGGGCAACATCTACCTTGCGAAAGTGACGCGGGTCGAGCCTTCGCTCCAGGCGGCCTTCGTGGAATATGGCGGCAACCGCCACGGCTTCCTCGCCTTCTCCGAAATCCACCCCGACTATTACCGCATCCCCGTCGCCGACCGCGAAGCCCTGCTGGCCGAAGAGCGCCGGCTGGAGGAGCAGGCGGAAGCCCGGGCCGAGGCCGCCGCCGACGGCGCCGTGATGGGCGAGCCGATCCGCCCCGAACAGGTGGTCGAGGAATGGTCGCCGATGCCCTCCCCCATCGCGCCGGAGGCGTCCGACGAGGATGCCGTCGACGAGGACGGTGAGGACGGCGAGGACGAAGGCTCCGCCGAAGGCAATGGCGGCGAGGAACAGGCCGCTCCGTCCGAGGCCACCGCCCAGGACGCCGCCCCGTCCGCCGACGCCCCCGACATGGTCGGCGGCGACGAGGATGAAGAGGTCGAGACCCAGCGCCGCCGCTCGCGCCCGCTGCGCTCCTACAAGATCCAGGAAGTGGTGAAGCGCCGGCAGGTCCTGCTGGTGCAGGTGACGAAGGAGGAGCGCGGCAACAAGGGTGCCGCCCTGACCACCTACCTGTCGCTGCCCGGCCGCTACTGCGTCCTGATGCCCAACACCGGCCGCGGCGGCGGGATTTCCCGCAAAATCACCAACCCGGCCGACCGCAAGCGCCTGAAGGAAATCCTGTCGGATCTCGACATTCCGGACGGCATGGCGGTCATCCTGCGCACCGCCGGGCTGGAGCGCTCCAAGCCCGAGATCAAGCGCGACCTGGAATATCTGCTGCGCCTGTGGGACGACATCCGCGAACAGACGCTGAAGTCGTCGGCGCCCTGCCTCATCTATGAAGAGGCGAACCTGATCAAGCGGTCGATCCGCGATCTGTACTCCAACGACATCGACGAGATCTGGGTCGAGGGCGAGGCCGGCTTCCGTACGGCGCGCGAGTTCATGGACATGCTGATGCCGGGTCATTCCCAGCGCGTGCAGCTGTACCGCGACAGCCAGATCCCGCTGTTCCACCGCTATCAGGTGGAAACCCAGATCGACGCCATTCACAGCCCGG
>JBKHVJ010000105.1:0-10870 GCA_046570145.1 Alphaproteobacteria bacterium
ATGATGTCGATGCGGATGTGTTCGTTGCGCAGGAACGTATAGCCCGCGCACAGCAGGAACACCGCCGAGAACAGATACCATTGCAGCTCCAGCCAGGCGTTGGAGCTGGTGTTGAGCCCGTAACGGACCACCGCATTGACCGAACTGACCACGACCGCGGCCAGAACCAGCCAGTAGACGAGCTTGCCGATGACGTCGTTGAGACGGTCGATGGCGCGCGACAGGGATAGGGCTGCGTGCACCTTCCGGAATCTCCTGTTGGAGCGTGTGGCGGTTGCGGCCGGCCGGGAGCATTCGCGCAACCACGGGGGTGCGCGTCGGACACGTCGCGGACGGCCGCGGAGGGGTGGCGGCGATAGGCCTGAGGGTTGACCTATCGGCCGGTGAACAGCCGCTTCACCCGGCCGGCGATCACAGACAGCAGCATCGCCAGCACGTTCATCTCGACCGGCTTCGCGGCCTGCGGCGGGGCTCCGTCGGCGCCGGGCGCCAGCGAGGCCGACAGGTTGGCGGCGAAGGTCTCGGCCATGCGGCGGACGAAGTCCTGGACCAGCGCGCCGCGCGAGAACTGTGCCAGCGTCCCGGTCAGCCGGTAGCGGATGGTCACCGCGACGGTCGCGCTGTCCGGCCGCTCGCCCGCGGCGACCCGGTAGACGACCTCTCCCGCGGCTTGGGAACCGCTGCCGCTGTCCCGCCCGGCGCCGGTCACGCGGCCGGTGCGCGCGGGCTCGTCGCGCCGGACCGTGCCTTCCCCGGCGAAGCGTGCCTTGATCGGGCCGAAGCGCACGCTCATGCGGCCGGTGAGGGACTCGCCCTCCAGCGTCTCCACCTCCGCCCCGGGCAGGCAGGAGGCGACGCGGCGGACATCGCCCAGAGCCTCCCACACCGCCTCCGGCGCGGCGGCCACGGTGACGGTCTGCTCGATGGCGGTCCAGCCGGCGCCGTCGCCGGCCGCCGCCACCGCTGGGGCCGCAGCCGGCGCGACCGAAGGCTTGGCGGAATGTTGTGCCGATGGCGCCTGCGTCGGGCGGGCGACCGCCGCGGCGGCCATTGCCGGCTCGGGCAGGCGGACGGGCGGCGGCGCCACGGTGGACAGCGTGCCTGGCGGCGCCTCGGCCTCCGGCGCCTTGCCCCGGCATACGCTGCCAACGGCGGCGACGATGCCCATGTAACCGGTGCAGCGGCAGAGATTGCCGCTCAGCTCCTCGCGGATCCTGCGCTCGTCGGTCTCGCCGCAGCGCCGGACGATGTCGCGCGAGGTGATCAGCATGCCCGGCGTGCAGAAGCCGCACTGCAATCCGTGATGCGTCGAGAAGGCTTCGCGCAGTTCCTGCATGGTCGGGTCGTCGTCGAAGCCCTCGACGGTGCGGACGCTGGAACCGTCGCAGGCCGCGGCGAAGGCGATGCAGGACCGCTGCGGCCGGCCGTCGATCTCGACGGTGCAGGCGCCGCACACGCCCTGTTCGCATCCCAGGTGCGTGCCGGTCAGCCCCACCGTCTCGCGCAGGAAGTCGGCCAGATGCTGGCGCGGCTCGACGCTGGCGGTGAAGGGCTGGCCGTTGACGGCGATCGTGACGGTAACCCTGTTCATTTCGACCCCAATTCGGCGAGCGCACGGCTGACGGCCGTGTGGTGCATCTGGCGGAAGACGGCATCGTGGTCGGCGAGCCGCCGGTCGATCTCGTCCTTGAGGACCGGGGCGAGAACCGCGGCGGCGGCCTCGGGACCGGCCCGGACGAGCGCGGCGGAGGTCTCCTCCAGCAGGATGGGCGTGCGTTCGATGGCGCCGCAGACCACCCGGACCAGACCGCGCTCCGGGTCGTGCAGCACGGCGCCGATCGCCTTGGCGAACTCGCCGGTCTTGCGGCGGATCTTGTGGTAGGCCCAGCGGCCCCGGCCCGACAGCTTCGGCAGGACGATGCCGGTCAGCAGCTCGTCGTCGCCGAGTTCGGTGCTGTAGCCGCCGAGCATGAAGGTGTCGACCGACGCCTGCCGCTCGCCGTCGGGGGCCTGGATCAGCAGCCGCGCGTCGAGGGTCATCAAGGTGGTGATCCAGTCCGCCGCCGGGTCGGCATGGGCGACGCTGCCCCCGATGGTGCCGCGGTTGCGGACGGCGCGGTAGGCAATGCCGCGCGCCACATGGGGCAGGAAGCCGTTGGTGACGTCGGGCAGGGCGCCGTCCTCGATCTCCGCATGCGTCCACATCGCGCCGATGACGAGGCGGTCCTCCGTCTCCTCGATGCGGCGCAGTTCGGGCACATGGCGCAGGTCGACGATCCGGGCAGGCCGTGCCAGCCGCAGGTTCAGCATCGGCCCGAGGGAGCAGCCCCCAGCCATCGCCTTGGCGTCACCGTCGCCCTCCGCCAGCGCGGCCAGCGCATCCTGCAGGGTGCGGGCACGATGATAGTCGAAGAGAGCTGCTTTCATGCGGCGGTCTCCCGTCCTGCCGCCTTGCGGGTTTCCGCCGCCAGGAGGGCGGCGAGGATGCGTTCGGGCGTGGCCGGCACTTCGGTCAGCTCGGCGCCGAGCGGCGCCAGGGCATCGTTGATGGCGTTGACGATGGCGGCCGGTGGCGCGATGGCGCCCCCTTCGCCCACCCCCTTCACGCCATGCGCGGAGTAGGGCGACAGCGTCTCGAAATGATCCATCCGGATCGAGGGAAGCTCGGTCGGGCCGGGCAGCAGATAGTCGAGAAGCGTCGAGGCGAGCGGCTGGCCGAGGTCGTCGTAGGGGCTTTCCTCGAACAGGGCGGTGCCGATGCCCTGGGCGGTGCCGCCATAGGTCTGCCCCTCGACGATCATCGGGTTCACGCGGCGGCCGCAATCCTCGACGATCACATAGTCCAGGATCTCCACCATGCCGGTCTCCGGATCCACCGCCACCACGGCGGCATGGGTCGCGTAGGAGAAGACGCCGGTGTCGACGGAGGGCTTGTAGGCCTCGGTGGCCTCCAGCCCGCGGCTGTCCACGTCGGCGGGCAGCAGGTCGGGCCGCATGTACCAGGCGAAGCCGACATCGGCGAAGGAGATGCTGCGGTTGCCGGCGAAGATGCGCCCCTCCTTCAGCTCGACCTCCTCCGGCGCGCATTTCATCAGGTGCGCGGCGATGCGCTTGACCTGACCCGCCACGGTCTGCGCCGCCTTGGAGGTGGCGCCGCCCGACATGACGATCCCGCGCGAGGCGTAGGCGCCGGTGGAGTAGGGGGTGGTCGCGGTGTCGCCCAGGGTCACGGTGATCCGGTCGATGGGGATCGTCAGGATCTCGCTGGCGACCTGCGCCAGCGTCGTCTCCAGCCCCTGGCCGATGGTGTGGATGCCGGCGCGCACCTCGACGCCGCCGTCCGGCGTGATCTTGACGCTCGCCTGGTCGTAGCCGGGGATGACCGACAATCCCCAGGAACTGAAGACCGTCGTTCCGTGCGCGGACTGCTCGGTGAAGGTGGCGAAGCCCAGGCCGATGCGACGCCCGTCGGGCTCGCCGGCAAGCTGGCGGGCGCGCACCGCCTCCATCCTGATCATCTCGCGCGCCCGGCTCAGCGACGCCGGATAGTCGCCGCTGTCGAAATGCTTCTTCGTCACGTTGGTGAAGGGCATCTGCTCGGCCGTCACCAGATTCTCGGCGCGCACGTCCACCGGCTCCCGCCCGACGGCGCGGGCGATGGCGTCGATGGTCAGCTCCATGGCGAAGCAGACGCCGGTCCGCGCCACCCCGCGGTAGGGCGTGAAGGCCGGCTTGTTGGTCGCCACCGTGTAGGTCTTGCAACGGTAGGCCTGGAAGTCATAGGGGCCGGGCAGGTTGCCGGCGATCTGCGACGGCTCCAGGCAGGCGGTGAAGGGCCAGACCGAATAGGCGCCGGTGTCCACCATCACCTCGGCGTCGAGGCCAAGGAGGCGTCCGCGCTCGTCGGCGTAGGCGGTGACGCGGTACTGGTGCTGGCGGG
Organism: Alphaproteobacteria bacterium; assembly: GCA_046570145.1. Lineage (GTDB taxonomy): Bacteria > Pseudomonadota > Alphaproteobacteria > Azospirillales > Azospirillaceae > Azospirillum. The sequence goes on from JBKHVJ010000105.1 coordinate 3,941, forward strand.
TGTTGGCACCGGCGGTCAGGTGTTCGCGCCTGTCCTCGACCCAGCGGAACGGCGCCTTGCGGGTCAACGCCAGCCAGGCGATCAGCACCTCCTCCGGCTGGAGCACGCATTTGTAGCCGAAGCCGCCGCCGACGTCCGGCGGCGCCACGCGGATGCGCGACTGGTCCAGCCCCAGGCATTCGGCGAGCCCGGTGCGGATCATGTGCGGCACCTGGGTGGAGGTCACCACCACGAGCTGGGACGCCTGATAGTCCCAATAGGCGAGCACGCCCTTGCCTTCCATCGGGTGCATGCATTGGCGGGCGGTGCGGTACTCCCGCGTGACCTTGACGGGGGCGGTGCGCGCCACCTCGTCCACGCCGCCTCCAGCGCCGCTGTCGAACCCGCTTTCCAGGAACAGGTTGTCGGCCCATTCCTCGTGGACGCGCGGAGCATCGGGCGCGCGCCCGGCCTGGCTGCTGGCGATCACCGGCAGCGGATCGAACTCGACCAGCATGGCGTCGCACAGATCCTCGGCCTCGGCGCGGCTGGCCGCCACCGCCATGGCGACGGGCTCCCCGACGAAGCGGACCTTGCCGGAGGCCAGCGGCCAGTGCGTGGATTCCTTGTAGCCTGGGATGGTGGAGCGCGTGACGATCGGGCTCAGGCCCGCAAGGTCGTCGACGGTGTAGACCTCCCCCTCCGCGCCCGGCGGCTTGGCAATCGCGCGGATGCGCGCGTGGGCGTAGGTGCTGCGCAGGAAGGCGACGTCCCGCAGGCCCGGCATCCTGATGTCGCCGACGAAGCGCCCGCGCCCCACCAGGTGGCGGGCGTCCTCCTTCCGGCGCACCCGCGCGCCGATACCGGTGTGGCTCATGACCCTTCAATTCCTATCGTGAATGCATCCCGGCGGCTGATGGCCTTTCCCAGCCGATTCTTCTTCGCGACCGCTCCGGAAGCCCGTCCATCGACATGCCGCATCCTTTTCCGGACCCCGCCTCCGCGGGGATGAGGGGCCGGGAAAGGGTGGGACGAGGATGGACGTCTCCGGGCCGGCGGTCAGCCCTTACGTTGCGCCGTGTAGCGGTACGAGTCGAGCTGCTGCTCGGCCAGCGCGAACCACGAGTTGGACGACTCGTTGAAGGTCTTCCAGGATTCGTAGATCCTGGCGAAATCCGGGTTCTTTTCGACGTTCTCCTTCACAACCTCCATGCTCGCCTTGTAGCAGGCGTCCATGACCGGGCGCGGGAAGGCACGCAACTGCACCCCCATGCCGACGATGCGGCGCAGCGCCTCGGGATTCCTTGCGTCGTACTTGGCCTGCATCAGCAGTGCCTGCTCGTTGGCGGCCGTCTCGAAGGCGATCTTGAAGGGGGCGGGCAGGCTGTTCCAGGCGCTGGTGCTGACGAGACCGGTGATCGCGGCCGAGCCTTCCCACCATCCCGGCGTGTAGTAGTATTTCGCGACCTTGGCGAAGCCGAGCTTCTCGTCGTAGTAGGGGCCGATCCACTCCGCCGCGTCGATGGTGCCCTTCTCCAGGCCGGTGTAGATGTCGGAGGCCGCGATCTGCTGCGGCACCACGCCGAGCCGGGTCAGCACCAGACCGCCGAAGCCGCCGACGCGGAACTTCAGGCCGTTCAAATCCTCGACGCTCTTGATCTCCTTGCGGTACCAGCCGCCCATCTGGACGCCGACGTTGCCGACCAGGAAATTGACGAGGCCGTTGCGGCCGTAGAATTCGCGCATCACGTCCATGCCGCCGCCATAATGCAGCCACGCCGCATGCTGGCGCGCGTTCAGGCCGAAGGGCAGGCCGCCGTCGATGCCATAGGCGGTGTTCTTGCCGATGTAGAAGGAGGCCAGCGTGTGCCCGCATTCCACGGTGTTGTTCTGGACAGCGTCCAGAACCTGACCGGCGGGAACGAGTTCGCCGCTGGCGAAGGGCCGGATCTCGAACTTGCCGTCGGTGAGCTGGGCGACGCGGTGGCACATCGCCTCCGCCGAGCCGTGGATGGTGTCGAGGCTCTTCGGCCAGCTGGTGGCCATGCGCCAGCGGACCGTCGGCGTGCCCTGGGCGATGGCGGGGGCGCTGACGGTGCCGACGGCGAGGCCGGACACCGCCGTGGCGGTGAGGAAAGCGCGACGTTTCATGTCTCTACCTCGTCCCTGTTGTTTTGCCGTTTGTTCGTTGATGCCGTTCTTGTTGATTTGCTTCCTTGAACCGGCGCATGCGACAGCGCCGTCCGGCGTCACGGTGCAGGACCGTTGCCATGCGGAACGACGAGCCGCGTCCGGGCCTGTCGGCGAAGGTCGTCAGCCGATGCTGTCTTGTCGGTAAGTGAGATCACGCGAAGGACGGAAGGTCCGGACCGTTGACGGCAGCGGGGCATCGCGGCGCCAGTCGTCGCGTGATGCACGTTTGCAGGGTGTCGATGTCCGTCTCGCCGCAGTCACGTGTCCCTCTTCCAGGAGCGATGCCGTGTGCGCCTTCGGTCAGGTGCTGGGTATGGAGCCCACATCCAGCACCAAACATGATGGTATACTGACTAATTGTCGCACCCCCGTCAACGCCTTTTGAAGACGCTTTTCTGACGATGTCCGGCGATCTCCGCCGAAGTTTGGGAGGATATCGCGCGGAAATGGCAAGGAAGCCGGCCACGCCGCTTCGACGAAGCCGAGTCCGGGTGGCCAGGGAGGGGAAAGACGTTTTGCTCCGTACAACCTCCTATATGTCGGCCAAATCAGCTGGCCATCGGCGGTCGCGGGGTCGGAGCGCGCCGCGCCACGGCGGGGAAATCCGTGGCGCTCGGGCGGTTATGGCGGCGGTTATGGGGGATGGGCGTGCGGGCTCAGGTGGGCCGGAAAATGGCCCGGCCGAGGTGGTTGTTGCCGTCGACGAGGCGAATCATCATGGTCAGGAAGGCATTGCGCTCCTCGGGCAGAAGCGGCTCGAGCAGGCGCATCTGCGCCTTCTGCATGGCCCCGTACATTTCGCGCGTGATCCGTTCGCCCTCCGGGGTGAGGCGGGTCAGCACCATGCGCTTGTCCTCGGTGCTGCGGCAGCGTTCGATCAGGCCGCGCTTCTTGAGCCGGCTCAGCACGTCGGCGACGTTGGTGCGGTCGATGCCCAGTTCCCGGCCCAGCGAGTTCTGGTCGATGTTCGGGTTTTCCGCCAGCGAGGTCAGCAGGCCGTACTGTACCGGCGTGATGTCGAATTCGGCGCATTCCTCCAGGAACAGGGCGTAATGGATCTGGTGCAGGCGCCGGACGAGATAGCCGGGCCGCGCCCACAGCGGCATGTGGTCGATCAGCAGGTTGATCGGCGCTTCCTTCGCCTCCGGCTTGGCGGCGGGAGCGGGTCGCTTTGCGGCGGTCTTCTTGAGTTCGGACATTCCGGTAACCGTTTCTGCATAAACGCGATTGAGAGGGAGCGGGCCTGTCGTGCCTGAGGCACCGTGCCGGAATTCGGTGGCGGCATGCCCAACCTGTTGGAACCTGTCGTGTTATCCCGTCTCTGGTCGTTCGCGGCAGTTCCAACAAATGCAACTATACCCCGCATTTCGGCGCCCGACAAACGAGCACTTCGGTCAAATATGCGGCACAGCCTCTCATATCGATGGCCATTTCATGGTGAATCTGCACCGGAATCGGCGAAGATCACCGGCGTCAGAGATAGTCAGCATACCATCACATTCCTCTTGCTGAGGCAAATTATGTAGGTATACTGAGCATTATCAGAACAATGAGGAGGTCGACCGCCATGCCCTGGCTTCATGTGGCATCGTCGGGCGATGTGAAGGAGACTGGCGCCCTCGGGGTCGACGTCGAGGGCACTCCTGTCGCGCTGTTCCGGGTGGACGGCGCCGTCTATGCGACCCACAACATCTGCACCCACCAGTTCGCGTTCCTGTCCGACGGCTATGTCGAGGACGGCTGCGTCGAATGTCCCCTGCATCAGGCGCTTTTCGATATCCGCACCGGCAGGGCGATGTCGGCTCCGGCCAGCACCGACCTGCGGACCTTCGCGGCCAAGGAGGAGGGCGGGCTCGTCTATGTCGATCTGACGCGCAGCGCCGGCGAGATGGCCGGGATACCGTCCGGGCAGGCCGCGGGCGACCTGGCGGTTCCCGCCGGATCCGGCGAGCGGCTGGTCATCGTCGGAGCCGGCCAGGCCGGCGCGCGCGCCGCCGAGGCGATGCGGCAGGCCGGCCACCTCGGCCCCATCCTGCTCATCGGCGACGAAACCGAGGCGCCGTACGAACGGCCGCCGCTGTCGAAGGAGCTGCTGCTCGGCACGGCGGACCGCGCGTCCATCCGCGTGCTGCCGGCGGACCGGCTGCCCGACCTGGACATCGGGGTCCGCCTGGGCTGCCGCGTCACCGGCATCGACAGGAACGGCCGGACGCTGTCCCTGTCCGACGGGTCGGGTGTGTCCTACGACAAGCTGCTGATCGCCACCGGGGCGCGGGCGCGGCGCCTGTCCATTCCGGGCGCCGATCTGCCCGGCGTCCACCATCTGCGCACCATCGCCGAGGCGGAGGCGCTCGGCGCGGCGTTGCGGACGGCGCGTCGGGTCGTCGTGGTCGGCGCCGGCTTCATCGGACTGGAGATCGCATCGGCCGCCCGCAAGCTCGGCGTCGATGCGACGGTCCTGGAGCGCGCCGACTTTCCGCTGGAGCGGCTTCTGCCGCCGGCCGCGGGCCGGGTGCTGCAATCCTTGGCCGAGGGGCAGGGCGTCGCCTTCCGCTTCGGTGTGGACATCGCGGCCATCCGGCGCGACGGCGCCGGGTTGCGCGTGGACTGCGTGGACGGCACGTCAATCGCGGCGGACGTCGTGGTGGTGGGAATCGGAACCGATGCCAACCTGGAACTGGCGCGTGAGGCGGGCCTCGCTGTGGAAGCCGGCATCCTGGTGGACGGTGAGGGCCGTACTTCCGATCCCGCGATCTTCGCCGCGGGGGACGTGGCCCTTTATCCGACGCCGATCAACGGCCGGCGCTGCCGGCTGGAATCCTGGCAGCACGCGCAGGAGCAGGCCATCGCCGCCGGGCGGACCATGGCCGGGCAGGCGACCACCTACGGCCGCACCCCCTGGTTCTGGACGGACCAGTTCGGCCGCAACATCCAGATGATCGGGCTGCCGTCCCGCGACGCCGCCGTGCTCGTCCGCGGCACGGCGGGGGAGGCGGGCTCGGTGCTCTATCTGCTGGAGGGCGGCAGGCTGACGGCGGCCATCGCCTTCGACGATCCGCAGGCCATCCGCGACGCCCGTGCGCTCATCGAGTCCGGTGCGTCCGCGGACGCGGCGTCCCTCGGTGCCGTCCCGCTGCCTTCCGCCACATCCGCCTTCGCATGCCCCGGCGCGCCATCGGACTGTCCCACGTCCGGCGCCCCCGCAGAGGAGTCCCCGACCATGGCTGAACCGCAGCCGAGCTTCCGCTGGCCCGAGGAGGGGCTGACCCGCATACCTGACTGGGTCTACACCGACGAGACCATCTACCGGCGCGAGGTGGAGCGGATCTTCCACGGCCGCAGCTGGAACTACGTGGCGCTCGAGGCGGAGATCCCCAACGCGGGCGACTATGTGCGCTCCAACGTCGGCCCGACGCCGGTGGTGGTCTCGCGCGCCGAGGACGGCAGCATCAACGTCTTCGAGAACCGTTGCGCCCACCGCGCCGCCGAGTTCTGCCGGTCGCTGCGCGGCAACGCCAAGGAGTTCGTCTGCCCGTATCATCAATGGAGCTACGACCTGAAGGGCAACCTCGTCGGCGTGCCCTTCCGGCGCTGGGTGGACGGCAAGGGCGGCATGCCCAAGGATTTCCGGGCGCAGGACCATGGCCTGACGCAGCTGGCGGTCACCACGCACCGCGGCGTCGTGTTCGCCTCCTACGCCCGGGACATGGAGCCGCTGGCCGACTATCTCGGTCCCGACATCCTGGGAGAGTTCGAGGCGACCTTCGACGGCCGTCCGCTGAAGGTGCTCGGCTATTACCGCAACACGCTGCCCGGCAACTGGAAGCTCTATCACGAGAACCTGAAGGATCCGTACCACGCCACGCTGCTGCACACCTTCCTGGTGTCCTTCGGCCTGCTGGTGGCGGGCAACCGCTCGCTGATGCTGTGCGACGAGAGCGGCCGGCACGGCGTGATGGCCTCGGCCAAGAGCGACGGCAAGAACGTCAGCCAGGAGAACAAGAAGGAGATGCGTGCCTACCAGGAAGGCATGGTCCTGGAGGAGCCGCGCTTCGTCGATTACCGGCCGGAGTTCGACTCGCCCTGGTCGGTCACCATGATGACCGTCTGGCCGAACATGATCGTCCAGCGCGAGATGAACACGCTGGGCATCCGCCAGATCGTGCCCACCGGCCCGAACGAGTTCATCATGAACTGGACCATGTTCGGCTTCGAGGGCGACGACGACGAGATGCTGCGCCACCGCCTGCGCCAGGGCAACCTGATGGGGCCGGCCGGCTTCCTCGGGCTGGAGGACAACGAGGCCATCAAGTACGTCCAGGACGGCATGAAGAACGTGCCGGACGGCCGGCATCTGGTGGCGCTCGACCCGGCGACGGAGGCTGGGACCTCCGACACGCTGATTTCGGAATCCGCCATCCGGGCCATGTACCGGCACTGGCGGTCGGTTATGGATGTGTGAGGAGCCGGCCATGGACAGCATCTTCGACGTCACCGCCGGTTCGCGGCCGGAGCAGCTCCTGCTCCGTGCGGAGATCGACGACTTCAATGCCGCCTATGCCGGCGCCCTCGACGACGGGCGCCTTCAGGACTGGCCCGGCTTCTTCACCGACGACGCCTTCTACCTGATCACCTCGCGCGAGAACCATGACGCCGGCCTGCCGGTGGGACTGGTCTATTGCGAGGGGGCGGGCATGATCCGCGACCGCGCCTTCGCCATCGGCAAGACGGCCATGTTCGCGCCCCGTTATCTGCGCC
>JBKHVJ010000106.1:0-24782 GCA_046570145.1 Alphaproteobacteria bacterium
GATGGTGACGGGGAAGATCACGATGACGGGGACGGGGGCGCAGCTTCTGGCCGACCCGGAGGTCCGCGCGGCTTATCTGGAAGGGGGTCACTGAGATGGAGACGATCCTTGGCTCTTCGGTTCCGGTGTTCGTGTTCCTGACGGTTCTGGTGTTCGGCGGCTGCGGCGTGCTGACCGGCCAGACCCTGGCGGAGGGCTGGAAGCCGGTGTCGAGCGTGCTTGCCTACTCGCTGCTGCTGGGGCTGGGCGACCGCTTCCTGGCCTGGGGCCTGTTCGGCGAGCAGTTGCTGTCGCTGTGGGGCTTCATCGTCCATACGGTGGTGATCGGCCTCATTACCCTCACCGCCCACCGCATCGCCATCGCAAGGCGCATGGTCAACCAGTACCCGTGGCTCTATGAGACCGCGGGGCCCTTCGGCTGGCGGGAGCGCAATCCGGCCCGCGGCTGAAGCGACTCCGGAAAAGCACAGCGAAAGAAGAACTGAAGCCGGATTTGTGAAATCCCCGGCACGAAAAGGCGCCGCTTCGTCAAAGCGACCGCGGCGCCTTCACTTTGCCCGATCTGGACCGCGACTTTAGGATTGCTGTGACGACTGGCAATCTTCCGAAAGTCAGAGATGAAGATCATGGCGCAGAGCATGATTTTCTGTTAACATATCATTCAAATTTGCAATTCTTTGATGCTTCTATGGCGGACGCCGGCCTTGCCGGCGGTGCTCCGTCGTGCCCTGACGGGCGGCGGTCGAAGTGGAGCGAAGGCGGCATGGGAAGGGGCAAGAGCATGGCAGTGGACAAGGCGGCCGCATCCCGGCCGCGTCGGTTCTGGAGTGTCGGGCGCAAGGTCACGGCGGCCTTCGTCGCCGCCATCGTCGGCGGCTTCATCGTCATCATGGGGCTGCAGGCCAAGATGCAGTACGACGACGCGGTGCGGCTGGCGACGCATGACGCCCGCGTCAAGACGGACATGCTGGCGAACGCCACCAAGACCAGCTTCGTCGCCGGCGACGGCGCCTCCATCGAGACGGAGTTCATGCCGCTGGCCAGCAGCGGCGAGGTGCAGCTGGCCTCGCTGCGCGCCGCGACCGCGGGCGGCACGCTGGCCGACTTCTCCAACCCGCGCTTCGCCAAATACGACCTGAAGGCCGACCAGGATCTGGTCGAGGCGGTGCTGGGCGGCAAAGGGGCGCAGACCCGCTCCGCCAAGGGCCACATCGTGGTGACCGTGCCGGTGGTGACCGGCAAGAGCAACCGGCTGGTCGGCGCCCTCCAGATCGCCTGGAGCCTGGACCAGCAGATCGACGCCATCGCCACCCAGATGCGCAATCAGATCGCCATCTGCCTGATCGCGCTGGTGGTGCAGATCGCCCTGCTGAACGTCCTACTCGGCCGCATCGTCATCCGCCCGCTGCGCGCCATGTCGGCGGCGATGGCGAATCTCGCCGGCGGCGACACGTCCGTCGAGGTGCCCGGAACCGGCCGCTCCGACGAGATCGGCGCCATGGCCGGTTCCGTCACCGTCTTCCGCGACAACGCCCGCGCCATAGACCGCATGCACGCGGCCCAGGCCGAGACCGACGCCAAGGCGGAGGAGGCCAAGCGCGCGGCCCTGCTCGACCTCGCCGACCGCTTCCAGGGCACGGTGAAGCGTCTGGTCGAGGGCATCGCCGAATCGGCATCCGGTATGGCCGACAGCGCCGACCGCATGGCCGCGGTGGTGGGCGAGGCGTCGAGCCAGACCCGCAACGTCGCCCGCGAATCCGACGACATCCAGTCCAACGTCCGCTCCGCCGCGGCGGCGGCGACCGAACTGGCAAGCTCCATCGGCGGCATCTCCGAGCAGGTCGGTCATTCCGCCCGCATCGCCGGGGAAGCGGTGTCGCATGCCGACCGCACCAACGCCACCGTCCAGGGGCTGATCGCCAATGCCGAGCGCATCGGCCAGGTGGTCGGGCTGATCCACGCCATCGCCAAGCAGACCAACCTGCTGGCGCTGAACGCCACCATCGAGGCGGCGCGGGCCGGCGAGGCCGGCAAGGGCTTCGCCGTCGTGGCGACCGAGGTGAAGGGGCTGGCCGACCAGACCGCCAAGGCCACCGACGAGATCGCCGCCCAGGTGAACGCCATGCAGTCGGTGACCCGCGAGGCCGCCGACGCCATCGGCGCCATCGGCAGCACCATCACCGAGATCGACGGCATCGCCGGCACCATCACCCAGTCGGTGCAGGAACAGAATTCCGCCACCCAGGAGATCGCCCGGGCGGTGGAGATGGCGGCGCTGGGCACCCAGGACGTGTCGGCGACCATTGCCGCCCTGGCCCACACGGCGGAGAGCGCCGGCAGCACCGCGCTGGGCGTTCAGGACGCCGCCCGCGGCCTGTCCGGCCAGACCCGTACGCTGGCGGCCGAGGTCGAGCGCTTCCTGACGGAGGTGCGCCAGCAGGCGACTGGAGATGTGAGGGCGGCGTGAGTGCCCTGACGGCGGGGCTCACCCCAGCAGCAGGAACCCCGCTCCGGTGCCGATCAGGGCGCCCGCCCACAGCAGATCGAAATTCACCCAGCCGCGGCGCAGGATGCCGAGCCCGACGGTTTCGAAGACCGCCAACCCGATGACGGCGATCACCGCCAGCATCGCCGCCATATGCACCAGAACCACCGCCAGCCCGGCCGCCGCCGATCCCAGTGCGGCGACCGGGCCGGTCATCTCCGCCCCCGGTCCGCACAGGGACAGCGCCATCAGCTGCGCCGGCGCCAGCATGCCCAGCAGCAGGGGCAGGATCATCAGCCCGGCCCCGTGGGCCGACGCCATCAGGAAGGACCAGAGCGTCAACCCGGCAAAGCCGGTGCGCATGCCGACCCGCAGCCGGTGGCGGTATCCGCGCACCAGCCGGTAGAGGCCGAAACCAATCAGGAGGGCGGGCGTGGCCAGCCTCAGCGGGGCCGTCGTGACGACCAGCTGCAGGATGGCAAATCCCGCCACCACCACCAGCACCGACAGGGCATGGCCCAGCGCGATGGGAGGCAGCGCCCTGATGACGGCGCCGCGCCGCCCTTCCTGAAGGCCCAGCGCCACGGCGAAGAGCCATCCCATCGCCGGATTGAGTCCATGGAAGGCGCCGAGCCCGGCAAGCGCCAGCCATTGCCAAGGGTCATCCATGGAGAGGCGTCCCTCAGAGTCCGATCGCGGTCATGGATAGCAGTAGGAATCCGAAGAGGCGTCGCCTCCTTCCAGCCGGATCTGGTGAGCGCGGAGTCCGTCATCGAAGCGCAGGAAGAACCGCTCGTCGATGGTCAGGCCACCGTCGGAATCGGCATCGAGCTTGACCATCCAGCTCTTGATGCCGTCCGGATAGAACTGGTCGTCCCAGCTCCGGTACAGCGAGTTGGTGAAGTAGACCCGCTTGCCGTCGCGGCTGACCTCGACCATCTGCGGACCGCCGTTGAGGGCGCCGCCATCGGCATCGCCGCCGGGATGAGGGCTGCGCCCGACGATCCCGCCCAGCCGTACCGAGCCGGTCAGCCTGGGCTGGAACGGGTCGGAGACGTCGTACCGCCGCATCTCCCCCGTGCCCCAGCAGGACACGTAGAGCCAGCGGTCGTCCAGCGACAGGTCGATGTCGGTGACGAGCGGCGGCACCGCCTTGAAACCCTTGAGCATCGGCGGCAGCAGATCCGGGTCCGCCGGTTCGGCCGCGATGTCGATCACCTTCCGCATGGCCCACCGGCCATCACCGTTCCCGCCGGTCTCGCGATACCAGAGCCAGATCGACGAGGACAGGTCCGACAGGTTGACCACGGCATTCATGAACCCATGGGCCCTGGTCGGGTCGTGGGCCGGCCGCAGTTCCAGTGCCAGCTGGTATTCCGGCCCCAAATCGATGGTCTGCCGGTGCCGGCGGTTGCGCAGATCCCAGAAATGGACCTGATGGCCGTATTTCGCGCCGAGCAGCAGTTCGGGGTTCAGCCCGTCCTCGATCATGTCGGGCGTGCCCCATTCGCTGGTGATCAGCGTGTCCTGGCCGAGATGCCACCAGACATCATAGGCCAGGAACTGCGGGCCGCGGTCGATCTCCCACTGGCCGAGCACCTCGAAGGTTTCGTGGTCCATCAGGAAGACGCCGCCCGGCCCGCCGCCATCGCCCTTCCCGTTGCCGAGCGCGCTGACATAGATGCCTTCCGGTCCGCAATGCAGCGTGTGCGGGCGGGAATAATTGGCGCGCGCCGCGAGCTCCTCCGGCTCGATGACCTTGACGATCCTGGGGTTGGCCGGATCCGGCTTGGTGTCCAGGATGTGGATGCGCGACGACCGCAGCCCGGGCACGATCAGGTAGCGCCGCTCGACATGCGGATGCGGGGCGTAGGGGCACAGGGCGGAACTGCAGGCGTTCCAGCCGAAATGGTGCAGCTCGTCGCCGACATTCGGCATGTCGACCCGCCGGATGAGCCGGCCGTAGCTGGCCGAGGAAGGATCGACATCGACCACCCCCAGCGCATCCGGCCCCCCTCCGACATTCAGCATCGCCACATAGGCCAGCCGTTCCGCAGGAGCCTGCATCGCCATGCGTGGCGAGGGGTAGAAACTGGGATCAGGAGTCCAGGTCGCCATGGAAATTCCTCCCAAGTCGGCATGCGCCGAATTGGAAAGAATACCTCAGCCTTGACAGACGAAGGCAGAAGAAAACGGAGTGTATTGCCTATCTGCCGGGCCGACAATCATCCCAATTCTGAAGTAGCTTTTGGGATGAACTGGCCGATCCGCCTGGAGCCCGCCTGGAGCCCCGGCACATAATGGGAAAATTCCCGCCTCGGGACAAGGAAGCCGGTGTCAGCCGAGAAGAGGGGCTTGCTCCGGGAATCCGCAACCACACCGATTCCCGTAAGGTCCCCGCAGGTTCGCCGCATCACGATGGCTCCCTTTCTCTCCCCGGCACCGGACGGATCTGCGATCCGCCCGACGCCGCCGGCAACGCATGCGTTGGCACGAGAGGCGGGAAAGGGGATGGACTTTCCGTTCAGAAGAACGCCTGGAGGCCCGTCTGCGCCCGGCCCAGGATCAGGGCATGGACGTCATGGGTGCCTTCGTAGGTGTTCACCGTCTCCAGGTTCACCATGTGGCGGATGACCTGGAACTCCTCGGAGATGCCGTTGCCGCCGTGCATGTCGCGGGCGACGCGGGCGATGTCCAGCGCCTTGCCGCAGTTGTTGCGCTTGATCAGCGAAATCGCCTCCGGCGACCAGCTGCCGTCGTCCATCATGCGGCCGACCCGCAAGGCAGCCTGCAGGCCCAGCGTGATCTCCGTCATCATGTCGGCCAGCTTCTTCTGGACCAGCTGGGTCTGGGCCAGCGGACGGCCGAACTGCTTGCGGTCCAGCGTGTACTGGCGGGCGGCGTGCCAGCAGAACTCGGCGGCCCCCATCACGCCCCAGGCAATGCCGTAGCGCGCCTTGTTCAGGCAGCCGAACGGACCGCCCAGGCCCGACACGTTGGGCAGCAGGTTCTCGTCGGGCACGAAGGCCTCGTCCAGAACGATCTCGCCGGTGACCGACGCGCGCAGCGACAGCTTGCCTTCGATCTTCGGCGTGGAGAAGCCCTTGGTCCCGCGCTCCACCACGAAGCCCTTGATCTTGTTGTCATGGGCGTCCGACTTCGCCCAGACGACGGCGAGGTCGGCGATGGGGGAGTTGGTGATCCACATCTTGGAGCCCGACAGCAGATAGCCGCCGTCGACCTTGGTGGCGCGGGTCTTCATGCCGCCGGGATCGGAGCCGTGGTCCGGCTCGGTCAGGCCGAAGCAGCCGACCAGCTCGCCGGTGGCCAGCCGCGGCAGCCACTTCTTCTTCTGCTCCTCGCTGCCATAGGCATAGATCGGGTGCATGACCAGCGAGGACTGCACCGACATGGCGGAGCGATAGCCGCTGTCCACCCGCTCCACCTCGCGGGCGACCAGACCGTAGGCGACGTGGCTGACGCCCGGCCCGCCATACTCCTCCGGGATGGTCGGGCCCAGCAGGCCCAGTTCGCCCATCTCGGTCATGATCTCGCGGTCGAACCGCTCCTCGCGGAAGGCGGAGATGACGCGGGGCTGCAGCCGGTCCTGGCAGTAGGCGCGGGCGCTGTCGCGCACCAGCTTCTCATCCTCGGTCAGCTGGGCTTCAAGGAGGAAGGCGTCGTCCCACTGGATGCTCTGCACGGTGCGTCTCCTGGTCATGTCGTATGGCGGTTCGCCGCCGGTTGCCGGCCAGCTGTCGAGTGGCCGATCATCGATTGAACCGCACTGTGCCGTGCCAGCGCCATACCTGCAAACACATATTTTCTATCTTAGCCATAACAATTCTATATGGCGCAAGAAAAACAGTCGGCCTCGCCATCGGTTTCACAAAAGCTTTAACGTGATGCTTACGATTACCTATGCAATTTTGCCGATGGCGCCCTGACCGCCATTCATCCATCGGACATCCCGCCCGTGTTTGCTGCGCTGCAACCAATAACCGCCCTTGCCGGTTTTCCTCTTTTGCTGGGCCTTGCTTTGCTTACGCTTCTGCACGAAGACGTTGCAATTGCAGTGGGGGCCAGCCTGGTCAGTGTCGGCACCGTCAGCATCGGCGTGACCGCCGTCACGTTGCTGTGTGGGATTGTTGTCGGCGACCTGTTCATTTATGTCCTTGGACTGTTGTCGCTGCGGGTCAGTTGGATCCGGCGGCGGACCGAGGGTCCAATGCTTGAGCGCTGCCGCACGGCATTGCAGAAGAACCTGCTGCCGACACTGGTGACTTGCCGGCTTGTTCCGGGCGTCCTGTTCCCGACCTATTTCGCCTGCGGCGTGATGCGGGTGCCGTTCCTGCGCTTCATCGTCATCACGCTGGTGACGGCGGGGGTGCATGTCGGGCTTCTGCTGACGCTGATGACCTCGTCGCTGGAGGCGGCGGCGGTCCAGGTGCAGGTGATCGGCATCGGCTGCGCGGCCCTGCTGGTGCTTCTGCGCACGCGGCGCGCCCGGTCCGTCGCCGGCGCCCTGTTCGCCCGCATCCGGACGACGGCGGAGCCGCATCTGCCCCGCAATCTGCGCGCCGCGCTGCACGGCAATCCGACGCCGCGCGCCATCGCCCTGCCCGGCCTGCCGGTGGTCCCGGCCGGTGCCCCCACCATCGGCTGGGCGGAGCGCATTCCGCCGCTGCTGTTCTACATCCCGCTGGTGGTCCAGTGGTTCGCTCTGGGTATCCGCTACCGCAGCCTGAGCCTGCCGACCGCCGCCAACCCGTCGATCGAGGCCGGCGGGCTGCTGGGCGAGTCGAAGATCGCCTGCATGGACCTGATCGGCCCGGCGGCACGGCAGTGGGCCGCGCGTTCAGTCGCGCTGGTCAACCGGCCGGCGCTGACCCCGGCGGCACTCGACCGGCTGGCGTCCAGCTCCGGCCTGTCCTTCCCGCTGGTCGCCAAGCCGGACATTGGCTGGCGCGGCATCGGCGTGCGGCTGGTGCGCGATTCCGCCGACCTGCGCGCCTATCTCGCCGGCTTTCCGGTCGAGGCGCGGGTGATCCTGCAGGAGCATGTGGACTACGCGGGCGAAGCCGGCATCTTCTACACCCGCAAGCCGGGGGAGCGGCACGGCCGCATCTTCTCCATGACCTTCCGCTATTACCCCCATGTGGTGGGCGACGGCCGGTCCAGCCTGCGCGAACTGATCGCCGCCGACCCGCGCGCCTCCTGGAAGGCCGCCCTGCACCACGAGGCGCTGGCCGACCGGCTGGACGAGGTGCCGGCGGAAGGCCGGACGGTACGGCTGTCGCTGGTCGGCAGCAGCCGGGTCGGCGGGCTCTACAAGGATGCCTGCGGCCATGTCACCGCGACGCTGACCGCGCGTTTCGACGAGATCGCCGACCAGATGCCCGGCTTCCATTTCGGCCGCTTCGACGTTCGCTTCGCCTCGGTGGAGCGGCTGGCGATGGGCGAGGATTTCCGCATCATCGAGGTGAACGGCGCAGGCGCCGAGGCCATCCACATGTGGGATCCGGAATTCCGGCTGGGCGCCGCCTACGCCACCCTGTTCCACCAGCAGGCCCTGATGTTCGAGGTCGCCGACGCCTGCCGGACGCAGGGCGCAAAGCCGCTGACCGCCTGGGAGCTGATCAGCTACCAGCGCCGCCAGCAGACCTTGCTTCCGCTCTATCCCGCCTCCAATTGATCGGTCGCTTCACGATCGATCGGAGGCGCGATGCGCCGCAGCCTCACCCACCTCCGCAACCGGCCGTCGCTCCTCAGCGCACTGGCCGTGGCGCTCGCTGCCGGGGCCGCCGGGTCGGTGTGGCTCCGCCCGTCCACCGCTCTGCTGACCGGATGGGACCTGGGCATCGCCGTCTACATCCTGATGGCCGGTTTCCTGATGAGCCGGGCGACCGTGGCGTCTATGCGCCGCCGGGCCCGCCTGCTCGCCCCCGGCAAATGGGGTGTGCTGACCGGAGCGGTGCTGGCCTCCCTCATCGCGCTGGCCGCTATCGTGGTGGAACTGGTGTCGGCCAAGGGCTCCCCCCATGAAGGGCTGTCGGCGGGGCTGGCGGCGGCGACGGTCCTGCTGTCCTGGGGCTTCCTGCACGTCTTCTTCGCCCAGCATTACGCCCACGACTACTGGCTGAACGGCGGGCAGCAGGGGGAGAAGCAGGGGGAGCGGCCGCTGGATTTTCCCGGCAACGAGGCCCCCGACTATCTGGAGTTCCTCTATTTCAGCTTCACCATCGGCATGACGGCTCAGGTGTCGGACGTCACCACCCGCAGTGCCGGGATGCGCCGGCTGGTGCTGATGCACGGCGCGCTGTCCTTCCTGTTCAACACGGCGGTGCTGGCGCTGGGCGTCAATCTGGCCGCCGGACTGGTCGGCTGACGCCCCCTTCCCTTCGGGTCGCGGCGCCGACGGCACCTCGTCCAGAGTGTCCCGGCGGCTGGAGGCAAGGTCCCCGCTGACCCCTCGCATTCCTGACGAACCGAAGCCCAGGGCGGGATAGACCTCCACCCCTGCCCGGCGATCCCCATCCTGCCCGTGAAGCGGCACGGTCGGCGATTGGCCGCTTGACAGATTTAAATAGGAGTCCTAAGTTAAATCCATGGACCACGCATCACATCCCGACCCTGTTCCGCACCGCCTTCGGGAGGGCTTCGAGCGCATCGCGCTGGTGCTGCGCGCCGATCTCTGGTCGGCCGCCGGCACGGCGGGGCTCAATCCCACCCAGGCGCAGGTGCTGGCCCTTCTGGCGGCCCGGCCCGGCGGACTTCGTCCCAAGGAGATTGCCGCGCATCTGGCGGTTTCCGCCGCCAGCATGGCCGACACGCTGGCAGCGCTGGAACGCAAGTCGCTGCTGCGCCGCACGCCCGATCCCACCGATGCGCGCGCGCAGATCGCCCGCCTGACGGACGAGGGGCTGGAACTGGGCCGCAACCTCGCCTCATCCGCCTCCCAGATCGCGGCGGCGCTTGCGCAGCTGACCGCCGTGGAGCAGGCCGGGCTGCTCCGGGCACAGATCAAGGTCATCCGGTCGCTGCAACAGGCAGGGGCCATTCCGGTCCAGCGCCTGTGCGTCAGTTGCCGCCATTTCCGGCCGAACGCCCATCCGGGCGAGGCTGCGCCCCATCACTGCGCTTTTGTGAACGCCGCCATCGGCGACCGGGATCTCCGGCTCGATTGCGGCGAGCATGAAGAGGCTGATCCTGCCGTCCAGGCTGCCACCTGGACGGCCTTTGCCGAAGGATAGCCAACCCCTCCAAGCCCAATCATCGGAAAAGGAAACCACATCATGACCTTCCAAACTCCACGAGGCGCCGGCCTCGTGGCGACGGCGCTCTGTTGCCTCGCATCCGGCTTCGTGTCCGGCCTTCCGGCGGCCGCCGCCGCGCATGGGATCAAGACCGCCTCCGATAAGGCGGTGATCGCCTCCTTCGACATCGTCGAGACGCGCATCGTCACCGACCGCGGCAATGCCGTTTTCAGCACCCGCGTCCGCGCCGATGCCGGCAAGGCGACGCCATCCGCCACCGGCAAGTTCGAGGGGTCGGAGGTCTACGCCTATGTCTGGCCGACCTCCCTCAACTCCGCCGATGTCGGCTTCGAGAAGGATCAGGGCATCGTCGCGCTCGCAGCGACCTTCCACCCCGATTTCGACGATGCCGCCTATGGCGGGAAGAATCGCGACCGCTGGCATTCCCACTGGGTCATCCTCAACGAGGACAAGGCCTGCCCCGGCGGACTGAAGGTCCGGGACATTCCGGAGGGCACGAAGCCGAGGCTGCCGGAAACCTGGCCCGGTGCGCCGATCCTGATCGACAGCCCGGACTACCGAACCGACCTCAAGGCCGATCTGGTCGAGGTCCACATCCCGCTCGAAAAGATCGGGGCGATCGCCACCGCGTCCTTCGACGGCGTGACCGCCGGGTTGCGGGTCAACGCCAACCTGCACGCGCCGCTGCTGTGCGTCACCAACATCCACAAGGTCGCCTCCGGCAACCTGTCGCTGCCGGGCAAGGTCGTCCCGGCCAAGTAACGCGCAAGCAATCAACGCGCAAAAGTGAAAGCGGCCCGGCGACTGCCATCGCCGGACCGCCCGAATACCCCCCTCCAAGCATCAGAGAAGGATAAGACATCATGGCACACGTCAATCTCGTCGATCCAGCCTCGTCCTCCGCGGCGGTCAAGCCGACGCTCGACCGGATCGAGGGCGCCTTCGGCGTCGTCCCCAACATGTTCAAGGCCGTTGCGAACTCTCCGGCCGCGCTCGCCAGCATGTGGGGATCGTTCGGCGCGCTCGGCCAGGGCAAGCTCGGTGCGAAGCTGGGCGAGCAGATCGCGGTGGCGGTCGCCGACCGCAACGACTGCAACTATTGCCTCGCCGCCCATACCCTTCTCGGCCAGAAGGCCGGGGCGAGCGGAGCGGAGATGGCGGAGGCGCAGCACGGCCGGTCGGCCGATCCGCGGACGGCGGCAGCTCTGGCCTTCGCGGTGAAACTGGTGGAGACGCGGGCGGCCGTCGATGCCGCCGACGTCGCGGCCCTGCGCGAGGCCGGCTTCGACGATGAGGCCATCGTCGAAATCCTGGCCCATGTCGCCCTGAACCTCTTCACCAACTACGTGAACGTCGCCCTCGATGTGCCGGTCGACTTTCCCGGGGTGAAGCTCTCCCGCCGCACCTGATGGATGGGGAGCGGCCGGAACGATGGCGTTCCGGCCGCGTCCGTTACAGCGCCGCCAGCACCTCGTCCAGCGTGGCGAGGAACAGCTTGGCGTCGTCGGAGGAGAACACCAGCGGCGGGCGGATCTTCAGGATGTGCCCTTCCTGACCGGTCGCGCTGATCAGCACCCGGCGCCGGCGCATGTCGTTGACCACGCGGGCCGTCTCCTCCGGCGCCAGCGTCTTCAGCTTGCGGTCGCGCACCATCTCGACGCCGATGAACAGGCCGCTGCCGCGCACGTCGCCGATCAGCCCATGCTTGTCCGCCAGCGCGCGCAGGCCCTCGATCATCTCGGTGCCGACGGCCAGGGCATTCTCCTGCAGGCGGTCGGCCTTGATGACGCGCAGCACGGCCAGCGCCACGGCGCAGGACACCGGGTTTCCGCCGAAGGTGTTGAAATAGCGCTGGCTCTTGCCGAACGCCTCGATCACCTCCGGCCGGAAGATCGCCCCCGCCACCGGGTGGCCGTTGCCCATCGGCTTGCCGACCGTCACGATGTCGGGCACCAGCCCATGGCGCGCGAAGCCCCACATGTGGGTGCCGAGCCGGCCGAAGCCGGGCTGCACCTCGTCGGCGATGAAGAGGCCGCCGGCCTTGCGCATCGCCTCCACCGCCGGGGCGAGGAAGCCGGCCGGATCGGTGAAGACGCCGCTGCTGGAGAAGATGGTGTCGACCAGCAGCGCCGCCGGGGCGATGCCCTTCTCGCGCAGGTCGGCGATGGCCTCCTCCACCGAACGGGCGAAGGCGGCGCCGACCTCCGCCTCCGGGATGCGGTAGCCGTCGGGCGCCGGCACCACGCGGACATGGTCGCCCAGCTTCACCGCGGCACCCAGCGAGGGCGACATCTCGGCCAGCGCCGAGGTGACGCCGTGATAGGCGTTGTGGGCGATGACGACGCCGGTGCCGCCGGTGTGGACGCGGGCGACGCGCAGGGCCAGGTCGTTCGCCTCGCTGCCGGTGCAGGTCATCATCAAGTGCGACAGCTCGGCCGGGAATTCCGCCAGGAAGGCTTCGGCGAACTCGACGATGCCGTCGGTCAGGTAGCGCGTGTGGGTGTTCAGCACGGCCGCCTGCTTCGCCATCGCCTCCACCACCTCCGGCCGGGAATGGCCGACCGAGGCGACGTTGTTGTAGGCGTCGAGATAGCGGTTGCCGTCGGCGTCATAGAGCGAGGAGCCCTCCCCCCGCACCACATGGATCGGGTCGGCGTAGAACAGCCGGTAGGCCGGACCGAGCAGCCTCTCGCGGCGGGCGATCAGGGCACGCTCGCGCTCCGGCAGGGAACCGGCGGAGTCGGGCGCGTAGGCGTTGATCATGGTCATGACGGGTCACACTCTCTGGCAGGCGAGATGGAGCAGACGGTGCGCGGTGGCGGCCTCGTCGCCGGTCAGCTTTTCCAGGCCGGCATAGGCGCGTTCGGAATTCCGCAGGATGTAGGGGGCGTTCGCCGGATATTCGGCCGCCCGCCAGCTGGTGATGCCGATGGTCAGCGCCAGCCGGGCCGCCACCAGATCGGGCAGCAGCTCCACCTCCTCCGGTGTCAGCGGCAGCACGGCATTGTAGGCGCGGGTCATCTCGACCAGGGAGCCGAAGGGCGTCTCGCCGCTGGTGACATGGTATGCCAGCGCCGTCGCCAGATCGTTGACCAGCGGCGCCTTCAGCGCGTCGCCGAAATCGATGATGCCGGTGACCGTCTCGTGCCCGACCGGATCGACCACCGCGTTGTGCGGGTTGAGGTCGTTGTGGATCACCTGATGCCGCAGGGCGGGCAGCCGCGGCGCCACCCGCTCGGCGAAGCGGGCGACGAAGCGCTCCACCATCCGGCGGCGCGGGCCGTCGGGCAGATAATGCAGCCGGTCGGCGACGCTGGCGGTGCGCGTGATGTCCCACAGCAGATCGCGCTCCGAACCGGGATGCTCGTAGCCGGCCAGCGCCAGATCCAGCCGGGCCAGCGTCGTCCCCAGCGCCCGCATCTGCCCCGGTGAGGCCGGCGCCGCGTGGAGCGGCGTGCCCTCCAGATAGGTCAGCAGCCGCAGGACCATGGCGTGGCCGTCGATGCGGACAATCGCCTGCGCCTCGCCATCCACGGTCGGCACCGCCCGCGGCACCGGCAGGGCCGGGTCGCGCCCGGCCACATGCATCATCGCCCCGGTCTGGAAGCTGGTGACGGGCTGCGGTTCCGCCGGGTTGGTGAACTTCAGCACATACCCCTGCCCTCCGGCGGCGGCGATGTGGAAGTTGCGGTCGCGCTCGCTGCTCAGTTCGCGGACGGTGCCGGTCACCCCGAAACACCGCTGCATCATGGTGCCGGCCTCGTCCAGGGAGATCGGCGGCGCGACGGTGGTCAGAACATCACCGGATATCATGGCCGATGTCTCCCTGTGGTTCGAGGCTTTCAATGTTTGATGCATCATCGTCGTGGGTGGACCGGGGCCCGGAAACTGGCGGCGGGGTCAGGAAATGAGCGCTGCAGGGGCCTGGACCGGTATCTCGGCGTCGATCCGCTCCAGGATTGGGCCGCTGGCCAGCATGATGTCGGCCTGGATGGCGCGGGCGGCGGCCGGACCGTCGTGACGGCGGATGGCATCCATCAGCGGATAGTGATGGTCGATCATCGTGCGCCCGGCCCCGCCATAGACGTCGGCGATCAGCGGTCCCATCTGCAGCCACAGCCGCCGCAGGATGTCGCCGAGCACCGGCATGTCCGCGAACTCAGACAGCTTGAAGTGGAAGATCTGATTGAGTTCGGTGGCCAGCGCGGTGTTGCCGGCGGCCATCGCGTCCTCGTTGCGCGCCAGCAGGCTTTCCAGCGCCGCGATCCGGGCGGGCGTCACCTTCTCGGCGGCGCGGGCGGCGGCCATCCCCTCCAGGCTGACGCGGATGTCGCGGATTTCCAGATAGGCCGCCCGGGTCAGCATCGGAACGCGGATGTCCCGCGGCGAGCGCAGCACCAGGGCCTGATCCTGCACCAGCCGCAGGATGGCGTCGCGCACCGGCGTGACGCTCGTCCCCAGCCGTTCGGCCAGATCACGGATCTTCAGACGGTCGTTCGGCTTGAACGCCCCCTTCATCAGGGCCTCGCACAGCTTCTGATAGATCGTGCCGCCGAGATTGTCGTGTTCGAGAAGGGTGAGATCGAATCCGCTCATCGTCCGCCCGCTCACCCATCCCTCGGTGTTTGCTGTATGATGCATCATAATGACCGAGGCTCGGCCGGGGGTCAAGGCGAAGCATCCCGGCAAACGCCCTCCCGGAGCACGCCGGACATTTTTTTCGATCCGCCCCGACGAATGCACCCCGCCGCCCCGTATCAAGGGCACACGGAAAGACCGGGGCGGCCCAGCGGCCGTCCCGGCAAGCGTCGGGACAGTCATGACGATTCGTTGGAAGCCGGTGGTCACCGGTGTGGTTCTCGCCGGTCTGGTCGGCGGCATCGGCTACACGGTTCAGCAGAAGCTGGCGCCCCCTGCGGCGCCGCAATCCGCCAGCGCCGGCGGTCCTCCCCCCGGACCGCCCGGCGCCCCCTCCGGCCCCCCTGCCGGCCCTGGGGGCAGCGCCCGCAGCGCCGTGTTGGCGGTGCAGGCCGGCACGGTGGCGCGCGAGGATGTGCCGATCTGGCTCGACGGCATCGGCACGATCCAGGCCTTCAACACCGTCACCGTGCGCGCCCGCGTCGATGGCGAGCTTCAGCGCGTCTCGCTGCAGGAAGGGCAGCTGGTGAAGGCCGGCGACCTGCTGGCGACCATCGACTCCCGCGCGCTCCAGGCCCAGCTGGCCCAGGCCGAGGCGAAGAAGGCGCAGAACCAGGCGCTGCTCGCCAACGCGCGGCGCGATCTGGAGCGCAACATGAACCTGAAGGAGTTCGCGTCGCGCCAGACGGTCGACACCCAGCGCGCGCTGGTCGCCCAGTACGAGGCGCAGATCCGCGCCGACGAGGCGGCGATCGAGGCGGTGCGGGTCCAGCTGAACTACACCACCGTCACAGCACCCATCAGCGGCCGCATCGGCCTGCGCAACGTCGACCAGGGCAACGTGGTGCGGGCCAGCGACCAGAGCGGCATCGCCACCATCACCCAGATCCAGCCCATCGCCGTTCTCTTCACCCTGCCGGAAAAGCAGCTTCCCGCCGTGCTGGCCGCCCAGGCGCAGGGCCCGGTCAAGGTGGAGGTGCAGGACCGCGAGGGTCGTCGCGTGCTCGACGCCGGCTCTCTCGCCGTGGTGGACAACCTGATCGACAGCGGCACCGGCACCATCCGCCTGAAGGCGCAGATGCCGAACGACCCGCAAAAGCTGTGGCCGGGCCAGTTCGTCAATGTCCGCCTGCTGTCCACCATCCGCCGCGACGCCACCACGGTTCCCTCGACCGTGGTGCAGCGCGGGCCGCAGGGCACCTATGCCTACGTCATCAAGGACGACCTGACGGTGGAGCAGCGCCCGATCAAGGTCGCCCGCCAGGAGGAGAACAAGGCCATCGTCGACGAGGGCCTGACCTCCGGCGAGCGCGTGGTGGTCGACGGCCAATACCGCCTGCAGCCCGGCTCCAAGGTGCGCATCGTCGAGCCCATCGCCTCGGCACCGGCGCCGGCGCCGGGCACCGCACCGGCGCCGCAGGAGGAACGGCGGCGCGACCGGCAGCAGCGTGAAGGGCGGCAGCCCTCATGAACATCTCCGCCCCCTTCATCCTGCGGCCGGTCGCCACCGGGCTGCTGATGCTGGCGGTCGTGCTGCTCGGCCTGCTGGGCTACAGCACGCTGCCGATCTCCTCGCTGCCGACGGTCGATTTCCCGACGGTGCGCGTCACCACCCAGCTGCCGGGGGCGGCGCCCGACGTGATGGCGTCCTCCGTCACCGCCCCCCTGGAACGGCAGCTCGGCCAGATCGCCGGCATCTCCTCGATGATCTCGACCAGCTCCTTCGGGCTGTCGGTCATCACCCTGCAGTTCGACCTCTCCCGCGACATCGACGCCGCCTCGCAGGACGTGCAGTCGGCGATCAGCGCCGCGTCGGGCACGCTGCCCAAGGGGCTGCCGAACCCTCCGGTCTACGACAAGGTCAACCCGGCCGACACGCCGGTGATGGTGCTGGCGCTGAGTTCGGAGTCCCTGCGGCTGGAGACCGTCAGCGACGCCGCCGACACGCTGCTGGCGCAGAAGCTGTCCCAGGTCGAGGGCGTCGGCTATGTCGGGATCGAGGGCGGCCTGCGCCCCGCCGTGCGCGTGCAGGTCAACCCGGCCGCCGTCGCCGGGCTGGGGCTGACGCTGGAGGATGTGCGGACCACCATCACCCAGGCCAACGTCAACGCGCCGAAGGGCAGCTTCGACGGCCCGCGCCAATCCTGGTCCATCGGCGTCAACGACCAGATCGAGACCGCCGCCGCCTACCGCCCGGTCATCGTCACCTACAAGAACGGCGGCCCGGTGCGCCTGTCCGACATCGGCACCGTGGTCGATTCGGTGGAGAACACCCGGCTGGCGGCCTGGCATGACGGCAAGCCGGCGGTGCTGCTGAACGTGCTGCGCCAGCCCGGCGCCAACATCATCGACACGGTGGACCGCATCCGCGCCCTGCTGCCGTCGCTCCAGTCGACGCTGCCCCCGCAGATCCACATGGCGGTGCTGACCGACCGGACGGAGACCATCCGCGCCTCGGTGGTGGACGTGCAGAAGACGCTGGTGCTGACCGCCGGGCTGGTGGTGATGGTGATCTTCCTGTTCCTGCGCAAGGCGTGGGCGACGGTGATCCCGGCGGCGGCGCTGCCGCTGTCGCTGATCGGTACCTTCGGCATCATGGCGCTGTGCGGCTTCAGCCTGGACAACCTGTCGCTGATGGCGCTGACCATCGCGTCCGGCTTCGTCGTCGACGACGCCATCGTGATGATCGAGAACATCGTCCGCCACATCGAGAAGGGCGAGAAGCCGCTGCCGGCGGCCCTCAAGGGCGCCCGCCAGATCGGCTTCACCGTGGTGTCGCTGACCCTGTCCCTGATCGCGGTGTTCATCCCGCTGCTGTTCATGGGCGGCGTGGTCGGCCGGCTGTTCCGCGAGTTCGCCATCACGCTGTCCATCGCGGTGCTGGTGTCGGCGGCGATCTCGCTGACGCTGACGCCGATGATGTGCGCCCGCCTGCTGAAGCCCGAGACGGAAAGCAAGCCCAACGCCTTCTTCCGCTGGACCGAGCGCGGATTCGAGGCGCTGCTGAACGGCTACGCCGCCTCGCTGCGCGTCGTGCTGCGCCACCAGCCGGCGACCCTGCTCTTCACCATCGCGACGCTGGCCGCCACGCTCTACCTCTACGACGTGGTGCCCAAGGGCTTCCTGCCGCAGCAGGACACCGGCGTCATCGTCGGCGTGACCGACGCCGCCCCGTCCATCTCGGTCAAGGCGATGGCGGAGCGCCAGCGCGAGGTCGCCGACATCGTGCGGCGCGACCCCGACGTCGCCGGGGTGGCGAGCTTCGTCGGCACCGGCACGGTGAACGCCACCACCAACACCGGCAGCCTGACCATCGCGCTGAAGCCGCGCGACGAGCGCGCCTCCTCGGCGGAACGGATCATCGCCCGCCTGCGCGAGGCGACCTCCGGCCTGAAGGGCGTTTCGCTGTTCATGCAGGCGGTGCAGGACGTGCAGATCGACAGCCGCGTCAGCCGCACCCAGTACCAGTATGTCCTGCAGGATGCCGACCCGCGGGAGCTGGAGAACTGGACCCCGCGCCTGCTCGACGCGCTGCGCGCAAGGCCCGAGCTGACCGACGTGGCGACCGACCAGCAGCCGGATGGGCTGCAGGTCTACCTGACGATCGACCGCGACGCCGCATCCCGCCTGAACGTTCTGCCGCAGGCCATCGACGACACGCTGTACGACGCCTTCGGCCAGCGGCAGGTCTCCACCATCTACACCCAGACCAACCAGTACCGCGTGATCCTGGAGGTGGAGCCGTCTTTCCAGATGGACCCGGCGTCGCTGTCCAAGATCTATGTGAAGTCCGGCAGCGGAGGCGTGGTACCCCTGGGCGCCGTGGTGTCGGTGGAGCGCAAGACGGCGCCGCTGGTCATCACCCACCAGGGACAGTTCCCGTCCGTCACCCTGTCCTTCAACGTCGCGCCCGGCGTCTCGCTGGGTGCGGCGGTGGCGGCGATCCAGCAGGCGCGGGAAAGCATCGGCATGCCCGACACCGCGACCGCGCGCTTCGCCGGCACGGCCGCCGAGTTCCGCACCTCGCTGGAAACCCAGCCCTGGCTGATCCTGGCGGCGGTGGTCGCGGTCTACATCGTGCTGGGCATCCTGTACGAGAGCACGATCCACCCCGTCACCATCCTGTCGACCCTGCCGTCGGCGGGCATCGGCGCGCTCCTGGCGCTGATGGCGACCGGCCACGACCTGTCGCTGATCGCGCTGGTCGGCATCGTCAAGAAGAACGCGATCATGATGATCGACTTCGCGCTGGAGGCCGAACGCCACCAGGGCATGGCGCCGGAACGCTCGATCTACGAGGCGTCGCTCCTGCGCTTCCGCCCGATCATGATGACGACGATGGCGGCGCTGCTGGGCGCCCTGCCGCTGGCGCTGGAGAACGGCACCGGGTCGGAACTGCGCAAGCCGATGGGCATCGCCATCGTCGGCGGGCTGGTGCTGAGCCAGGTTCTGACGCTCTACACCACGCCGGTGGTCTATCTCTACATGGACCGGCTGGGCACCCGCCTGCGGCGCTGGCTGCGGCCGGGGTCCAAGGCGGCGGCACTGCCGGGCAACGACCGGGCGCCCGGCCGTGCGGCGGCGGAGTAGCCGGCCATGGTCCTGCCCAAGCTCCCGACCGCCAAGCTGTCCCTCTCCGCCCCCTTCATCGAACGGCCGGTCGGCACGTCTCTGCTGATGATCGGGCTGATGATCCTCGGCATGGTCGCCTACCGTTTCCTGCCGGTGGCGCCGCTGCCGCAGGTGGAATTCCCGACCATCGTCGTCACCGCGTCGCTTCCCGGCGCCAGCCCGGAGACGATGGCGGCCTCCGTCGCCACCCCGCTGGAACGGCGGCTGTCCCGCATCGCCGGCATCACCGAGATGACGTCGAACAGCAAGCTCGGCAGCACCTCCGTCGTCGTGCAGTTCGACCTGAACCGCGACGTGGAGGCGGCGTCGCGCGACGTGCAGGCGGCGATCAACGCCGCCGGCGGCGACCTGCCGGCCGACCTGCCGAGCCCGCCCAAGATGCGGCGCATCAACCCGGCCGACGCGCCGGTGATGACGCTCGCCATGACCTCCACCACCCTGGCGCCGTCGGAACTCTACAACCTCGCCGACAGCGTCATCGGCCAGCGCCTGAGCCAGATCGAAGGGGTGGCGCAGGTCTCCATCAACGGGGCGGAGAAGACGGCGGTGCGCGTGCGGGTCAACGCCACCGCCGCCGCCAACATGGGCGTCAGCCTGGAGACGATCCGCAGCGCCATCTCGCGCGCCAACGCCAACGGCCCCAAGGGCAGCTTCGACGGAACGCATGAGTCCTGGTCGATCGGCGCCAGCGACCAGCTGTTCGGCGCCGATGCCTACCGCCGGCTGATCGTGACGGAGAAGAACGGCGCCACCATCCGGCTCGGCGACGTCGCCGAGGTGATCGAGGCGCCGGAGAACAGCCGCACCGCCGCCTGGCAGGACGGCCAGCGCGCCGTCCTCATCAACATCCAGAAGCAGCCGGGTTCCAACGTGGTGGAGACGGTGGACCGGGTGAACGCCGAGTTGCCGACGCTGCGCGGCTGGATGCCGCCGGGGGTCCAGCTTTCGGTGCGCACCGACCGCACGCCGACCATCCGCGCCTCCATCGACGACGTGCAGAAGACGCTGGCGATCACCGTGGCGCTGGTGGTGATGGTGATGGCGCTGTTCCTGCGCCGCCTGTGGGCCACGATCATCCCGGCGGCCTCGGTGCCGCTGTCGCTGGCCGGCACCTTCGGCGTGATGTGGATCGTCGGCTACAGCCTGGACAATTTCTCGCTGATGGCGCTGACCATCTCGGTCGGCTTCGTGGTCGACGACGCCATCGTCGTCATCGAGAACATCGTCCGTCACATCGAAAAGGGCGCCAAGCCGTTCGAGGCGGCGGTGAAGGGCGCCCGGCAGGTCGCCTTCACCGTGGTGTCGATCAGCCTGTCGCTGGTCGCCGTCTTCATCCCCATCCTGTTCATGGGCGGCATCCAGGGCCGGCTGTTCCGCGAATTCGCCGTGGTGCTGTCGGTCGCCATCGCCGTGTCGGCGGTGGTGTCGCTGACCCTGACCCCGATGATGTGCGCCCACCTGCTGCAGCCGGAATCGGAGCGCAAGCCCGCCGGACGGCTCGGCCGCGGGCTCGCCTGGATCGGCGACCGGCTGTTCGGGATCTATGCCGACGGGCTGGACTGGGTGCTGGCCCATCGCCGCACCATGCTCGTGACGACATTCGCCATCATCGGCGTCAGCGTCTGGCTCTACGGGCAGGTGCCGAAGGGTTTCGTGCCGCAGCAGGACACCGGGCTGCTGATGGGCTTCAGCGACCCGCCGCCGGACATCTCCTTCACCGCCATGGTCACGCGCCAGCGCGCCTTGCAGGAGGCGGTGGCCGGCGACCCGGCGGTCGCCAGCGTCGGCGGCACCATCGGCGGCGGCGGGCCGGGCGGCAGCTATTCCGGCCAGATCTACATCGCGCTCAAGCCGAAGGCGGAGCGCGAGGATCTGGCGACCGTCACCCAGCGGCTGCGCATGCGCGCCGGCCGGGTGCCGGGGGTGCAGCTGTTCCTGATGCCGGTGCAGGACATCCGCGTCGGCGGCTTCCAGGGCCGCAGCCAGTACCGCTACAGCCTGCAGGACCCGGACATCACTGCGCTGAACGAATGGGCGCCCAAGCTGGTGGAGAAGATGCGCACCCTGCCGGAGCTGGTGGACGTCGCCAACGACCGCCAGAACGGCGGCATCCAGGCCAACGTGATCGTCGACCGCGACGCCGCCTCGCGCCTCGGTGTGTCGCTCAGCGCGCTGGAGGCGACGCTCTACGACGCCTTCGGCCAGCGGCAGGTCTCCACCATGTATCTGGCGCAGAACCAGCACAAGGTGGTGCTGGAGGTCGATCCCCGCGAGTCGCTCGGCCCCGACGACCTGAAGCGCATCTATGTCAGCGGGACCGGAGGCATGGTGCCGCTGTCGGCGGTGGCGCGCGTCGTCATCGGCAACCAGGCATCCAGCATCCAGCACCAGAGCGGCTTTCCGGTCGCCAACCTGACCTTCGACCTCGCCCCCGGCGTCTCGCTGTCCCAGGCGACCGAGGTGATCCAGCGCGCGGCGGAGGACATCGGCATGCCGGCCGGCATCCGCGCCGGCTTCCAGGGCGATGCGCGCGCCTTCCAGCAATCCTCCTCCAGCCAGCCGCTGCTGATCCTGGCGGCGCTGATCACCATCTACATCGTGCTGGGTGTTCTGTACGAGAGCCTGATCCACCCGCTGACCATCCTGTCGACCCTGCCGTCGGCCGGGCTGGGGGCGCTGATCGCGCTGATCCTGACCGGCCACGACCTGTCGATCGTGGCGCTGATCGGCATCATCCTGCTGATCGGCATCGTCAAGAAGAACGCCATCATGATGATCGACTTCGCCCTGGAGGCGGAGCGGACGCGCGGCCTGTCGCCGCTGGAGGCGATCCGCGAGGCCGGTCTGGTCCGCTTCCGCCCGATCATGATGACGACGATGGCGGCGCTGCTGGGCGCCGTTCCCCTGGCCTTCGACTTTGGGACCGGCGGCGAGATCCGCCGCCCGCTGGGCGTCGCCATCATCGGCGGCCTGCTGGTCAGCCAGATGCTGACGCTCTACACCACGCCGGTGGTCTATCTGACGCTGGAACGGCTGGCGATGCGGCGCAACCGCCGCGCCGCCATCGCCGCCCCGGCGGAATAGGGGGCGGCGATGGGTGCAGTCTCTGTATTCCTCAGAATTTCCATCACCCCCGCGAGATCCCCTCTCCCCCCGGGGAGAGGGAGCTGGCACCTCTCCACCCTGTTGGGCATAGTTCTTGCCCACGGCATAAGCGGACACCCGGTGATCGAGGCCAGCGGCACGGACGACGAGTTGATGGCCCGCGTGACCGGCGGCGATGCCGCGGCGTTCGACCGGCTGGCCGCCCGCCACATGCGCCGCGCCGTGGCACTGGCCCAGCGGATGACCGGCAACCCGTCCGACGCCGACGAGATCGCGCAGGAGGCATTCCTGCGGGTCTGGCAGCATGCCGGCCGCTGGGATGGCGGGCGGGCCACCTTCACCACCTGGCTCTACCGCATCGTCATGAACCTCGCCATCGACCGCGGCCGCCGTCCCGGCTGGTCGCCGCTGGAGGAGGCCGGCGATCCGCCCGACCAGTCGCCCGACGTGCTGACCCGCATCGCCGAACGCCAGACGGCGGAGCGCGTCAACCGGGCGCTGGCCACCCTGCCCGACCGCCAGCGCGCCGCGGTGGTCCTGTTCCACCAGGAGGGGCTCAGCCTGCGGCAGGCCGCCGAGGTGATGACCATGGGCGAGAGCGCCTTCGCCTCGCTGCTCGCCCGCGCCCGTTCGGCGCTGAAGAGCGCGCTCACCGCCGGAGAGGAACCGTGAAGGAGGATTCGATGACCGACGACCAGTTCCTCCGCCACCTGGACTCGTACGGCGCCTCCCCGGAACGCTGGCCGCCTGAACTGCGCGCCGGGGCCGAGTCCGCCCTTGCCCGCTCCCCCGCCTTGCGGGCGGCGGCGGACGAGGCGCTGGCCTTCGACCGGCTGCTGGCCGGCACCCCGCCCGTGGTGGTGGATGCCCGCATCGGCCGCCTGCTGGCTGCGGCCGGCGCCTCCGCCCGCGCCGTGCCGCAGGATGGATTGATGCTGCTGTTGCTGGGGCGGATGCCGCGCCGGACGGCGGCCGGTTTCTGCGCCGCGCTGCTGGCGCTGGGCTGGCTCACCGGCGGCTGGCTCGCCGGCACGCTGCCGGCGCCTGCCGCCCCGACGCCGCGCGGCCAGGAGTTGGCCCTGCTGCATGACGAGGTCATCACGCTGTTCGACGGAGAATCCCGATGAGCGGTTCCGCCGCGCCCCGTCAAATCCTGCGGCGGCCGGGCCTGCGCACGCTGGCGCTGGCCTCGCTGGCGCTGAACCTGTTTCTGGCGGCGATGCTGGTCGCGACCGTCCGCCAGTCTCCCCTGCCGTTCCACCAGCCCCCTCACCAGCCTATGCCCGACCGCTTCGTCGAGCGGATGGCCCCCGACCTGCCCGATGCAGACACGCAGCGCCTGCGCGCCGCCTTCGAGCCGCTGCGCCCCCGCTATGACGCGCTGACCCGGGAATATCACGAGGCCGGACAGCGGGTGCGTGCCCTGCTGCAGGCCGATCCCGTCGACTACGACTCCCTGCGCGTCGCCACCGAAGCGGCCCGCGCCAAGCGCCGCCAGATGGGCGAACTGACGGAGGAAACCGTCCTGTCGATCCTGCCCGACCTGTCCCCCGCCGGACGCCTGCGGCTGGTCGGCGGTCCGGGTTCCCCCGGCATGCCTGGTATGCCTAAAAAATAAGCAAACCCAGTCATCCACAGGCCGGACAGGCTGGCGGGAACGATGTGGATGATTCTGTTCGGGGATTGCTCACACATCTATCCACAGATTCTGTGGAGAAGAAAACCGGTGGAATTTTTATCCACACAAATCCACAAGTTATCATCCCCAAGTTTTATCGCCCGTCTTCCCGACGATCCTTGTATCCACCGCCGATCCGGCATATCCAAATAACGAGGATCGGCAAGACTGGTGGAGGATCGTCATGATCGGAGATCCGTTTCATCCAAAGAAGGCGACGATCTCTTTGCGCGTTGATCGCCGAATCAAAGATGTCGCCAAGAATTACGCACGCCAGCGGCAGACGCCTTTGGCCGAGGTCATGCGCGACCTCTTGGCCCGCTATGTCGCCGAATGCGCGCGGGAGAATGCCCTGGCCGCCCCGGACCTGTTGAAGGACCGGCCGGCACAATATGTGGATTTCGCCAAGCTGGAAGGGCTGATGGTCCGGCGGGAGTAGGCCCGGCATGCCTTGGGCGGCCCACCTTGAGCGGACGGCCCCGGCCCCATACATCGACGGTGGAACCGCTGCCAGGGGAAGGAGCCCCGCCATGCCGACCATCGCCCAGTCTTCCACAGGCGCCGACAGCCTGCACGTCGCCTGCCCGCACTGCGACACCCTGAACCGCGTGCCTCCGGCGCGGCTCGGTGGCGGCAAATGCGGACGCTGCGGCAACGCGCTGTTCGAAGGCAAGCCGGTGGCGCTCGACGCCAGCCGCTTCTCCGCCCATGCCGACCGCGGCGACCTGCCCCTGCTGATCGATTTCTGGGCCGAGTGGTGCGGTCCCTGCCGCATGATGGCCCCGGTCTTCGCCCAGGCGGCGGCACAGCTGGAACCGCAGGTCCGCCTCGCCAAGATCGACACGGAAGCCTCGCCGGACCTTGCCGCCCGGTTCGGCATCCGCAGCATCCCGTCGCTGGTCCTGGTCCAACACGGCCGCGAGATCGCCCGCACCGCCGGCGCCATGCCGCTGCCGGCGCTGGTGGC
>JBKHVJ010000107.1:0-16924 GCA_046570145.1 Alphaproteobacteria bacterium
AGCTTGCCGGTGCTCTCGTGATCGTAGCCCTCGGCGTAGCTTTCCTTGATCGACTGGGTGTCGTAGGCGGTCAGGCCGGTGAAGATCAGCACGCCGATGGCGGAGATCGCGAAGTGCAGGGCCGGCGACTGGAAGAAGATGTTCGCCAGGCCGGCGATGACCAGGCCGATGACGCCCATCATCAGGAACGAGCCCATCTTCGACAGGTCGGCCTTCGTGGTGTAGCCGTACAGGCTCATCGCCAGGAAGGTCGCGGCGGTGACGAAGAAGGTCAGCGCGATCGACGCCCCGGTGAAGACCAGGAAGATGGCCGACATCGACAGGCCCATCGCGCCGCAGTAGGCCCAGAAGATCATCTGTGCCGATGCGAAGGACAGGCGCTGGATGCCGAAGGACAGCACCATCACGAACGCCAGCGGGGCCAGCATCACCACCCACTTCAGCGGAGTGCCGAAGATGGCCGCCATCATGGCCGGGCTGGACGACACGAGCGCGGCGACCAGGCCCGTCAGGATCAGGCCGGCGCCCATGTAGTTGTACACGCGCAGCATGTGCTGGCGCAGGCCTTCGTCGAAGTATCCCCGATCTGTCGCGCGGCCTGCGGTCGCGAAGCGGTTATAGGTCGGGTCTGCCATGTTGGTTTCCTCGGTGGAATAGGGTGATCCCGTCGCCATGACATATTGGCGAGTCCGCAATTCGGTTCAATAGGAATCGGCAGCGGTTTTCCAAGATGAAAAAGCTTTCACGTTTCGTTTTTGCTATGGCGTTCTGCTGTATGAGTCACTCGTTTCGAAGCAACGGCGCGGACGGCTGTCCCAGAGCCCGCCAAGTACCATAGAACCCGAAAGCGAGCGTGATCGCCGTGCTGAGCAGGGCCGTGGAGACCACCGCCGACGGCAGGAAGCTCCATTCCCAATGCATCAGGAAGCGCAGAACCGACCAGGCGGTCAGCGTGCCGATGCCGCCGGCGATGACCGCGGTCAGCAGGCCGAGCAGACCGTATTCCAGCAGGAAGGCACGCAGCACATCGCCGCGCGTCGCCCCCAGCACCTTCAGCACCACCGCGTCATAGACCCGCCGGCGATGGCCGGCGGCCACGGCGCCGGCCAACACCAGCGTGCCGGCGGCCAGGGTGATGCCGGCCACGATGCGCACCGCGGTGCCGATATGGCCCAGCATCTCCGACACCGTATCGAGCGCGTCCTTGATCCGGACCATGGTGATGTTGGGGAAGCGCTGCAGCACGGCGCGTTGCACCTGCGTCTCGGCATCCGGCGTGGCGCGGACGGTGGCGACCCAAGTCTGCGGCGCGCCCTCCAGCGTGCCGGGGGCGAAGACCATGGTGAAATTGATCGCCATGCTGCTGAAATCGGCGGCGCGGACATTGGCGACCGTGGCCTCGATGCTGCGGCCCAGGATGTTGATCGACAGAGTGGCGCCGGGTCCGATGCCGAAGGCCTCGGCGACGCTCTGGTGGATGGAGATCTGCGGCGGGCCGGAATAGTCGGCCGGCCACCAGCTGCCGGCGGTGACGGTGGAATGCTTCGGCAGCGTCGCCGAATAGGTGATGCCGCGGTCGCCGGCCAGGATCCAGGCCTGCTCCGGATTGACCAGCGCCTTCTCGGCATCCTGCCCGTTCACCCGCTCGATCCGGCCGCGCAGGCTCGGCACAGCCTCGAAGGCGCTGGTGCCGGGGATGGCGGTGACGAGATCGCGCAAGGGGTCGAACTGGTCGCGCTGGATGTCGACGAAGAAGAAGCTGGGGGCGTCCTGCGGGATCGTCTCCGACACCCGGCGGGAGAAGTTGCCCTGGATCAGCGCGATGGCGACCAGCACCGTCAGGCCGAGACCCAGCGACAGCACCACCGCCGCCGTCGGGTTGCCCGGCCGGTGCAGGTTGGCGAGCGCCAGCCGCAGCCCCGGACGCCTGACCCGGCCGACGCGGGCCGCACCCCAGGTGACCAGCGCCGCCGCGGCGCGGAAAGCGATGAAGGTGGCGATGGAGCCGCCGACGAACCACAGGGCGAAGACCTTGTTGTGCGCCGTCAGCACCGCCAGCCCGGCCAGCGCCACGGCCGACGCGATCATCGCCAGCGTGTAGGGCATGCGCGGCCGGCCGGCGGCGGGGGCGATCACGTCGCGGAACAGGGCGCCCGCCGGCACTTCCCGCGCCCGGCCGAGCGGCCAGAGCGAGAAGGTCAGCGCGGTCAGCACGCCATAGAGGGCGGCCAGCGCCAATGCACCGGGATAGACGCCGATCTGGGCCGATACCGGCAGCACGCCGTCGAGCAGACGGCCCAGCGCCAGCGGCGCCACGGCGCCCAATGCCAGCCCGATGACGATGCCCAGCAGGGCCAGCGCCAGGATCTGCGCCAGATAGAGCTGGAACACCAGGGCACCCGGCGCGCCGATGCACTTCATCATGGCGATGGTGCGGGCGCGCGAATCCAGATGGCTGCGCACCGCATTGCCCACCCCGACGCCGCCGACCAGCAGCGCCGTCAGCCCGACAAGCGTCAGGAACAGCGTCATGCGGTCGATGAAGCGCTCGATCTGCGGCGAGGCGTTGGTGTAGTCGCGCATCCGCCAGGGCGCGTCGGGAAAGCGGGTGCGCAGGCTCTCCTGCCACGCCTTCAGATCGGTTTCGGGCGGAAGCGCGACCTTGGCGCTCCACCAGGTGAGACTGCCGGGTTGCAGCAACCCGGTGCCCTGCAGCGACGGCAGCGCCACCATCAGGCGCGGCCCCAGCGAGAAGGCGTTGGAGGAGGCGCGGTCCGGCTCGCGGTCCAGCACGGCGGCAACGCGATAGGCGCCCTCGCCGACATGGATG
Organism: Alphaproteobacteria bacterium; assembly: GCA_046570145.1. Taxonomy (GTDB): domain Bacteria; phylum Pseudomonadota; class Alphaproteobacteria; order Azospirillales; family Azospirillaceae; genus Azospirillum. The sequence goes on from JBKHVJ010000107.1 coordinate 2,831, forward strand.
GTGTCGCCGATCTTCACGCCCAGCCGGTCGACGAGGCTCGTCTCGATCACCGCACCCCAGCGGCCATCCTTCTGCGCCAGCGCGTCCCGCAGGTCGCCGCCGCCCACCAGCGTGACCGTGCCGTAGAGCGGGTAGACATCGTCGACCGCCTTCAGCTCGACCAGCGAAGAGCGGACGTCGTCATCGGCGCGCGTCATCGCCCGCATCTCGGCCGAGGTCGACACCCGGCCGCCGCCGGTCAGCGCCGCCATCTGCTCCCCGGCCGGCGGGCTGTAGAGTTGCCGCAACGCGACGTCGCCGCCGAGGATGGAACGCCCGTCATTGGCCAACCCGTCGAGCAGCCCGCTCGACACCGACTGCACCGAGGCGATGGCCGCGACGCCAAGGGCGAGACAGGCGAGGAAGACCCAGAAGCCCTTCAGGCCGGTGCGCAGCTCCCGCCGGGCAAGCCGGAGCGCGAGGCCGAGGTTGGTCATCGGGTGCTCCTCCCCGTGCGACTGTCCCCTCTCCCTCCCGGGGAGAGGGTGAGGGGGATGCGTGGCGGGGATTGGCGAGAATGCAAAACTACCGCACGCCGAATGACGCCACGCCGTGCTTCCACCTCACCCCGACCTTCTCCCCGGGAGGGAGAGGGAGGAACGGCCAACATAAGTTCCGCCATCCCCCTCACTCCCCCGCCGCCTGCAGCTTCGCGCGCCGTGCCGCCTGCCCATCGTCGGCGATGCGGCCGTCGGCCAGCCGGACCGTACGGTCGCAGCGGGCGGCGAGGCTGGGATCGTGGGTGATGAGGACCAGCGTCGTTCCGCGGCGCTCGGCCAGATCGAACAGCAGTTTCACGATGGTGGCCCCGGTGTCGATGTCGAGGTTGCCGGTCGGCTCGTCGGCCAGAAGCAGCGACGGCTCGGTCACGAAGGCGCGGGCGAGCGCCGTGCGCTGCTGCTCGCCGCCCGACAACTGGCCGGGATAATGGTGGATGCGGTGGCCCAGCCCCACCTGTTCCAGCCCGACGCGGGCGCGGTCGAAGGCGTCGGCGATCCCGGCGAATTCCAGCGGGATGGCGACATTCTCCAGCGCCGTCATGGTCGGCACCAGATGGAAAGCCTGGAAGACGATCCCCACATGCTGGCGGCGGAAGCGCGCCAGGCCGTCCTCGTCCAGCCGGTTCAACTCTTGTCCGGCGACGCGGACGGTGCCGCCGCTGGGGCGTTCCAGGCCGGCCATCACCATCATCATGGTCGACTTGCCGGAGCCGCTGGGGCCGACGACGCCGACCCGCTCTCCGGCCGCCACCTGAAGATTCACGCCCCGCAGGATGTTGACGGGCCCGGCACCGCTGTCCAATCTCAAGTGGACGTCGTCGAGTTCCACGATGGAATCATGGAGGGGGCGGGCGATGGAATTGGACGACGTTGCAGAGGATTGGACTTTGGACATGCGACTCTCGCACAAGCGGAACGGACCATCGCCATATGGCACGACCCGCCGGGCTTTCAACATGGGCGCCATCGGCGCCGCGTTCGCCTTCGCAGTTGCGTCAGGGGTATCGATGACCGTTTCCACCCGCGCAGACGCCGCGCAGCCGGTGAAGCTGCTGGCGCTGGGCGACAGCCTGACCGCCGGCTACGGCCTGCCGGAACCGCAGGGCTTCACCCGCCAGTTGGAAAAGGCGCTGGCCGACAAGGGATACAACGTCACCGTCATCAATGCCGGCGTGTCGGGCGACACCACCGCCGGCGGTCGGGCACGGCTGGACTGGGCGCTGGCCGACAAGCCCGCCGCCGCCATCGTCGAACTGGGCGCCAACGACATGCTGCGCGGGCTCGATCCCGCTCAGGCGAAGGACAATCTCAATGCTATCCTGAAGACGCTGAAGGATCGCAAGGTTCCGACCCTGCTGGCCGGCATGTACGCCTCCCCCAGCCTGGGAAAGCCCTATACCGACAAGTTCAACGCCATCTATCCCGACCTTGCGAAGACCTATGACCTGCCGCTCTACCCCTTCTTCCTCGACGGGGTGGCGCTGGAACGGGCGCTGATCCAGCAGGATGGGCTGCATCCCAATGCCCAGGGCGTGGCGACGATCGTGGAGCGCATCCTGCCGTCCGTCACCGCCCTGCTCGACGGCCTGCCGCAAATCCAGAAGACCAATGAGAAACCCGGAGGCTGACCTGTCATGACCGTTACTCTGGACAGCGACACCCGCTTTCACGCCGCCTGCGCCGCCGGGGCGGAGTGGGGACCGACGGTCAAGGCCTGCCTGGACCGGCTGGGGCCGGTCGCCGGCTGCAACCTGGGTTTCCTCTACCTGACCGACGGGCTGGCGGAGCATGCGACCAGCATCGTCACCCTGCTGCGCGGTGTCACCGGCATCCGCCATTGGGTCGGCACCGCCGGCATCGGCGTGATGGCGAACGGCGCCGCCCTGTTCGACGAGCCGGGGCTGGCGATCATGGCCGCCCGCCTGCCGGAGGACAGCTTCCGCCTGTTCCCCACCCTGACCGACGGGCTGGAGCCGCTGCGCGGCAGTGCCGGCGGCTGGCTGGACAAGCATGGCGCGGCGCTGGCGCTGGTCCATGTCGATCCGCACCATGCCGACATGGCCGGGCTGGTGTCGCGTCTGTCGGAGGAGGCCGGCGTCTTCCTGGTCGGCGGGCTGACCGCCTCGCGCGGGGAGTTCCCGCAGGTCGCGGCCGGGGCGGAGGATGCCGACCCGGTCACCGACGGCGGCGTGTCGGGGGTGCTGTTCGCACCGCAGCTGCCGGTGGCCACCGCCCTGACCCAGGGTTGCCGTCCCATCGGGCCGACGCGCACCGTCACCGCCAGCGACGACAATGTCATCCTGGAGATCGACGGTCGCCCCGCGCTGGATGTGTTCAAGGAAGACATCGGGCCGGAGCTTGCCGCCGACCTGCGGCAGGTGGCCGGGGTGATCTGCGCCGGGCTGCCCATTGCCGGATCCGACACCCAGGACTATCTGGTGCGCGACCTGATCGCCATCGACCCGCGCGCCGGCTGGATCTCCATCGCCGAGCGGGTGACGACCGGTCAGCCGGTGATGTTCACCCGCCGCGATGCGGAAACCGCCGCCGTCGACATGCGCCGGATGCTGGACAGCCTCAAGAAACGGGTGAAGGCGACGCCGAAGGGGGCGGTGTATGTCAGCTGCATCGCCCGCGGTCCCAGCCTGTTCGGCGCCGCCAATGCCGAGCTGTCGATGATCCGCGAGACCTTCGGCGATATCCCGCTGACGGGCTTCTTCGCGTCGGGCGAGGTGTCGCACAACCGGCTCTATGGCTACACCGGCGTGCTGACGCTTTTCCTCTAAAAGATCATTTCGAATAAGGAACGTTCCGGATGCAGTATCGTCCGCTTGGCCGCACCGGCCTGTCGGTCAGCGCCATCGGCCTGGGCACCATGACCTGGGGCCGCCAGAACACCGAGGCCGAAGGCCATGCCCAGATGGACGCGGCGCTCGACCGCGGCATCAATTTCTGGGACACGGCGGAGATGTACGCCATCCCGCCCACCGCCGATACCTACGGCAAGACGGAGGAGGTGATCGGCAGCTGGTTCCAGTCCCGCGGCAAGCGCGACCGGGTGATCCTCGCCAGCAAGATCATCGGCGCGCCGGCCGGCGGCTTCGGCTGGGTGCGCGAGGGCAAGTCGCGGCTGGACCGCGCCAACCTCTTCGCCGCGGTGGAGGCCAGCCTGTCGCGGCTGAAGACCGACTACATCGACCTCTACCAGATCCATTGGCCCGACCGCGTCACCAACCGCTTCGGCGTCCGCACCTATCAGCACAAGCCGCAGCATGACGGCGTGCCGATCGAGGAGACGCTGGCGGCCCTGGCCGAACTGGTGCAGGCCGGCAAGATCCGCCATGTCGGCCTGTCGAACGAGAGCCCCTGGGGTGTGATGCGCTGGCTGCGTGCCGCCGAGGTCGCCGGGCTGCCGCGCGTCGCCTCGATCCAGAACGCCTACAACCTGCTGAACCGGACCTTCGAGAACGGCCTGTCGGAAGTGGCGCTGCGGGAGGATGTCGGGCTGCTGGCCTATTCGCCGCTGGCCGCCGGCACGCTGACCGGGAAGTACCTGAACGGCGCCATTCCCCCGGGCAGCCGCCGTGCGCTCGATCACCGGCCGTCGCGCTACAACACCGTCAACGCCGACGCCGCGACGCAGGCCTATCTGGACATCGCCCGCCGCCATGGCCTGGCGCCCAACCGGATGGCCATCGCCTTCACGGTGCAGCAACCCTTCGTCACCTCGTCGCTGATCGGGGCGACGACGATGGAGACGCTGATCTCCAACATCGACTCCATCGACCTCACCCTGTCGCCGGAGGTGATGGCCGAAATCGACGCCGTGCACAACCGCATGCCGGATCCGTGTCCGTAAAGCGCCGGGAGCGGGGGAGGATAGGTGGGGGTTTAACTCCGCAGATAAATGGAGGTGTCCCATGCTCCGCCTGTTCGTCGCCCTCGACCTGACGGACGAGGTTCGCCAGCGGTTGGCCGCGCTGGCCGGCGGAGTGCCAGGCGCGCGCTGGACCGAGCCTGAGAACCTGCACCTCACCCTGCGCTTCATCGGCGAGGTGCCGGAGGATCAGGCGATGGACATCGACGCCGCCTTGGCCGAGGTTCGCGCACCGGCCTTCCCGCTTATCCTCGATGGAGTCGGCGTGTACGGCAGCGCGCGCCGGGCGCGGGTGCTGTGGGCCGGGGTGGAGCGCAGCGAGGCGCTGGCCCACCTCCAGGCCAAGGTCGAATCCGCGCTCGTCCGCTGCGGCCTCGCGGCCGAGGAGCGGAAATTCTCCCCCCATGTCACGCTGGCCCGGCTGAAGGATGCCCCCGCCGACCGCATCGGCCGCTTCCTGTCCGATCGCGGCCTGTTCCGCGCCGGCCCGATGCCGGTGGACCAGATCACGCTCTACCGCAGCCATCTCGGCAATGGCGGGGCGGTGTATGAGGCGCTGCGGGACTATCCGCTGACCGGGGGCTGAGGCGTTAGGCGTATCGCATCGCCGTCAGATCGGCGATCAGTCCCCGGCCTTCCGGCTGCCACCCGAGCTTGGCCCGGGTCCGGGCGCTGGAGGCGGGCATGTCCATGCCGGCGAAGGCCGCCAGCCAGCCGAAATGGTCGGCCGCCTTGTCCTGTGGCACGGAGACCGCCGGGATGCCGAGGCCGCGCGCCAGCGTCTCCACGATTTCGCGGAACCCGATCCCCTCCTCGCCGACCGCGTGGTAGCGCGCTCCCGGCTCCTTCCGCTCGATCGCCAGACGATAGAGGCGGGCGGCGTCGTCCAGGTGGCAGGCGGACCAGCGGTTGCTCCCCTCGCCGACATAGGAGGCCACGCCGGCTTCGCGGAACATCGCGATCAACGGGGTGATCAGCCCCTGCTTCTCCGTGTTGTGGACCTGGGGTAGACGCAACACCGCGACATTGACGCCGGTATCCAGCAACGCGTTGCCGGCCCGTTCGCTGGCGATGCGCGGATTGCGGTGGCCGTCGTCGAAGACGTCCTCGCGGGCCAGCCGGCCATGGCCGACACCGCCCATGCCGACCGCCGAGGTGATCAGCATCGGGCGATCCGACCCCTTGAGCACGTCGCCAAGGGCACCGATGACCCGGCCGTCCTTCTCGCAATTCTCGGCGAAGCGCGAGAAGTCGTGATCGAATGCCGTGTGGATCACCGCATCGGCTGTCTCGACACCGGGGCGGATGCCGGCGGGGTCCTCCAGCGTGGCGCGGAACGGCTCGGCTCCGGCTGCCTCCAGCGCGCGGACGCCGTCCTGGGAGCGGGTCATGCCGATGACCTGATGGCCGGCCCGTAGAAGCTCGGCGAGGACGGCCGAGCCGATGAAGCCGGTGGCGCCGGTGAGAAAAACACGCATGGACCATCACCTCTTCATTTCTGTCGCCTCCCAGTCTGATGTGCCGTGCTATCCTGTTAAAGTAGTGACGTTTTCCTATTATAACGATCACCAGGGTACAATGAGTGCCGGGATCGCCGATGACGATGGAACCCAAGCAGGCGGACCCGAAGCAGGCCGTCAAGGCCAACACGCTCGCCGCCTTCCTGCGCGACCGCCGAACGCGGCTGGACCCGGCGGCCTTCGGCTTCTCGGGACGCCGCCGCACGCCGGGACTGCGCAGGGAGGAGGTGGCGCAGCGCGCCAACATCAGCCCGACCTGGTACACATGGCTGGAGCAGGGGCGCGGCGGCGCCCCGTCCGCCGACGTGCTGGACCGCATCGCCACCGGCCTGATGCTTACCGAGCTGGAGCGCGAGCATCTTTTCGTCCTGGCGCTCGGACGGCCGCCGGAACTGCGGTACAGGCCGGTGGACGGAGTCAGCCCGCGGCTGCAGCGGCTGTTGGACGCCTTCGACGCCTGTCCGGCCTTCATCAAGACCCCGACCTGGGACGTGGTCGCCTGGAACCATGCCGCCGCGATTGTTCTGACCGATTACGGCACGCTGCCCCCCGATCAGCGCAACATCCTGCGCCTCGTCTTCTGCAATCCGGCGATTCGCGCCAAGCAGACGGACTGGAAAGGCATGGCGCGCTTCCTGGTCGGCGCCTTCCGTATCGATGCGGCACGGGTCGGTGCCGCCGAGGAGATCACCGGCCTCGTCGACGAGCTGTGCCGGGCCAGCCCGGACTTTGCCGCCCTCTGGGCGGAGACCGACGTCTATGCGCCGAGCGAGGGGATCAAGCAGCTGAGGCATCCCCAGCTCGGCAGCGTCCGGATGGAGTATTCGGCCTTCGCCGTCGACGGCCGCCCGGATCTCGGGCTGATGGTCTACAATCCGCTGGACGAGGAAGTGAAGGGGCGGCTCCGGACGCTGGTCGGGCAGAGAATCGACGCCGAACGGAACCGCGGATCGATGGACCGGGAACCGGCATAAGCGCCCGTCAGGCGACGATGCCGTCCCAGGGCTCTTCGCCGACATCCGCCGCACCGGCCGCGGTTTCGCCGGTGACGACGCGGTTCTTGCCGTCCTGCTTGGCGCGGTACATGCGCTGGTCGGCCAGCTCGACCAGGGCTTCCCAGTCGGCGGGGCGGTCGGCCGCCTGTTCGGCGATGCCGATGCTGGCGGTCTGCAGGCTGCCGTCCGGCCGCTTGCCGAACCCGGCGCGGCGCATCCGCTCCACCGCGATCATCGCGCCCTCCAGCGGGGTGTCGGGCATGACGACCAGGAACTCCTCCCCGCCCCAGCGGATCAGCGCGTCGGACTGGCGAAGCAGGCTGCGGATGGTGTTGGCGGCATGGCGCAGGACGCGGTCGCCTTCCTCATGCCCATGGCGGTCGTTGACCGCCTTGAAATCGTCCAGGTCGATGAAGATGGCCGTCAGCGGCTGCGACGTCCGTTCGGCATGGGCGACCTGGAGTTTCAGCAACTCCTCGCCGATGCGGCGGGAAAAGGCGCCGGTCAGCGTGTCGTGCGCAGCCTGTTCCAGCAAGGCGATCATGAAATGCAGCTGGCTGATCGCCGCCAGCGTCGCCACCACCGCGATCAGCGCCAGAAGCCACAGCGCACTGATGTAGGAGGGGAACGGCATCACCAGCGACCCGTAGAAGCCGGCGGCCAGATGGGCGCCCAGCATCGGGGCGGCGAATAGGGCGCCTTCCAGCGCGGTCAGCGGAAAGACGCTGAGACCCGCCACCATCACGAAGGGCAGATAGCCGTAGCCGGCGCTGACGGCGATGCGCAGATCGTCGACGCCCTGGTTGTAGAGCAGCGGGTGCGAGATGGCGAAGAACAGCGTCGGGATCGCCAGCAGCGCCGTCAGCCGCCACCAGGCGCAAGCCATGTCCTCGCAGGACCGGCGGTCGAAGGCGAGCGCCAGGAAGGCGGCGCTGGCGCTCAGCCGCAGGATGATCAGCCAGACCGCCAGCGACCATTCGAAGACGGTCACGTCGATGACGATCCACAGCGGCGTCAGGATGCCGAAGATCAGCGCGACCATCCGCACGCGGGACTGGATCATCGCGGCGCGGCGCCGCTGCAGGATCGGCGTGTGGCTGGCCGGATGGATCAGCGCGGGCAGTTCGTCGCCCTGGACGAAGGCGTCCAACAGGGTGGCGAGGAGCCTGTCAGCCCGCATGCAGCCACCTGCCCCCGGCCTGGGCCGGGCATGTCGCCGAAGAATTGATCATGAAGAGTGATTACACGTGCATGACCTTGCCTTCAACGGCTTTCGCGTGGAAATAACGCATCGGCCGTCCGAAGCACGGAAAGCTCCCGGAGCATGCGACAAAAAGTAACGGGCGGCGCATCACCGACACGCCGCCCGCTCACAACGCCTGTCCTGGAGGTCGGAAAGACCGCTCAGTCCTTCAGGTCTTCCCAAAGCTCCTTCACCTTGGCGAAGAAGCCTTCCGACTGCGGGTTCGACCCTTCCTTGGCTGCACCCTCGAACTCGCGCAGCAGTTCCTGCTGGCGCTTCGTCAGGTTCACCGGGGTCTCCACCACCGCCTGGATGTACATGTCGCCGCGCTGGGCGCTGCGCAGCACCGACATGCCCTTGCCCTTGATGCGGAACTGGTGACCGGACTGGGTGCCTGGCGGCACCGTCACCTTGGTCCGGGTGCCGTCGATGGTCGGCACTTCCACCGAACCGCCGAGAGCCGCCGTGGTCATCGGGATCGGCACACGGCAGTGGATGTTGGCGCCGTCGCGCTGGAAGATCGGGTGGGGTGCGATGGCCAGGAAGATGTAGAGGTCGCCGGCCGGCGCCCCGCGCAAGCCCGCCTCCCCCTCGCCCGCCAGACGGATGCGGGTGCCGTCCTTGACGCCGGCGGGGATGTTGACCTGCAGGGTCTTTTCCTTGCGCAGACGGCCGGAGCCGCCGCAGTTCTTGCAAGCGTCCTTGATGACCTTGCCGGCGCCGTGGCAGCCGGGGCAGGTCCGCTCGATGGTGAAGAAGCCCTGCTGCGCGCGCACCTTGCCGTGGCCCTGGCAGGTCGGGCAGGTGATCGGCTGGGTCCCCGCCGCGGCACCGGAGCCGTTGCAGCTGTCGCACTGCACGGTGGTGGGCACGCGGATGGTGGTCTGGGTGCCCTTGAAGGCCTCCTCCAGCCCGATCTCCAGATTGTAGCGCAGGTCCTGGCCGCGGCCGGACGCACCGCCGCCGCCGCGGCGCCCGCCCATGAACTCCCCGAACATCTCGTCGAAGATGTCGGCGAAGCCGCCGCCGCCGCCGAAGTCGAAGTTGAAGCCGCCGGCGCCCGCGCCCGCGCCTGGACCGCGCCCGTTCTCGAAGGCGGCATGGCCGAACCGGTCGTAGGCCGCGCGCTTCTGATCGTCCTTCAGGACTTCGTAGGCTTCGCTGATTTCCTTGAACTTCTGCTCGGCGTCCTTGTCACCCTGGTTGCGGTCCGGGTGGTACTGCATCGCCATCTTGCGATAAGCCTTCTTCAGCTCATCCGCGCTGGCGCTCTTCGCCACACCGAGCAGCTCGTAATAATCCTGTTTCGCCATGGGGGCCGACCGCCTTTGAGTCGTTCTGGTCCAAACTGTCCGCGCCGTGCCGGAGCCTGAGTCCAGCATACCGAAGGCCCGCCGCCGGGGAAAGGCGGCGGGCCATCGATGCTCGCGTCAGGTCCGTATCAAAAAGAAGCTGTCCTGAGAGGATGGACTCAGGCCGACTTCTTCTTGTCGTCCTGGACCTCCTCGAAGTCGGCGTCGACGACGCCCGGCTCGTTCGGCTGGGCGCCCGGCGCCTCGCCGCCCGCAGCCGGAGCCTCGCCCTGGCCGGCCTTGTACATCGCCTCGCCCAGCTTCATCGACACCTGGGCCAGCGCGTCGGTCTTCGCCTTGATGCCGTCCAGATCCTCGCTGTCCAGAACCGACTTCAGCTCGGCGACGGCAGCTTCCGCGGCGGTCTTGTCGGAGGCCGGGATCTTGTCGCCGTTCTCCTTGATGGTCCGCTCGGTGGTGTGGATCAGGGCGTCGGCATGGTTGCGGGCATCGACCAGCTCACGGCGCTTCTTGTCGTCGGCCGAGTGGGCCTCGGCGTCCTTCACCATCTTCTGGATGTCGGCGTCCGACAGGCCGCCCGAGGCCTGGATGCGGATCTGCTGCTCCTTGCCGGTCGCCTTGTCCTTCGCCGTGACGCTGACGATGCCGTTGGCGTCAATGTCGAAGGTCACCTCGATCTGGGGCACGCCGCGCGGGGCAGGCGGGATGCCGACCAGATCGAACTGGCCCAGCATCTTGTTGTCCTGCGCCATCTCGCGCTCGCCCTGGAAGACGCGGATGGTGACGGCGTTCTGGTTGTCCTCGGCGGTCGAGAAGGTCTGGCTCTTCTTCGTCGGGACCGTGGTGTTGCGGTCGATCAGACGGGTGAAGACGCCGCCCAGCGTTTCGATACCCAGCGACAGCGGGGTGACGTCGAGCAGCAGGACGTCCTTGACCTCGCCCTTCAGCACGCCGCCCTGGATGGCGGCGCCGATGGCGACCACCTCGTCCGGGTTCACGCCGCGGTGCGGCTCACGGCCGAAGAACTGCTTCACCGCGTCGATGACCTTGGGCATGCGGGTCATGCCGCCGACCAGGATCACCTCGTCGATCTCGCTGGCCTTCAGGCCGGCGTCCTTCAGGGCCGCCTTGCAGGGCTCGATCGTGCGCTGCACCAGATCGTCCACCAGGGCTTCCAGCTTGGCGCGGGTTAGCTTGATGTTCAGGTGCTTCGGACCGGTCTGGTCGGCGGTGATGAAGGGCAGGTTGACTTCGGTCTGCGTGGTGGACGACAGCTCGATCTTCGCCTTTTCCGCAGCTTCCTTCAGGCGCTGCAGCGCGAGCTTGTCCTTGCGCAGGTCGATGCCCTGCTCCTTGTTGAACTCGTCGGCCAGATACTCGATGACCCGGCTGTCGAAGTCCTCGCCGCCCAGGTCATAGACCGCGACGGTGCCGGTGCCCTTCTTCTCCATGCCGTAGGCGAGGGCGGCGGCCGTCGGCTCGTTGATGATGCGCAGCACGTCCAGGCCGGCGATCTTGCCGGCGTCCTTGGTGGCCTGGCGCTGGCTGTCGTTGAAGTAGGCCGGGACGGTGATGACCGCCTGCGTGACCTTCTCGCCCAGATAGTTCTCGGCGGTCTCCTTCATCTTGGTGAGGATGAAGGCGCTGATCTGGCTGGGGCTGTACTTCTTGCCGTGCGCCTCGACCCAGGCGTCGCCGTTGTCGCCGGAGATGATGCGGTAGGGAACCAGGCCCTGGTCCTTCTTCGTCAGCGGATCGTCGAAGCGGCGGCCGATCAGACGCTTGATCGCGAAGAGGGTGTTTTCCGGATTGGTGACCGCCTGGCGCTTGGCGGGCTGGCCGATCAGCCGCTCGCCGCCCTGGCTGAAGGCGACCATGGACGGCGTGGTCCGCGCGCCCTCGGCGTTCTCGATCACCTTGGCGCTGCCGCCTTCCATCACGGCGACGCACGAGTTCGTGGTGCCGAGGTCGATACCAATCACTTTGCTCATGTTCAGCCTCTTTCGTTCGGCAGATGCGTGGCGGCCCGTCTGGTCCGGCACCGCCGCGATCCCCATTGGGTCGGTGAAACGTCGGTGGAGCGCTTGGGGGGCCGGTCCACGGGGAACGGTGTCCCCGGGTCCGGCCCGTGCTGGCGGAGATATAGGCGGAGCCGTTTCGGGCTGCAACAGGGTGGCGCGCCTTTCGGCCTGCAAAAGCGGGGAAAAAACGCTGAAGTCTCGTCCTTCCCGCAGGCGTTGCCGTTCCGCGTCCCGTGGCAGTGGAATACTCATGTATTCAAGTCCGCGAAGATGAATATCCCGATACTCGCCACATCTGATTCAAATCGTCACAAGCGTTACAAGTGAATAATAGTTCGACCATGAACCATCTTCTGGAGTTAACTTTTCATTAACAAGCAACGGCGTGCAAAGCTGCTTCAAATCAATTCGCAGTTGCTATGTTTATTCATGAGCCGGCAAATCTATTAGTGAAACCACGAAAGGAATATGCTATCTCCTTTGCGCTATAGGGGATGACCGCAAAGGGTCGGGCCGGCGACGTTTGCGTCACGGCCACCACAGCATGCGGTTCCATGCAAAGCTGGTCACACTGGTGTGAAAGGGAAGCGCGATGATGGACGAACGACGCGATGTGGCCCTGGCAATCAAGTCCTGCCTCGACAGCCTGATGAGCGACGCGACGCGCTGCGATCTGGACGACTTGGCGCGCTTCATCAGCCTCGCCGCCCTGGCCGCGGAAGAGGCGGCGGTCGCCCACGATCCGAAGTCCGTCCGCTTGAAGGCGCTGATGGCCACCGGCGCCGGCCACTGCTGAGCGGCATACCGGCTTTCAGCATACCGGCGTTTCGGGCGCGGCAGCCGTCAGGATCTACAGTATTTCCGCGTTGCGGATGGCGTCGTCGATCCGGCCCAGCATCTCGGCGCAGGAGTCGTCGCCATCCATCAGGGCGGGCAGCGCGAAGCTGAACATTGCGACCGCGACCACTGCTCCCCCAACGGTCCCTGCCGCTTCCGCGCGTTTCGCACCGACCAGCCACAGGTAATGGGTCTCGGCCCGGCCGTCTTCTTCCGTCCGCATCATCGCCTGGGCGATCACCGCGCCGTCGGCCCGGCTTTCCACGGTCCGGTCGCCGGCCCGTGGGTCCTGTGGCCTTACGAAGCGAAGGGCCATCTCCTGAAGGGTGCCGGCCGCGCCGCCGGACTCCGGCCGTGGCGTCACCCGGTCGGTCACCAGCCGCAGCACGCCCGCGGCCGGCGGCGGCGGCCTGAAGGTGCCGACGGGTTGGCCCTCATGCTCTTCCACATCGACCGCCCAGCCCGGCGGAAGGCGGAACCGCACCGTGTCGGCCCAGCCGATGTCGGAGCCCGGTCCATTCGTCACTTGTCCGTTCTGCAACTGGGGGCCTTGCGCCATCGCTCCCTCCCGGGTTTGCCGCGCACGCCGCAACGGTGCGCCAGGGCCGGCACCATAGGCGCCGCAGCCCGTGCCGCCAATGCCCTATCGCAGCCCTTGGGCTTTGATCGGAATCTCCAGGGAAACGCCTCAGACCGTCATTCCGGGATCAGGAACTGCACGCCGAGCCAGCGCCAGCGGCCATCGGCGGTCGGCAGGGTGCAGTTGACGCGGGCGCGGCCCGGCGGGAAGGGATCCTTGATGCGGACCTCCACCCGGTCCTCGGCGATGCGTTCCAGCGCGGTGCGGCCCTGGCCGGTGGCGAAGCAGGCCAGTTTTGAACTGTCCCCCACCCCGTCGGCGATGGTGAAGCCCAGCGGAGGCGGATTGACGGTGACCAGGGGATCGTCGGGCGTCAGGTCCGACACCGGCAACGGCAGGGCGTTTGCGGCCAGTTCGAACCGGTCGGCATTGCCGTAGGTCTCGTTCATGACGAAACGCGGCAGGCTCCAAGGATCGGCCTGGGCGTGCAGCACCCCCGACTGCTGGCCGAAGGCGGCGGCGAAGCCCTGGTCCATCACCAGCTGCCGCACCGCCAGCGAATATTCACCTTGCGGGTAGGAGAAGATCGTCGGGCGCCGTCCCAGCTCCGCCTGGAAGCGGTCGGACATCCGGCGCAGGTCGGCGGCCAGCTGGTCCGGGCTGCGCGCCAGCATCGACTGGGTGGAGGTGCCGAGCGCACCGATGGTGACGCCGGCCGCCGCCAGCTGCCGGATTTCGCCCCAGGTCATGTGAGTGGGAGAGCCGCGGTCCACCGCGTCGGTCGCGACGAACAGCGTGAAGGGCAGATTGGCCGCCTTCAGCCGCGGCCAGGCCTCGGTGAAGGCGGAGCGGCTGGCTTCGTCGATGGTGATGGCGACCGTGCGGTCGGGCAGCGGCTTCCCGAGGCGCAGGGCGTCCAGGATCTTCGGCAGCGGCAGGACGCGGTAGTCGCCGTCCGTCAATTCGTCCAGATGGGCTTCGAACTGATCGATGCGGATGCTGATCGAGGGGTTCTGGTCCTCGCCGAAGCGGTCATAGGCGAAGACGACCGCGCTGGCGCCCGGCGGAGAGGCGGCGTCGGCCATGGCCGGCCGCGACGCCGGCACGAGCGCAGTCCAGACGGACAGCGCGGCGGCGGCGAGAACCCTGACGGCACGACGGAACGGCAT
>JBKHVJ010000108.1:0-16068 GCA_046570145.1 Alphaproteobacteria bacterium
GGTTGCGCAGGGCGGGCAGCGCCCCCACCGTGTTCAGCGCGAAATGGGAGGCGACGAGGTCGGGCGCCTGCCGGCGCAGTGCCGCGGCGATGGCGGTGCGCGCAGCCGCCACGCGGCGCGGCAGCGAGGCGGTCGGCGGCGCGAAGCTGTCGATGCGGGCGCCGTTGTCCAGCGTGGCGGAGGTGTTGCCGAGCACCAGCCCGGAGAAGGCGATGCCCTGCTGCGGCAGGTGGCGGGCGAGGTGGTAGAACATGTTCTCCGCCCCGCCATGGGTTTCGGGGAACCAGCCAAGCCCGAGCTGGAGCACGCTGGCTTCCCTCATCTCCGCGGGGAAGGTCAGGCTTCCGTCCATCGATTGTCCTCCTGGTGGGGCTCGGTGGGGAGCGCCGCCGGTTGCGGAGCGGGCTGGAGGCTGGCGAGCCCGTAATTCTTCGCGGCCATGCCCATGCCGAGGAAGAACCAGAAGCCGACGCCCGTGACCTTCACCAGCGTGTGTTCGAACACCATGCAGCCGAGGATCGTCAGGGCGGCGGTCTCGGCACAGCGGGCGAAGGGATCCGGCGGGGCGCCGCCGCGGCGCAGCAGCCCGACCATCAGCGTGACGATGCCCGCGACATAGCCCAGCGTGCCGGGCCAGCCCAGCTCGTAGGGGACGCGCAGGATGCCGCTGTCGAAATAGGCCATGGCGCCCAGATGGCCGTCCTCGTTGGTCAGCTTGGTCGCGGTGTCGACGGTGCCGAGGCCGGCGCCGCGCACCTCCGTCAGCGCCTGGATCAGGAAGCGGCCGTAGAACTCCTGCCGCTCCTGGTAGCTGCGGTCGTTCTCCATCGAGTTCAGCGTGTCGAACCGCTTGACGATGGCCTGATTGACCAACGGCACGCTGAGCAGCGGCAGGGAGCACAGCACCAGCCCGCAGCCGACCGCCACCAGCCGCAGCCGGTGGCGGCCGGGCATGGTCAGCAGCAGCCAGACGAAGACGAACAGCCCGGCCAGCCACGCGGCCCGGACGAGGCTGAGCAGCAGCGATCCCAGCGCCAGGGCGCCGGCGATCGGCACCAGGATGCCGCGCGCCGCCGGCAGCACTGCCAGCCCGGTCACCAGCAGGAAGGCCAGCGGCCCGGAGGAGTTCAGCGTGCTGAACACCCGCACCTGCATCGGCAGCGGCAGGCCCTGGTTGGTCATGCCGACATTGATCAGCCAGCGCGCATCCCAGGGCGGCATGACGAAATACTGGATCAGCCCGTATCCGCCGACCAGCGCCATCCCCAGCACGAAGGCGCGCAGCACCGCGTCGCGGATCTGCGGGTAGATCGGCCAGTGCAGGGCGACATAGAGGCCGAGCGTCACCGGCACCAGCCAGTTCAGCAGCGCGAAGGTCGCCGCCGCCATGCCGGCCTGGGTGACGCCGTTGACGTAGGCGTAGAACAGCCCGATCATCACCGGCACGAATCCGAAATAGGCGCGGTAGCGCAGCATCGGCAGATACTGCGCGATCACCAGGCAGGTCATGGCGCCGACGGCAAACGGCGTCACCATCACCGGGCTGATCACGCTCCATCCCGCCTGGTAATCGACCAGCCGGCGCACCTCCGGCGTCAGGAACCACAGCCACCAGGTGAAGGCGGCGAAGCGGGCCGGGTCGCGCGTCACCAGCAGGGCACCGGTGGCCAGCGCGCCGATCGGAAAGACGATTTCCAGCAGGCCGGCCTTGCCCATCAGCACAGGCATCGCCACCACGAACCAGAAGAGGGCGGGGGCCATCCTGGCGACGGACGGCAGGCCGTCCCCACCCTGGTGGTGGCCCGGCCGGGTCCGGTCGATCCCCGCAGCGGCGCCGGCAGTGGCAAAGGTCATGCCGGCGACTCCCGCCAGTCGCGCATCCCGGCGAGCCGGCCGCGCAGGGTGGCGCGCAGCTTCGCCCCGGCATGCCGGTCGCCGCGCAGGGCGAGCCGCGCCCATTGCACCGCGCCGGGAAACTCGCAGGTCCCGACCAGGAAGGCCCAGGCGGCGAACACCATGCGGTTTGCCGGGCTGAAATGGGCCATCAGGGCCACCGTGTCGTTGAAGGTGGCGTTCTCCTGCGCCAGCGGGTGGAAATGGTCGGATCCTCGCTGGTCGATGTCGAAGCGGACGGCCGGGTAATGGTCGACCGCCACCAGCGGGTCGTAGACCAGCCGCCAGCCGCGGCGGGACAGCCGCAGGCAGAAATCCACCTCGTTGCGGACCTGGGCGCCGCTGCCGCGCAGCCGCGTGTTCAGCCGCTCGTCGGCGATGGCGGCACGGCGGAAGCTCCAGTTGGCGCCCTTCAGGACATCGACGTCCTGTGCCGGGCCGACGCCCAGATGGTGGTTGCCGATGACGCGGCCGAACCATTGCAGCCGGCCGACGACCTGCCTCTCGCCGGTTTCCGGCACGCCGTCGTGATAGACATGGTCGCGTCCGCCGACGCCGCCGATCCTGGGATCGGTGCGGTACCAGGCCTCGATCCGCTCCACCCAATCGGGATGGGGCACCGCGTCGTCGTCGGTGATGGCGACGATGTCGGCGCGGGCATGGTCCATGCCGCGGTTGATGGCCGCCACCTGTCCCGGTACCTCGATCTCGACGACCTGCATCGCCAGCGCGCCCTCGTAGCGGCGGGCGACCTCGGCGGAAGCGGGGTCGGTGTCGCGCACGGTGACGATCACCTGGGCGGGGGCCAGGGTCTGCCGGACCAGCCCGTCGAGGCAGCCGGCCAGTTGGTCCGGCCGGCGGTAGGTCGGGACGATCACGGTGACGCCGAGGCGCTCGATCGCATCGGGGTCGATGGGGACCGGCGGGATCGGTCGGGCAATGGCGGTGGGGGTCATGGTCTTGCTCATGCCGGGGCCAGCTCCCGCCCGCGGGCGCCGCGGGCGCCGTGGGCGGCGGGCCGTGCCGGGGCCAGGGACGGTTCCTCGCCGTTCATCCAGCTGTCGATGGTCTCGCGCAGCCGCGTCTTGAACACGGCCCGGTCGAAGCGTGCGGCATAGGCCTGGATGACGGCCGGGTCGAAGCGGCGTTCCTGCGCCTCGAACCGCTCCACCGCCTCGATCAGCGCTTCGGGCGTCTGCTGGTCGAAGAACAGGCCGGACAGGCCGTCCTTCACCGTTTCGGTGGCGCCGCCGCGGTTCAGGGCGATCACCGGCCGGCCGGCGGCCATCGCCTCCACCGGCACGATGCCGAAATCCTCGTTGGCGGTGAAGACCAGGGCGCGGCAGGCGGCATACTGCCGGTCCAGCTCCTCGGCGGAGCAGTGGCCGAGCAGCTCCACCGTCGGCCCCGCCATCTGCTTCAGCCGGCGGAGCTCCTCGCCCTCGCCGACGACCACCAGCTTGCGGCCCATGCGGTTGAAGGCCTCGATCGCCACGTCGGCGCGCTTGTAGGACACCAGCTGGCTGACGAACAGGTAATGGTCGCCGGGCGGCTCGGCGGTCGCGAAGCGGCGGGTTTCCACCGGCGGGTTGATGACGGTGGAATCGCGGCGGTAGACGCGCCAGATGCGCTGGGCCACCGTCTCGGAGTTCGCGATGAAGCGGTCGACCCGCGCGGCGGTCGCCAGATCCCATTGCCGCAGCCGGTGGATGGCGTATGGCATCAGCGGCCGGATGACCGGACCCGCCGACGAGAGATAGTCGTGATAGCCGCTCCACACATAGCGCATCGGCGTGTGGCAGTAGCAGACATGCAGCGCGTCGGGCCGCGTCAGCACGCCCTTGGCCGGGCCGGATTCGCTGCTGATCACCAGATCGTAGGCGCTGAGGTCGAGCTGTTCCAACGCCAGCGGCATCAGCGGCAGGTATTTCTGGTACATCCGGTGCGCCATCGGCAGCCGGTCGATGAAGGTGGTGGTGACCCGGTGGCTGCGGATGACGGGAGAGATGCGTTCCGGCCGGTAGACGTGGGTGAAGACGTCGGCCTCCGGATACAGCTCGCACAGGGCTTCGATGACCTTCTCACCCCCGCGCATCCCGACGAGCCAGTAATGGACGATCGCGACTTTCATGGTGGGTACTCCGGCAAGGGGCAGACCTTCGCGAAAGGCTGGGAATCGCCCGCTCAGGCGATGCGGCGCAGGCGGTAGGAGCGGCCGCTGGGCGGGCGGGCGCCGTATTCGAGGTTCGCGTGTTCGCGGGCGTTGACCATCGACAGCACCGCTCCGCTGACCCGTCCGCCGACCTGCCGCACCTGCTTGATGCCGGCACCGGCGAGGCTGGAGGCGGTGCGCGCCCAGCGCACGACATAGAGGATGCGGTCGGCCAGAGGCGCCAGGATCAGCGCATCGGACACCGACAGCACCGGCGGCGTATCGAGCACGACCACGTCGTAGCGTTCGGACAGCTCCACCAGCAGCGACAGCATCGCCTGGGAGCCGAGGAGGGTCTGCGGCCGGTCCACGAGGCGGCCGGCGGCGATCACCGCCACCCGGCGGCGCTCGTCCAGGTGCAGCACCTGATCCAGCGTGGCGTCGCCGCCCAGCAGGTCGGTCAGGCCCTTGGGCGGCCGGCCGTTGCCCAGCAGGCGGTGGACGTTGGGCCGGCGCGTGTCGCAATCGACCACAACCACGCGGCGGCCGGCATCGGCCAGGAAGGCGGACAGCGCCACCGCCATCGTCGTCTTGCCCTCGCCCGCGACGGAGGAGGTCAGCATGATGACCTCGCCGCCCTTGGCGGTGGCCGTCTCGGCACCGGTGCGGACCAGCCGCAGCCGGGCGCAGAGCCGCCAGACCGCTTCGGCGAAGTCGCTGCCGCCGGTTTCCGCATAGGGGTCGCGGGCGGACTCGGCACCCCGGACACGCTTGGTCCGTCCCAGCAGCGGCACGATGCCGACCGCCGGCAGGCCCAGCAGCGCTTCCACCTGATGCGAGCTGTAGACGCCGCGCTGGCCCATGGTGCGCACGAGCGCGATGCCGGTGGCGATGGCGCCGCAGACGACCGCGGCCAACCCGGCCAGCACCGTCTTGCCCGGCCCGACCGGACCCGTCGGCGTCGAGGCGGACGACACGATGCGCACGTCCGGCGTCATCTCCAGCGCCTGGAGCACCTGGGTCTCCTTCAGGCGGGTGACGGCGCGGCGGTAATTGTCGTCGGAGGCGTCGGCCTGCCGCTGCAGTTCGCGCAGACGGACATCGGCCTGGAGGGTGTCGAAGGATTCGGTGCGCAGACCCTCCATCCGGCGGCTCAGGTCCTGGATTTTGGCGACCTGCTGTTCCACTTCGCCGCGCAGGCCGCGAACCACGCGGTCGACCTCGGTGGCGAGCGACGCATTCAGGTCGCGCAGTTCGGCGGCCGGACGGGTCAGCGCCGGATGGCGGTCGCCATATTGGGCGCGCAGCTCGGCCAGCTGGGCGCTGAGCGCCGCCTGGCGCTGGCGCAGGCCGGTGATCAGCGGATCGCCGCCGATGTCGGCGCCGACCAGCGATTCCGGGTTTCCGGGACGCACGGCCTGCAGCTGGCGCAGCCGGGCCTGGGCGTTGGCGTGGGCGGTGCGGGCCTCCGCCAGCTGGGCGTTGAGGGCCGACATCTCCTCGTTCACCAGCGGGGCGTCGCGGCCTTTCACCATGCCGGTTTCCGACCGCATCGCCTCGATCGCGGCGCGGCCGGTGGCGGTCATGTCCTGGCGCAGCTCGTCCATCCGGCCCTGCAGCCATTCGCTGGCGCGTTGGGTGGCGTTGCGCTTCGCCTCCACCTGGACGGCGATGTAGGCGTCGGCCACCGCATCGGCGGCGCGGGCGGCAAGCTGCGGGTCCTTGGCCTCCACCGTGATGCGGATCGCGCGCGACTGTACGCCGGGGCTGATGCGCAGGTTCTTCTGGAAGGCGTCGATCAGGCGGGCGCTTTCCACCTCGGCGGCGTCGCCGGTGGGGGCGGCGGGGCGGGGCGGCGGCGTCAGCATGGCTGACAGCGGCGCCGGCAGGGCGCCGGCCACGTCGATCAGCAGGGCGCGGCCGTCCTCCAGCAGCGGGGTGAGCGGGCCGGGTTTGTCGGTGGCCGCCGCATATTCCGGTTCCTTGCCCAGGTTCAGCGCCTCCACCACCCGGCGGGCGAGATCGCGGGACCGCAGGATTTCGACCTCGGTGTTGACGGTGTCCTGATAGATGCCCATCGGCTCCGACACCGAGGGGATGTTGATGACCCGGTTCGGATGCGGGTCGATCACCACCACGGAGGAGGCGCTGTAGAGCGGTGTCATGGAGTTGATCAGAAGCACCGCCGGGAGCCACAGGACCGCGGTGATGCCCAGGATCAGCCATTTCTGGCGCCAAAGCGTCTGAGCCAGCCGCTTGACGTCGACCTTGTCGGCGCCCGTACCGACCGGCGGTGCGACCAGACCGGAGGCGAAGCCGGCCGCGCCGGATGGCAGGCGGTGTTCCGGTGCTTCCATGGGCTGAACTCCTCTATCTCGACTGACTGTGCGCGGGAAAGTCCGATGGGTGGAACGGGCGGTGGCTCAGCCGACTTCGGCCGGGTCCTTTGCGGTTTTGGCGTCGCCGATTTCGGCGTCGGCGGTGTTGGGGCAAGCAGCGTTGGCGGCGGCGATCTCGTGCGCGGCCCCGGACGTGCCGGACGGCCGGTCCGGCGGCCGAGCCTGTCCGGGATGTCCGGCGGCCCGCTCTTCCGTCTTCGCCTCCGCTTCCGCCAGGATGCGGGCGTAGCGGGCGACGGTGTTGGGCGTGACGTTGACCAGCTTGCCCGTCCCGCCGCCCCCGGCGACGAGCTGGGCGACCTGGAACAGCGCGCGGCCCTTCTCCAGAACCTCGCCGGGCAGCATCCACAGGATGGAATCGATGTTGGACGCCAGCCATCCCGGCTTGCCTCCACGGGTCAGCCGGCGTTCGGCCGAGCGGACCTGCGCGGTGTTGCGGATGGTGTAGAAGGGCGACCAGCCGTCCCAATCGCCGGCGGTGAAGGGCAGGGCGACGAAGTCGCCATCCACCACGGCCGGCGCGGCGCTGCCGAAACCGGCCTTGGTCCACATGTACTCGAAGCCGGCGGACCGCACGGCGTCGGCGATGTCGGGCCGGACCGGGCCGGGACGGGCGTCGTCGTAGGGGCGCCACGCCTCGTAGAAGCGGTCGAGCCGGTAGCGGCGCAGCGCGTTGCCGATCAAGCGCCGGGCGTCCATCGCCGGGGCGGCGCTCCGGGGAGCGGTGGGCGCGGTGCGCGGTGCCGCGGCTCCGGCCTCGGCGTTTTCGGCGCTGGCGGCCGGCGTCTCCGACGGGCGGGGCCGGGGGGAGATGCGCAGGACCGGGCGGCCGTCCTCCCAATGCAGGCGCGGCGTGCTGCCGGGCACCAGGGGGGAGTCGACCAGCGGCCACCAGCCCCGCGGCATCAGGCCGGGCGGCAGCATGGTCGCCACCTCCGCCCGTGCGTCGGTCAGCAGGCGGGCCAGTTCGCCGGCCTGCATCTCGCCTTCGGCGCAGACGCCGCGGCCGGTGCTGCCCAGCAGAAGCTCCACCCGGCCCAGCACGCCGCCGCGCTCCTCCGGCACCGCCAGCAGGGCGAGGTCGGCGGGGCTGGACTGGGTCAGGCTGTCGACCGTGACCACGAGGCCGCAGCGAAGGCCGGTCGCCGCCACCAGATCGAGGATGCGCGGGATGCAGTGCAGCTCGCGGATCATGCCCGACCACAGCACCAGCGTGGTCAGCACCCGCCCTTCCGCCGCCCAGCGGCGCAGCGTGGCGTCGTCGGGCTCGTAGTCGGTGAAGGGCCGCGGCGGTTCCGGGATGTGCAGCGGCACCGCGGCGGCGCTGGCGAAGGGCGGGTCGGGATCGACGATCTGCAGGCCGCGGCCGAGCCGGCCCAGCGCGAAGAAGTCGTGGTCGTCGAACTGCCGGCCATAGACCGGGTCGGCCCCGGCGCGGATCAGGTCGGCGGCGCGGTCGATCACGTCGGTCTGCGGCCGGCCGTAGAGCGGCAGCAGGCGCTTTGCCGCCGCCATCGGCAGCTGCGCGGCGATCAGGTCCGGATCGCCCAGCAGCGTGCCGCGCCCCCAATCGGAATGGCGGTGGGCGAGGCCGGCGCTGAAGCTGGCATAGCTTTCGCCGGCCACCTTGCCCTCCACGGCGTCGAGGCCGCCGGGGAAGTGGCGGGCGCGCACCGGATCGACGCAGAGCCCGACGAAGCGACGGGCACCCAAGGCTTCAAGGCGGTCGCGCAGTCCGGCATCTGCGCTGGCGTCGATGCCCAGGCGCGGTTCGGCCAGCAGGCGCGGGT
Organism: Alphaproteobacteria bacterium; assembly: GCA_046570145.1. Lineage (GTDB taxonomy): Bacteria > Pseudomonadota > Alphaproteobacteria > Azospirillales > Azospirillaceae > Azospirillum. Next base: position 8,235 of record JBKHVJ010000108.1, read on the forward strand.
AGAGGAAGGGGGCGGCGACGATGCCGAGCGGGGTCTGCGGCGCCATGTCCAGCACAGCGACCTCGTCGGGCAGCGGCTGCTCCAGCAGGCGGAAGGCGGCCTCGTAGAGGGCGGCGGGGTCGGTGCTGCGCAGGGAGCACTCGCCGCCCGCCTCCACCACCGGCCACAGCGGCGAGGCGGGATCGCCCAGCGCCACGACGCGGTAGCGGGTGGTCAGCCACAGCGCGTGGTCCAGATGCCGGCCGCCGGCCATCAGGCTGCCGGTGCCGGTCGCCTCGGTGCGGTTGCCGTCCTCCCAGCCGCCGAAATGGCGGCCGCTGCGGCGGCCGTCGTAGTAGAGATCGAAGGCCCAGCCGGCGCGTTCCGCCGCGGCGGCCAGCACCGGCGCCATGGCGACGCGGTGCGGGTCGCCGCCATGGGCGAGGAAGAGGAGCAGGGACGGTTTCGTCACGATGCGTGCCCCTCCGGCCCATTGCCGCCGCGCTTGCACCACCACAGGTGCCATTTCGCCACCCCCGGCGGCCCGAAATGGTCGGTCTTCTGCAGGGTCAGGCCGGTGGCGGCGATGGCCTTGCGCATTTCCGGCGCCCAATGGTGGCGGACCAGCGCCTTCCATTCCGGCAGGACGCCGTGGCAGCGCATGGTCGCCAGCAGCCGGTCGGGCCGCCAGCGGTAGTAGCGGGGATAGGCGATGACCCAGAGCGGATTGGCGTTGGTGGTGTCGCAGGCGATCCGCCCGCCGGGCTTGACCACCCGCTGCAACTCGCGAACGCCGGCCTCCAGGTCCGGCAGGTGGCAGAGCAGGTCCATGGCGATGACGAGGTCGAAGCTGTCGTCCGGGAAGGGAAGCTTGCGGGCGTCGGCCTGCTGCACCGCCAGGGCGGGGAACCGCTCCTTGGCCTCGGCCAGCATCTCGTGGGAGATGTCGACCAGCGTCACGTCGTGGCGCTCGGCGAAGGGGCCGGTGATGCGGCCATAGCCGCCGCCGACGTCGAGGATGCGCATCCGCGGCGCCCGCTCCAGCTCCGCCGCCACCGCGCGCCGCTTCTCGTCATAGATGCGGTAGAAGGGGGTGGTCGGGTGGTCGGGGCGGAAATGGCGGCGGTAGCCGTTGTTGTAGATGCCGGAGCTGGCGGCCTGCGTGCGCTCGGCCTTGGCATGCTCCAGCAGGATGGCGACCTGCGCGGCCACCGTGTCGACATCGAAGGCCTTGGCGCGCTCCAGCCCGGCGGCGGCCGCCGCCTTCAGGCCGGAGGGGTCGGCCAGCCGGGCGATCAGCATGTCGCGCAGCGGGGCTGCTTCGCCCGGCGGGACCAGCCAGCCGGAGCGGCCGTTCTCGATGATCTCGGGGAAGCCGCCGCAGTCGCTGGCGACCACCGGCACGCCCAGCGCCATCGCCTCCACCACCACGAAGCCGAAGCTTTCCCACAGCGACGGCACGACGGCGAGTTCCGCCCGCGCCACCACGGCCAGCGCGTCTTCGCGCGGCAGGGCGCCGGTGAAATGAACGCGGTCGGCGACCGGGGCCACGTCGCGGCGGAACTGGTCGGTGACGGCGGCGCTCGCCGGATCCTCGCCGCCGACCATCACCAGATGCAGGTCGGGATTGGCGGCCAGCACGGCGGGGATCGCACGGCCGAGGGCGGCGATGCCCTTGCGCCCTTCCAGGCGGCCGAAGAAGGCGATGAAGCGCTTGGGCAGAGGAGTGGGCGGCTGGCCGGCCCCGGCGGCTTTCACCGCCGCGAGGTCGATGCTGTTGGGGATGACCTGGATCAGTTCCGGCGCGATGTGCCAGTAGTCGGCGACCCGGCGGGCGATGGCGCGGGTGGAGGCATAGATCGCGGCGCTGCGCTTGGTCTGGTCGCGTTCCAGCGCGTTCAGCAGGTGGGTGTGCGGACCCCAGCTCTGGGTGTTGGTGTCCACCACCAGGCCGGTCGGGGTGGCCAGCCGCGTCACCACCGGGATGGCGCTGAAGCGGGTGAGCCACCAGGCGTCGGCATCGAACTCGGCCGCATGGACCACGTCGGGATTGAAGGAGCGCACGGCGTCCGCCAGACGGCGGTTGGTGCGGAAGCGGTCCAGCATCGGCTGGATCTGCGGGCCGGGATCGACGCGTTGGACCGTCACCCCGTCCTCGATTGCGGTGCCGGCCGCCGGACCGCCGGCCTTCCACGGCGTCACCACCTGCACCGCATGGCCCAGCCGGGTCAGCGCGCGCGCCATCGTATGGGTGTGGGTGGCGATTCCGCCGAGCTTTTCGCCGGGCGGATATTCGGGCGTCAAGAGCGACAGTCGCATTGTGGGTTTCCTCGGTTTCCGGGTGATTTCCGGGTTCAGGCGTTTCGCCAGGTTATTCGCCGTTATGCCCGGCCGCGGTGGCGGCGGCCGGCGGCGGCTTGTTGAGCAACCGCCGCGGCAGCGAGGCGAGCAGCGCGGGGTTCGGCAGGAAGGACAGCCAGGGCAGCCTGGTGGCCCGCCGGTAGAGCGCCGCCGCGGCGACGAACACCAGCGCATAGGCGACGGTGGACACGACCGCCGCCGCCAGGATCCCGCCGCTGCGCAGGAACAGCAGCAGGCCGCCCACCGTGACCACCATGCCCAGCAGGTTGGCGAGGGTGGCGGTGAAGGGCCGGTTCTCGGCATAGAGGCCGTTCAGCAGGATCGATGCCGCGGCATAGAGCACCGCGCCCGGCAGCAGCAGCCGAAGCGGCAGCGCGCTGTCGGCGAAGGAGGGGCCGTAGACCAGACCGATGGCGATGTCCGCGAACAGGAACAGCCCGCCTCCCAACACCCCGCCGACGGCGAAGGTCGCCTGGAGGCTGTTCAGCACCAGATCGCGTCCCGACCGCCCGCGCCGGGTGGCCGCCGGCATCACCACGGTGGCGAGCGCGCTCGACAGGTTGACGATCAGCCAGGACAGGCTGGTCGCCAGCGCATAGAGCCCGACCTGCGCCGCCGGCAGGAATGCCGGGATGATCAGCAGGTCCAGCCGCTGGGTGATGACGCCCCCCACCACGTCGCCGTGGGTGCGCATCGCATACCAGGCGGTGCTGCGGCCGAGCGCGAGGTCGGGCCGGCCGACGCCGTGGCGCCGCAGCAGAAGCAGCAGTGCCGCGACCAGCACCAGCGTGCTCATCGCCGCCTGGGCGATCACCGCGGTCTCGACCGTGAACAGTCCGACAGCCCACAGCGCGGCATAGGAGACGGCGACCCCGGCCGGCTGGAGGAAGTTGAGCGCGTTGAAGCTGCGGAAATCCTGGTCGCCGAGGACCAGCCCCAACATCAGCTCCGACAGAAGCGCCAGCGCGATCATCGGCAGATAGTGGAGAGCCAGTTCCAGTGTCTCCGCCGGCTGGGCCGCCAGCAAGGTCGGCAGAATCAGATAGCCCGCCAGCACCGCCGTCGCCGCGACCGGCAGCAGCATCAGCGTCCAGGTGGTCAGCAGCCGCCCGCCGGCCGACGGGTCGCGGGACAGCGCATAGGTCACCGCCTTGCCGCAGCCCATGCCGAACAGCCAGCCCAGCAGCTGCGCCGTGGTGAGCACCGCGGTCAGCGCGCCGCGGCCGTCCGGCCCCAGCGTGCGGGCGACCAGGACTCCCGTCAGCAGGCCCAGCCCCATGGTGGCGGCCGTGACAAGAATGGTGGCGACCCCGTCCCGCGCGAAACTGCGCCGGGCCGGTGCTGCCGCGGCAGACTGACCGGTGGAACCATTTTGCATTACGCTCTCACCCCCGTTGGTGTCCCCTGAAGCGTCGGTCCTGCGTCACCCCGGCGGCGTCGCGGCTCTTGTCCGGGATTCGGCGCCGGCCCCTCCCCTGAGGCTGCGGCGATGGGCATGTGCGTTGGAAGGTTCATCCCTTTCAGTGGCCTGGATGTTCAGTCAAGGAACCGGTCACACCGGTTCCCACGCGAAGATTGTTGGCGCAACCAACGAAAATCCGCTGATCTCGATTGTTTTCTCGTGAAGAAACAAACTCTCTCCGACTGCGTTATTCAGTCTTGAGCGGGTTTGTTCTTTCGCATTTGCACACCGAACGGTAGTGGGAGACCGCGGCGATGGTCAACGCCGCTTTCGGAACTGTTCTTCCAACACACCGCAGGAGTATTTTTCATTGGGCGTTCGATGGTGATTTATCGGAGTCCCGACGTATCTTTCGGATTTCGATTGTCGAGTACACCAATTTGAAAGCGGGGGGATTACCCCGGACATGCGCCGGCTGCGCACCGTCGGTGAAGCAAGCGCGCCACCGCACTCCGCCCCCAGGGTTGGGGAGGCGGTGAAATGGAACCTTCGATCCAAGTCCGATGTGCCGACGGGGAATAGCGGGTGGGGCTCAGTCCGCGTCGGTCAGCCGGGGGGCCATCATGGCGGCGGTGGACCCGCGCACGATGCAGGTGCCGCCAAGGACGAGGCGGCGGCTGGGGCGGTCCGGTTCCTCCAGCCGTTCGAACAGCAAGGCCATGGCGGACCGGCCGATGTCCTGCACCGGCTGCTCGATCACGGTCAGGCCGGGTCCGACCAGTTCGGTCCAGGGTTCGTTGTCGAAGCCGGCCACGGCCAGCCCGTCCGGGATCGACAGACCGAGACGCCGGGCGGCCTTCACCACGCCCATCAGGAACAGGCCGTTGCTGACGACGAAGGCCTCCGGCCGGTCGGGTTCGGCCATCCAGTCCACCACCGCTTCCTCCGCCGCGTCGGCGTAAGGCGCGAGGAAGCGGGCGGCGGGCGTCAGACCGCGGGCGGCCATGGCGGCGAGATAACCGTCGTGACGCTCCTGGCCGGTGGTGCTGGTGTTGCCGAACAGGCCGGCGATGCGGCGATAGCCCCGGGCATGCAGATGCTCGACCAGCATCGCCGCGGCGCGGGGGTTGTCGAGCACCACCGCGTCGTGCCGCCCGGTCGGCGCGTTGCGGTCGATCAGGACGACGGGGAAATCCAGGTCGAGCCCGTCCAGCCGGTCCAGCGTGCTGCGGGTGGGGGCGAAGATCAGGCCGGTGATCCGCTCCTCCTGCATCAGGCGGAGGTAGAGCTCCTCCCGCTCCGGGTTCTCGTCGCTGTTGCACAGGATGACGCGCATGCCGGCGCGGTAGGCCGCATCCTCCACCGCCCGGCTGACGGCGGTGAAGAAGGGATTGCGGATGTCCGACACCACCAGGCCGATGGTCTGCGAATGCTGGGAGCGCAGGCGCCGCGCCGACAGGTTGGGGCGGTAGCCGGTGGCACGCACCGCGTCCTCCACCCGCTTGCGCAACGCCTCGCTGACCGGGCCGCTGCCGAGCACGCGCGACACGGTGGCGACCGATACGCCGGCGGCCAGGGCCACATCCTTGATGCTGGCGGATTTTCCCGAGACGCTCATGTCCAGACCGATCGTGTGAAGGATGCCCCGATTGAGGGGAGGCAACCTTAGCGGCGCCGGCCGGGGATGACCAGGGCGCGGCACATTCTGATTGGCTTTCTGAAAACGTTTCCAGTGCCTTCTTCAGAACATCCCCCATTTTCGTGCGGCTGACAAGCCGTTCATCCGTAAAAGTCCATATGCTGCAACGCAACAAGCGTTGACAGCGGAACTGTAATCGTTTTCACTTCCTCTCAAGAGTTCACACAAGAACACGCGGAGGAGACGGGCGCCATGGCCACCGACACGCACCCCCTTAGCCTTCCCCCGGATCTGGTCCGCCTAGGCGCCGCCCCGGCCGGGAAGGAGGCGGCGATCCGCGAGGCGGCACAGCTTCTGATCGCCGCCGGCTGCATCGATCCCGCCTATGCCGACAGCATGATCCGGCGGGAGACGGTGGCGAACACCTTCCTCGGCCATGGCGTCGCCATCCCGCACGGCATGGTGGATGACCGCAATCTGGTCCGCCGCAACGGCATCGCCATCCTGCAGGTGCCGGACGGCGTGGTCTGGAACGAGGGGCAGACCGCAAGGCTGGTCGTGGCGATCGCCGCCCAGTCCGATGCCCACATCGCCATCCTGCGCCGCCTGACCCGCCTGATGCAGGACGAGCAGCGGCTGGGCGCGCTGTTCACCACCACCGATCCGGCCGATCTGGTCGCCGCCCTGTCGGACGAGTCGGCGCTGCCGGCCGCACCCGCGTCGGAGGCAGGCGACCTTGCCGAGACGTTCGAATGGGTGGTCGATTATCCGACCGGCCTGCATGCCCGTCCCGCCGCCGCCTGGGTGGAGACCGCCCGCGCCGCCGCCGGCCGCGTCCGCATCCGCCATGGCGGGGAGGTGGCCGACGGCAAGACACTGGTGGCATTGCTGCAGCTCGGCCTGCGGCCCGGCGACCGCATCATCGTCTCCACCGACGGTGCGGATGCGCGCGCCGTGCTGAACCGTCTGCGCGCGACCATCACGGGCTTGAGCGCGCGGGAGAAGGCGGATGCCGCCGCCGCTGCGCGCAAGGCGAAGGCCGTGGTGCAGGGCTGGACGCCTCCGACCGCGACGGGTCGCGAGATGCCCGCAATCGCCGGCATCGGCGCCAGCCCCGGCCTGGCCATCGGTCCGGTGCATGTGATGCCGAAGGCCGACCTGACCGTGCCCGACCGTCCGGCCGCGCTGCTGGAGGGAGGCAACCGCCTGCACGAGGCGCTGAACCTGACCCGCCAGCAGTTGAAGGCGCTGGCCGACGACACCGCCCGCCGCCTGGGTCCGGCGGAGGCCGGCATCTTCGCCGCGCAGGCGGAGCTGCTGAACGACACCGACCTGATCACGCTGGCCTGCCAGCTGATGGTGGAGGGGCATGGCCCCGGCTGGTCGTGGAACGAGGCGGTGGAACGCAGCGCTGCGAAACTGGCGGTCAACCCCAACCCGGTGCTGGCCGGCCGCGCCGCCGACCTGCGCGACGTCGGCCGCCGGGTGCTGACCCGCATCGACCCCGACCTGCGTGGCGGCTCCATCCGCGATCTGCCGGACAGTCCCTGCATCCTGATCGCCGACGACCTGTCGCCGTCCGACACCGCGGCGCTCGACATGGGGCGGGTCATCGGGCTGGCGACGGCGCAGGGCGGCCCGACCTCCCACACCGCCATCCTGGCGCGCACGCTGGGGCTGCCGGCGATGGTGGCGGGCGGCGGTGCGCTGACCGGGCTTGCCAACGGCACCACCGCCATCCTCGACGGCCAGTCCGGCCGCTTGTACCTGGACCCGTCGGACGCCGACCTCGCCGCCGCCCATGGCTGGATCGGGGAGCAGCGCGTCAAGAAGGCCCAGCAGGAGGAGCGGCGCGGCCTGCCCGCCCGCACCCGCGACGGCCACACGGTGGAGATCGGCGCCAACGTCAACCGGCCCGATCAGGTTTCTGTGGCGCTGTCGCAGGGGGCCGAGGGCGTCGGGCTGATGCGCACCGAGTTCCTGTTCCTGGAGCGCGGCGACGCCCCCAGCGAGGAGGAGCAGTACGAGACCTACCGCGCCATGCTGGAGGCACTGGACGGCCGGCCGCTGATCGTCCGCGCGCTCGACATCGGCGGCGACAAGCAGGTGCCGCACCTGCAGCTTCCGCATGAGGAGAACCCCTTCCTCGGCGTGCGCGGCGCCCGCCTTCTGCTGCGCCATCCGGAGCTGCTGGAGCCGCAGCTGCGCGCCCTCTACCGCGCCGCCAAGCACGCCCGCGAAGGCGCGCTGCTGATCATGTTTCCGATGATCACCACCCTGCGCGAGATCGAGACGCTGCGCGACGTCTGCGACCGCATCCGGGCGGAGCTGGACGCCCCGGCGGTGCCGCTCGGCATCATGGTGGAGGTGCCGGCCGCGGCGATCCAGGCCGATGTGCTGGCCCGCCATGTCGATTTCTTCTCCATCGGCACCAACGACCTGACCCAGTACGC
>JBKHVJ010000109.1:0-12486 GCA_046570145.1 Alphaproteobacteria bacterium
CACCGCATCGATCGACTTGGCGATGAAGACGGAGCTGTCGTAACCGACATCGACCCCCATCCCCTCGGGCACGGCCGCGCGGATCTTCGGCAGCGCGTCGTTGACCGCCTTCGACACGTCCAGCGGGTTGGCGGTGGATTGCTTCACCACGCCGATGGCGACGGCGCCCCGGCCGTTGAACCGGGCGCTGACCCGCTCGTCCAGCGCGCCCAGCTCCGCCCGGCCGACATCGCGCAGCCGGACCAGATAGCCGGAATCGTCGCGCAGGATGATGTTCTCGAACTCGGCCGGGCTGCGCAGGTCGGTCTCCGACACCACGGTGAACTCGCGCGCCACGCTTTCGACGCGCCCGGCCGGGATTTCGACGTTCTGCTTGCGCAGCGCGTTCTCCACATCCTGCGGCGTCACCCGGTAGGCGGCCATCCGCTGCGGGTCGAGCCACAGGCGCATGGCGAAGCGGCGCTCGCCGAAGATGCGGACCTGGGCGACGCCTGGCAGGTTCTGCAGCCGGTCCTTGACATAGCGGTCGGCGAAATCGGTCACCTCCAGCGGCGAATGCCGGTCGGAGGAGAAGGCCAGATAGATGATCGGCTGGGCGTCTGCCTCGACCTTGGCGATCACCGGCTCGTCGATCTCCGACGGCAGGGCGGCACGAACGCGGCCCACCCGGTCGCGCACGTCGCTGGCCGCGACGTCGACGTTGCGGTCCAGCCGGAAGCGCAGGGTGATCTGAGACTTCTCCGCCCGGCTGATCGAGGACATCACGTCGATGCCCTCGATCCCGGCGAGGCTGTCCTCCAACGTCTGCGTCACCTGGCTTTCGATGATCTGGGCCGAGGCGCCCTTGTAGGTCGTCTCCACCGTGACGACCGGCTCGTCGATCTTGGGATATTCGCGCACCGACAGTCGCTGGTACGACACGATGCCGATCAGCATCAGGGCGAGGCTCATCACCGTCGCCAGCACCGGGCGGCGGATCGAGATGTCGGAGAGCACCATCGCCTCAGCTCCCCGTCGACTTGTTGGCCGCCGGCTTTGCCGGCACCACGGCGACGGCCGCGCCGTCGCGGATCTTCAACTGGCCGGCGGTGACCACTATGTCGCCGGGGGCGAGACCCTTGGAAATCTCCACCTCCGCATTGCGACGCTCGCCCAGCACGACCCTGGTCTGGGCCGCCTTGCCGTCGACCACCTTGAAGACGAACTGGTCCTTGCCGAAGGCGACGATGGCCTGTTCAGGGATCAGCACGGCGTCCGGCACCGTGGTCAGCGTCAGCGACACGCGGGCGAACAGGCCGGGACGCAGCGAACCGTCGGGGTTCGGCACGCGGGCGCGGATCGCCAGCGCGCGGCCGTTCACGTCCACCAGCGGGTCGATGGCATAGACCGTGCCGTCGAAGCCGCGGCCGCCGAAGGCATCCACCGCCACCTTCACCGTCTGGCCGACCTTCACCGCCGGCAGGAACATCTCCGGCACGCGGAAGTCCAGCTTCAGCGTGTCGATGTCCTCCAGGTTCACGATGTCCTTGCCGGCCTGGACGAAGTCGCCGACCGACACTCTGCGCAGGCCCAGCACCCCGTCGAAGGGCGCGGTGATGACCTGCTTGTCGAGCTGCGCCTTCGCCAGCTGCACCGCCGCCTCGTCGGCCAGCAGCTTGGCCGAGGCCTGTTCGCGGTTGCGCAGGGGGCCGGTGTTCTGGCGGACCAGCTGGTCGGCACGCGACAGCTCGGCGCGGGAAAAGGCGATGCTCGCCTGGGCCTGGGCCAGCGTGGCGCGGGCGATGGCGTCGTCCAGCCGGACCAGCACGGTGCCCTTGGCGACGCGCTGCCCCTCCTTGAAGGCGATCTCGCTGATGCGGCCGGCGATCTCCGGCCGGATCACCACCGATTCGTTGGACAGCAGCGACCCGACGGCGGTGACGGTCCGCTCGACCGTACCGATGCGGACGGGGACGGCCTCCACCGGCATCGGCGGGGCGCCGCCCGGCGGCTTGGCCCCACCGGACGCGCCTCCCGATGCGCCGCCGGAACCTGGAGCACCGCCGGATACGGCACCGCTCAGCATCGCGGACAGCCCGGCGACGCTGCCGCCCTGCTTCACGAAATACCAGTAGGCCCCACCGGCGAGTGCCGCCAGGACGAGGAGAGCAGCGATGCGAAGCGTGTGGCGCATGGGACCGGAATCCGGACGGGTTTCACCTTGCCGCAGCGCAACCGAGAGGCGCGCGAAGCAAACTGAACTATATCGTTCAGTTCACATCCGATGTCGAGAAGGTTCAATGAGCCGAACCGTCCGCCGGACCGTTCATGGCCGCCACATCCTGACGGTCGGCATTCTCAAGCTTTCCCGCCCGCATCGGGACCGTCCGTCCGCCGCACAGCGTCACCCACAGATCGGCAGGATCGCCGGCCGCCACCGCCCCGCCATCGTCGATCCGGCGGACCATGCCGCCGTCGAGGTCGAGCCCCGGCGCGCAGCAGGGCGACTCGCCGGCCGGGACCAGCGCCCGCACCCGTCCACCCTCGATCCGGATATCACGCAGTCCATCGGGAAGCCGCGCGTTCTTCAGCCAGAATTTGCCATTGGCGGGAATGCGGGCGAGGCAGCAGGTCGGGGCGCTCATGGGGTTTACCCGTGTCCGGTCCGGCGGTGTGCGACAGACCAAAGCTGACACAAAATGGTAAAGCAAAACCAGCAGGAGCTTGGCCTTTACGGGTTTACCCCCTCCCCCAGCGCCAGGAACTCCTGGAAATTGGCGCAGCGTCCGGCACTGAAGGCGGCTTCGAATGCGGCGTTGCGGGCGCGCTTGGCGGCGATTGCCTGTGTGAACCGGTGACGCAACGCGTCGTCCCGGATGCCCAGTCCGTCGCCGACCAGACGGTCCAGCACATGGCGGTAGCAGCGCTCCGCCCGCTCCCCGCTGTCGGCGGAGAAGGTGATGGAACCGGCGCGCTGGCGATACTCGTAGAACGGCGTCGCCACCAGCGGCACCGGGCCGGCGGCGTCGAGCACCCGGACATTGAACACCACGTCGTCGCAGAAATTCACGTCCTCGTCCCAACCCGGCACCAGATCGCGCCGCACCACCGGGAACATCGGCACCGAGGTCGCCAGGAACCCATCGCCGTCCAGCCATGCCGGCGCCCGCCCCTCCCCATACAGGTGCAGGAGCGGCGAATCATCCTCGTCGCGCACCACCGCGACATTGTCGAAGGCCGCACCTTGGGCGAGCGCCAGCGGCGCCAGGGCGGACAGGCGGCCGGGGCGGAAGCGGTCGTCGGCGTCCAGCGGCGCCACCAGCGCCAGCCGCGCCGCCGCCAATCCGGAATTGCGGGCGGCGGGCGCCCCGGCGCCCACCCGGCCGGTGCCGGTGAAGATCAGCCGCGGGTCGTCGATCCCGGCGGCCCGCAGGGTGGGGCGGTAGTCGGTGCCGTCGTCGCTGACAACCACCGCCTCCCATGCCGTCCAGTCCTGGTCCAGCAGGCTTCGCACCGCCCGTACGATGGTGTCGTGGGCGAGGTGGGCGGCGATGATCACCGAAACGCCCGTCGATGCATGGTTGGTCGTCCCGTCCGGCGCGCCCTGCCCCAATCCACTCCCGCGCATTCCGCCGCCCCCATTCCCACCTGGGCGCGAGTTTGGCTGCGGGCGGCGAACGGCGTCAATGGGACAGAACCGTGCCGCTCCCCTTGCCCCGGCCAGGATTTCGAACCGCCTCTTACCTGCTCCGCCGCCGCGTGGTAGGAAGGGGTGTCGTGCCTGCGGCCTTGGAGGACACCACCGTGTTCGGCGGGTTGAACAGTGGAACAGGGCCGGAAAACCGTTGCACGGCGTTTCAAACGTTCCAACCGCCCGCGGCTCCGCCCATCGATTTTGCCCCGCCGGACGTTGAACATGAAGCCCGGACGGGCTATGTGGTGAAGCAGGCAAGGCGCATGCGGCAGCGGGACAGCAGTCGGGGCACCCCTCCGGCAGCGCATCCCGGTCCCGATACCCCGCTTCCGATACCAGGGAGAAGAACATCAATGGCGCAGGTCGGATACACCCGGTTCGACGACGAACCTGAAAAGGAACCGGACGAGAAGTCGAAGGAAAGCGCCCAGCCGCAGTTCGCCGCCGTGCAGCAGAGCCTGTTCAAGGCGCGCACGGTCCTGATCTTCGGTCAGATCGACATGAAGCTGGCGCAGGTCGTCTCGGCCCAACTGCTGGCGCTCGCCCATGAGAACGACGACGACATCACCGTCGTGGTCAACTCGCCGGGCGGCCACGTCGAGGCGGGCGACACCATCCACGACATGATCCGCTTCATCAAGCCGCGGGTGAAGATGCTGGGCACGGGCTGGGTCGCCAGCGCCGGCTGCCACATCTATCTGGCGGCGAAGAAGGAAGACCGGTTCTGCCTGCCGAACACCCGCTTCCTGATCCACCAGCCGCTGGGCGGAACGGGCGGCCGGGCGACGGACATCGCCATCGAGGCGAAGGAAATCATCCGGATGCGCGAGCGTCTGAACAAGATCATCGCGCGCGAGACCGGGCAGCCTTTCGAAAAGGTCGCCAAGGACACGGACCGGAACTACTGGATGCTCGCCGACGAGGCCAAGGAATACGGCATCGTCAGCCACGTCATCGACACGATGGACGAGCTGAAGTAACCGTCCGTTCCGGCGGATGTGGTAAAGGGGCTTTCCTCCGGCGGGAGGGAAGCCCCTTTTTCTTTCAGCTTTGCATCATGCCGCCAGTGCCCTGGAAAACGGCCCTTCAGACGGACAGGTTCAGCAGCGTTCCGCGCTTGTGGTAACCTTGCCCGTTCACCTGGGCGGCAAGAGCGTTGGCAACGGTATCCACCGACTGGTTGCCCTGGATGGCGGTGCGCGTCTCGCGCGTCTGGTCGGCCTTGCCGGCCGCCTGGGGAGCGGTAACCGTCTGGGTGCGGACCGGCTGAGCCGTCTGCTGTGCCGCCTGCACCGCCGGAGACATCGCGATCTGCACCGCGGGCGTCTGCGGGTTTGGCTTCAGCGTCTGGTATGACGGTATGGCCGGGTTGAGTTGCATGGATGAAATATGCGCTCATCCGGAGCAGGATTCAAGAAGCCCAGCCGTAGCTTTCCCCGGCCTCAGGGAGTTTCGGGCATCGCCGCGGCGGATGATGATGGCGATGGCGCTGCCGGAACCGGGGTGGTCATGGCCGGCAGCCGCCGGGTCCGCCGCCGCTCCAGCACCAGCGCCAGCAGCAGCAGCAGGGCGATGCCGCCCAGATTGACCGCCAGCACCATCGCCGCCCCCTTGCCCGCCATCAGCAACGCGGTTCCGGTGATCGACAGCACCACCCCGACGCAGAAGACCGGCAGCGAATGCCGCCCGCAGGCGGTCAGCAGCCGCGCGGGCGCCGAGCGCAGCCATGCCGCATCCCGCGGCACCAGCAGCGCCGCCGCACAGGCGAGCGCCAGGAAATGCACTAGCCGCATCGGGCCCAGCGTGTCCTTGTCGGCCCAGGGGATCGTCTGCTCCGGCAACCAGCCATGCAGTCCGGCCGGAACCAGCGCCCGGCCGAGGTCGGAGGCCGCACCCTTCCATAGCGCCATGCCCATCACCACCGTCAGCGCCGCCGCCAGCAGCCAGCGGGAGCGCGGCAGCGTCACTTTGCCGCTGCGCACCACAAGCGCCAGGCTGGTGCCCAGGAAGAACACGCACTGCCAAGCCAGCGGACTGAAGTTCCAGCGTCCCTCCCACAGGTTGGGCGGCATCAGGCCGGGTGCCGCCTGGGCGAGCAGATAGAGCGCCAACGACGCCCCCACCGCCGCCATGCCGAAGCGGGCGTAGGACCACAGGAAGAGCGGCGCCGCCGCCACCAGCAGGATGTAGAGCGCCAGGATGTCGAGCGCGAAGGGCAGATACATCAGCACCAGATGCCACGCCATCGCAACGACCGGACTGTCGAACAGCGGCGCGAAGCTCTGCAGCCGGTTGGAGGCCTCCATCGGCAGATCGCCGACATAGACCGCCAGCGCCACCACCAACGCACTGACCAGCATGGTGGCGATGTTGGCCGCCCACAACTGGCGGCAGCGGCCGAGCGCCTTGCGCTGGCAGGCGGCGAACCCGCGCTCCGCCAGCACCGGTCCATAGGCCAGAGCGATGGCGTAGCCGGAGATGAAGACGAAGATCTCAGCCGAATCGGACGGTCCGAACCGGCCGGGAGTCACCTTCGCCAACGGGTTTCCGCCCACATGGTTGATGAAGATGATCAGAAGGGCCATGCCCTTGAACAGATCGAGCCGGACGTCGCGAGCCTGACGTTGCTGCATGCGGCTGTGCCTCTCCTGCTGTCGCGGGGCTTCCCGCCGGGCTGGACCTGCCGGACAGGACTGGCCGCTCACCACCATAGGCAAGGGCGCACGGACCGTGACGGCGCAGGACCGCCGCCGGTCCGGCGTCGCCACGGGGGACTTAGCCCACCATGGCCATTTTCACCGGCCGGATGTCCAACGCGATGGGGTGATCCTTCCATCGCGGCGCGGCAGGGAATAAGCGTTACGCCCTTCTCGAGGCGGCCGTGGCCTCCAACCCGGAATCGGAGGTAGCCGGAAGGGCCGGAACCCGCCCATGGCGGCTTTGTTGGGGATGCGTGACCAGATCCAGGCAGAAACCGGGGACATCAGCCCATGACCGCCGATCCGAACGATCCGCTGCCCTACCCCATGCCGCACCCCATGACGAATTCCGACATCAGGCACGGTTCCGGCCGGACCCTGCTGCTCGGCGGGTTCAGCCTGGGTTTCGCGCTGGGCGGCTTCTTCGACGGGATACTGCTGCACCAGATCCTGCAGTGGCACCATCTGCTCTCCGGTCTCACCGACCCGGCCTTCGCTGACATCGGGATCCAGATCCTGGCGGACGGCCTGTTCCATGCGCTGATGTACGGGATCGCCGCGGTGGGGCTGTGGCTGCTGTGGCGCGGGCGCCGGGGGCTTGCCGAAGTGGGCGGGCGCCGGCTGATGGGCTGGGCGCTTGTCGGCTTCGGGGTCTGGCATATGCTGGACGGGCTGATGTCGCACTGGCTTCTGGGGCTGCACCGCATCCGCATGGACGTGGACAACACGCTGTTCTGGGACCTGCTGTGGTTCTTCGCCTTCGGCGTGGCCGTGGCTGCCGCCGGCTGGTGGCTGGCGCGGACCGGCACCGGGCATGGCGGTGGAGGCATGCGGCGCACGGCCGCACCGCTCCTGCTGGCGCTTGCGGCCGGCGTCGCCGGGGCGGTCGCCGCCCTGCCGCCGCCGGGCGGCACCGCCACGCTGGTGCTGTTCCGCCCCGGCATGACACCGGTCGAGGCGCTCACCGCCCTGGCCGCCCTGGATGGCCGCACGGTGTGGAGCGATCCCAGCGGGCAGATCTGGGCCATCGATCTGCCGGAGGGCGGCAGCGCGCTCGGTCTGTATCGCAAGGGCGCGCTGCTGATCAGCAACGGGGTGGTCCCCGCCGGGTGCCTGGACTGGTTCAGGTCAGCACCCCGTTCGACCGCCCATCCGGCTGTGTCGGCCGCGTTCTGACAGGCTTCCTCGGGGCGGGCCGGCTGGTGGGCTGCCGCACCGCCTGGGCGGCCCGTCCGGCCAGCACCGCCTTGCGGACGGTCTGCATCGCCGCCGCTTCGATCTGGCCGATGCGCTGGCGCGACAGGTTGAAGCGCCGGCTGAGTTCGTCGGCTGTCACCGGTTCGTCCAGCAGGCGGCGTGCGATCAGGATCTGACGGTCGCGTTCGGTCAGCTTCTCCAGCCCCAGCGCGATCAGGCGCTTGTGCTGGATACGCTCCTCGGTCTCTGCAAGCGTGGTCTCCTGATCGGCCCGGTCGTCGGCAAGCAGGTCCTGCCACTCCGTCCCGCTCTCCTCGCCCACGGTGGCGTTCAGCGAGCGGTCGGCGGTGAGGCGGCGGTTCATCTCCACCACGTCACGTTCGGGCATGTTCAGCTCGGTGGCGATGGCGGACGCCGCCTCGCGCGACAGGTCGCCGCTGTCCAACTCCTTCAGCTTGGCCTTCAGGTGGCGCAAGCCGAAGAACAGGGTGCGGTGCGCGGTGGTGGAGCCGATCTTGACCAGCGACCAGTTCTGCAGGACATGGTCCTGGATCGCCGCGCGGATCCACCAGTGGGCATAGGTGGAGAAGCGGAAGCCCTTGTCGGGATCGAACTTCCGCGCGGCGCGCATCAGCCCGATGTTGCCCTCCGCCACCAGATCGGCCAGCGGCAGCCCATAGCGCCGGAAGCGCTTGGCCACGCCAACCACCAGACGCAGGTGCCCGCCGATCAGCCGGTCCAGCGCCTCGGCATCGTCATGGTCGCGCCAGCGGCGGGCAAGCTCCCGCTCCTCCTCGGCGGTGAGGACTTCGTAGCGGCGCATGTCCTTCAGGAAGAGGGTCAGCGGTTCGGCCGACTGGGTTTCGGGTTGCGGTTGGTTCCTGTTCGGCATGGAAAACTCCCTGCCCCGACCGCCCATCGCTCTGCAAGGCCGCCGCCCGTTCTCCCGGTCAGCCGCAGACCGGGCAGGATACGGGTCGGTCGGCGTCTGGCCCGGAGCCGGCCGCCATCGCGCCGATGCGCGGGGAGCGTCGCACCAAGGACGCCAATTTCAAGGATGTCGGGGACCAAGCTGATGTGGGTTCTTATGCAAATGAATCAAGGCCCCGCGGTCCTTCGACGCTTCTCTACCCCTCCGTCGCGGGCCGGACGCGGGCCTCGGCCGGGCGGCGGCGCGGCCGTTCGGTCAGGCGCTGGAAGGCGACGAACAGCACCGGGACGAAGACGATGCCGATCACCGTCGCCGCCAGTCCGACCAGCAGCACCAGCCCGATCTGCGCATCAATGTCGTTCGGAAGCCCGGCAACCCATAGGAAGGACGCCGGCGCGGCGGGGCTGGACGGCGGGCATCACGGGTCTCCGGCGACAGTTCGGACTGGCGCGTATCCGTGCGGATGTCCGGTCGGCCATGCCCGAACAACATCCCAG
Source organism: Alphaproteobacteria bacterium (assembly GCA_046570145.1). Lineage (GTDB taxonomy): Bacteria > Pseudomonadota > Alphaproteobacteria > Azospirillales > Azospirillaceae > Azospirillum. The sequence goes on from JBKHVJ010000109.1 coordinate 8,998, forward strand.
CGGGCGTTCTGCTCCCTGCGCTTGAGGCCTTTCGGACTGAAACGTCGCTTTATCGGGAACATCCCGCCGCTGGGGTCATTGGACAGGACGGAGAGATCCCGGAAATCCGCGAGGCCACGCCATGCCGACAGACGCCCTTCCCTTCGTTCCCTACTGCGGCGCTCCGCCGGTGCCGGGGGGCTTGTCGACGGCCTGGAACACCGATCCATGGCTGTTGGCCGTCTTCGCCCTGGCAGCGGCCGGGCTGGCGACGATGACGCGCAGGATGCGGACGGCGGACGGCGCTTCCGGCCACCGGCCCTGGTGTCTCGCCGCCGGCTGGCTGGTGCTGGGCATCGCCTTCGTCTCTCCCCTGTGCAACCTCACCTCCGCCCTGTTCTCCGCCCGCGTCGCACAGCATCTGCTGACCGTGCAGGTCGCGGCCCCGCTGTTCGTGCTCGGCTGGCCGGCCGGGGCGGTGCGCTGGCCGCGATGGCTTCGGTCGACGGTCATGCCGCTGGAGCGACCTGAACTCGCCTGGGGTCTGTTCGGCATCACGCTTTGGGTCTGGCACCTGCCGGGCCCCTACATGGCGGCCCTGGCGAACGACACCGTGCTTTGGCTGATGCACGGCACGCTGTTCGCAGGTGCGGTCGCGGCATGGCGGAGCGTGCTGGCGCCCGCCGGAAACGCCATGCGCCTGCGCGGGCTGCTGGCGGCCTTCGGCACCTCGGTCCATCTGGCGATGCTGGCGGGCCTGCTGATCTTCGCCGGGACGCCGCTGTTCCCCTACCACCTGACCACCACCGCCGCCTGGGGCCTGTCGCCGCTGGCCGACCAGCAGCTCGGCGGGCTGATCATGGGGGTGGTCGGGTCGCTGGCCTATGTGGCGCTGGTGCTGGCCGGTGCGGCGCGCTGGCTGCGGCAGAGCGCCGACGATCGGATTTGGGACGATCGCATCGAGGACAGCCGGGTCTCCGGCGGAAAGGCCGGGTGAGGGCATGCGGCGCACCCTGACGACCCTCGCCCTGGCGGCGGTGGCGGCCGGCATCGGCGGTCTGCTGTTCGCGTGGTCCGGCCTCTACAGCGTCGCGGCGACCAAGGAGCACTGGACGCCCGTCGAGATGTTCTTCGAGATGGCGATGCGCAGTTCGGTCGAGACGCATGCCGCCTTCGTCGAGGATCCGCCCGACCTGAACGACCCGGCACTGATCCGCCGCGGCGCCGGCCATTACGAGGACGGCTGCGCCCCCTGCCACGGCGCGCCCGACGCGCCGCGCAACCCGATCTCCCGCCACATGATGCCTGAGCCGCCCTATCTGCCGAACCAGCTGGCGGATTGGAAGCCGCGGGAGCTGTATTGGATCACCCTGAACGGCATCAAGTACGCCGGCATGCCGGCCTGGCCGGCGCAGCAGCGCAAGGACGAGCCCTGGGCGGTTACCGCCTTTCTCCTGCGGCTAAAAGGGATGAGCGCGGAAGAATACCGCAGCCTCGCTTTCGGCGGGACCCAGCCGGATGGGCGTGCCCGCGTCGCCGACCTGACTGGTCCCGTCAGCGGCCCGGAAACCGGCCGGCTGGGCGAGACCCTGCAGGATTGCGCCCGCTGTCACGGCCGTGACGGCAATGGCGGGACCGACGGCGCCTTTCCGCGGCTCGCCGGGCAGTCGGCGGACTATCTGTCCGAGACGCTGCGCGCCTACGCCCAGGGCAACCGCTTCAGCGGCATCATGCAACCGGTCGCCGCCGGTCTGGACGAGGAGGCCATCCGTGGGCTGGCCGACCATTACGCCGCGCAAAAGCCTGGAACACCAACGCCTGCAGCCGGAGAGCCCGATCCGAAACTGCTGGAGCTCGGCCGGCGGATCGCGGACTCCGGCGATCCCGTACGCGGCGTGGCCGCCTGTTCCGGCTGTCATGAAGGGGCGGGCGACGGCCGCCATGCCCGCGACCCGCGCTATCCCACGCTGGACGGCCTGCATGCCTCCTACATCGCCGGGCAGCTGCGGCTGTGGCGCGACGAGGCGCGCGGCAACACGGCGCTGTCCCGCATCATGGAGGCCGCGGTCCGCCGACTGACCGACGAGCAGATCGATGCAGTCGCCGAGTATTACTCCAGCCGCGCTCACGATGACCCCATGGTGAAGGGCGATGACGGAAAATCCTGAGACGACGTCAGGGAACAAGAAGGCCCGCTGCTGATTGTTCATCACATGACCCAGCTGTCGCTTGCCGTGCGGCAGGACAGTACAGGCCGCACCGGGCGGCGGGTCGCCAACATCGAAGCGTAATCGAGAAGGATGGCAACCATGCGTGGGATTTCGAAGATCGTCATGACCGCCACGGCAGCCGGCGCCCTGTTCGCGCTCAGCGCCTGCGGCAGCACGGAGACCTCGCGGACGGCGACCGGTGCGGGCAGCGGTGCCGTGGCCGGCGCCGTGGTCGGCGGCCCGGTCGGTGCGGTGGTCGGTGGCGTCGGCGGCGCCGTCGCCGGCAACAGCATGGACGAGAGCCTGAGCAAGAAGACCGACCGCGTGACCGACCGTGCGACCAAGGAGGTTCGGGAAGAGACGTCGGGCAGCGGCTCCGACCGCTCGTCGGCCCGCCGCTCCGGCAGCATGTCCTCCAGCAGCCTCAGCAGCGAGCAGGTGCGCGAAATCCAGCAGGCGCTGAACGACCGCACCGACGGCCGTGACATCGCGGTGGACGGCATGTGGGGCGCCAACACCCGCCGCGCCCTGATGCAGTTCCAGCGCGAGAACGGCCTGCGCGCCACCGGCCGCGCCGACGAGCAGACCATGGCCGCGCTGAACCTGAGCGGCAGCGGCCAGGGCACCAACAACACCGGCACCGCCGGCAGCACGAACACGACCGGCAACACGGGCACCGGCACCACGGGGACGACGGGCACCACCGGCACCGTGCCGAGCGACACCCCGCAGAACCAGAGCACCCCGCAGGGCTCCATGGGCCAGACCGGCACCCAGCAGTAATCCGGCTCTCCGGAAACCGCTTCGCCGGTTTCGAGGCATCCGCGGCGGCCACTCCGGCCGCCGCAGGTGCCTCGGAACCGGCGAAGTCCTTTTCAGGGAATCCCAATCACCCGCAGGCCGGCACCAGCAGCGCCGGCAACCCGACCCACAGGATGGCGACCAATGCCGAGCCCGCGCCGGCAACCACGAACCAGCGGGCGAAACGGCGCGGATCGGCGGAGGCGACATGCCCGGCCGGACCGCGCCCCCGCAACGCCATCGCCAGCAGGACCGCGACCCAGGTCATCGCGAGGACGGTCGCGGCAGCGACGAGTGCCGCCGACATCGGATAGCCGAACAGCATCGCCCCGTCCGGTGCCCGCGCGCAGACAGCGCCATTGATGGCATAGACCAAGCCGAAATGCCCGGCCCAGATCAGGAAGGGCGCCAGCATCGCGCCGAAGGTAACGGGAAAGCTGCGGCCCGACATGACGCCCCCCTTCTCAGATCGCCAGACGGGGGAACAGGTGCAGGAGCA
>JBKHVJ010000110.1:0-9945 GCA_046570145.1 Alphaproteobacteria bacterium
GGCCGTAGGCGGCCGAGGTGCCGATGGCCACCAGCAGGTCCATGTTGCCGCTGCCCGCGCGCGCCGCGGCCCAGCCGGCGCGGTAGAAGCGCGCGCCCAGCCAGAACTGCACGATGCTGGCCAGGACCAGCTGCACCCAGCCCGGCAACATCCAGTCCGCCCCGAACAGGTCGCCAACCATGCCGGCCAGCAGCGGCAGCGACAGCGCCGAGGCGATCAGCACATGGCGCAGGTCGCGCCGGCCACGGTCGGCCCGCGCCTCCTCCTCGGCGGTGCCGCCGTCCTCGACGACCGGAGCGGCGCCGAAGCCTACCCTCTCCACCGCGGCGACCAGATCGGCACTGTCGAGGCTGCCGGCAAAGGCGACGACATGGGCGCGCTCGGTCGCCAGGTTGACCGCAGCGGATTCGACGCCCGGCAGCCGGCCGAGAGCCTTCTCCACCCGGCCGGCGCAGGAGGCGCAGGTCATGCCGGTGACCGACAGGTCATACTCCCGCCGCTCCGCCTGGAAGCCGGCGGCCTCAACCGCCTCGGCCGCGGCCTTGGCGTCGGGCGGACCCGCGAAGGTCAGCCGCGCCCGCTCCGTCGCCAGATTGACCGAAACGGCGGTGACCCCCGGCACGCGGCCCAGCGCCTTCTCCACCCGGCGGACGCAGGACGCGCAGGTCATGCCCGACACGCCAAGGTCGAGGTCGGTCGGGGGTGCGGCGGCGGTCGTCGCGCTGCTGATGGTCTGGGTCGTGGTCATGCCGGTTCTCCTTCGATTCCTCTCGGCATGGAGTGATATGGGGCTTCCAACCATTGGAAGGTCAAGGGGCTGATCGACGCAGAACCGCCGTTTCATGAACAAAAGGCCGGGCGGGGCGTTCGTGTCCTGACCGCAAGCCACCTGCCACCAGCGAGAAGGGACCAGCCCCTTGACCCGCCTGACCATCGCCGAGGCGCAGAGCCGCGTTTCCCGCATGCTGACCCATGACGTGGTCGAGGATCTGCGCACCGTGGAATACGAAACGCCGCCGCTGGCCGAAGCCCCGTCCGCCACGCCGCTGAGCGAACTGCGGCGGGCGGAGGTCACCTTCAGCCACGCCCCCGGCTCGCCCGACTGCCTGTACCGCATCGGCGCCTTCGGCGATTCGCTGCTGATGCGGCTTCAACTGAATGTCTGGCGCTTCGACGCGATCTACCAGGTGCCGGTGAAGGACCCCATCGACAGCAACACCATCGCTCCGCATTTCGAACGCTGGGCCATCGGCGCCGGCCATGCGGGCTGGACCATCGGCTGGCGCGACGGCGTCGATCCGTGGAAACAGGATGTGCGGGTGGTGGAGACCTACTGCTACGCCATGATGCCGGAGGATTTCCTGGACGAGCCGCTGACGCAGCTCTACTGGCGCACCGACCTGCTGCAGATGACCCGCGCCTTCATGCTGGAGGCCCGGCGGATGGGCATCCGGCTGTCGGCGCCCGATACGGTTTAGCACAGGTTTCGCTTGGCGAAGCGGGGGCGGCCGTGCTCAATCGGTGGGCATTTCACTTGCCCGTCCGAGCCCCATCATGCCGCCGCTTGCCATTCCGATGCCGACCGACCTGTCCACCCTGCTGACGGTGATGGATTTCGTCGGCGTTTTCGTCTTCGGGCTCAGCGGCGGTACGCTGGCGGTGCGCAAGCGGCTGGACCTGTTCGGGGTGATGGTGCTGTCGCTGGCCGCCGCGCTGGCGGGTGGCGTGGTGCGCGACCTGCTGATCGGCGCGCTGCCGCCGGCCAGCCTGCAGGACGACCGCTATCTGCTGGTCGCACTGGCCGCCGGACTGACCGCCTTCCTGTTCCACAAGCCGATCAACCGGCTGGGAAAGCCGGTGATGGTGCTGGACGCCGCCGGGCTGGGGCTGTTCACCGTCGCCGGCTGCGGCAAGGCGCTGGCCTTCGGGCTCAGCCCGCTGCCGGCGGCCCTGCTGGGCGTGATGACCGCCTGCGGCGGCGGGGCGGCACGCGACCTGCTGGTGGCCGAGGTGCCGCGGGTCCTGCGCGAGGAGATCTACGCCATGGCCTCGCTGCTGGGCGCCGCGGTGATGATCGCCGGGCAGCAGCTGGACCTGCCGCCGGTGCCGGTCGCGGTGGTCGGCGCGCTCGCCGTGTTCACGCTGCGCGTGGTGAGCGTGCTGCGCAACTGGAGCGCGCCGAGAGCGCCGGGAAGCTGAAGCCGCCCTTCCCCGTGACGGGAAAGGGCGGTTCTCGGGCCGGCGATTACCCCCGCTTGCCCCAGCCCGGCATCGGAAAGACCGGGTCGGCTTCGGCCGAGGCCTTCGGCAGAACGACGGTCGGGCGCAGCTTGTGGTTCTGGATGCAGGCGGAAACCAGGCTTGTGTTCTGGCCCTTCTCGTCGAAGGTGATCGCCGGGCCGACCATCAGCTTGTCCGACAGGTTGGTCTGGCGCAGCGCCGTCAGCAGGGCCGGGGATTCCGCGGTGCCGGCGCGCTTGAAGGCGTCGGCGGCGACCAGGATCGCCTCGAAGGTGAAGGCGACGTTGAAGGCGTAGCCCTCGAACCGGTCGTTGGGGAACTGCTTCTTGAAAGCCGCCTCGACGCGCTTGGTCATCGCCGCCTTGGGGTCGTACCAGGGCAGGTTGGTGATGGCGTAGTCGGCGTACTTGCCCAACACCTTGTAGAACTGCTCGTCATACAGGCCGGGCGAACCGGGGGAGACGATGCCCTTCGGCTCCCACCGCTGCTTCACCATCTCGCGCACCATCATGATGGCGTCGTTGGCGCGGGTGGTGACGATGGCAAGCTCGGCACCGGTCGCCTTGGCCTTCGCCACCTCAACAGCCAGATCCTGCGCCTTGGGGTCGTAGGCGATGGATTCCAGGATCTGGAAGGGCATGTCCAGCTTGGGGAACAGCGCGTCGATTGCCGCCTTGTTCGCCATGCCGAAGGTGTCGTTGGCGTGCAGGAACACCGCGGTCTTCGGCGTGGTGCCGGTGGCGGCGAACAGGTCCTTCATCAGCGACATCCCGTTCGACACCAGCATGGTGGAAGTCGGGAAGTTGCGGAAGACGGTCTTGTAGCCCTGCTCCGTCAGCTTGTCGGCGGCGGCGATGTTCATCACCAGCGGCACGCCGCGCTGCTCGCACACCTGCGCGGCGGCGGCGGTCTGGCCGCTGTCGAAGGCGCCGACGATCACATGGGCGCCGTCGTTGATCAGCTTTTCCGTGCGCGAGCGGGCAACGTCGGCATTCGATTCGGTGTCGGCCGACATCACCTCCACCTTGTAGCCGAGGTCGGACAGCACCGCCGGCGCGATGTCGGCGCCGCGCTGGCAGGCCTGGCCCGCCTGGGCCAGCAGGCCGGAGCGCGGCAGCAGGACGCCGACCTTCAGCGTCTTGTCTTGGGCGAAGACCGGGGCGCGGCCGAAACCGGCCAGCACGCCGCCGGCGATGGCTGCCTGGCCGAGCGTACGGCGGGAAAGGGCGAGTCCTCCGGTGGAACGGTTCTTATGATCGTTGGTCATGATGCAGCGGGGGCCTTCTGGCTGGACGCGATGCGACTTTGGTCGACCGAAGATTCCACCGCCACGGCCCTCCGTGTCAAAGTGGAATCGTCGAAGCCCTTCAATGCGCAACGGAACGACCGCAGCCTCGACGGCCGCCATGCCTTCGCCATGCCGACGATGGTGGGAGAAGGACCTGTTGCGGTGCAACAGGATTATCCTTTTGAAGAGGTACTTGAAGGAGCCACAGCCCGTCCACAGGTGACGGAACGGGATGTGACGAAATCGAGAACGACCACGTGTTGAGCTTGGCACGGAAGCTGTGGGCGGAGGCCATGGGCCCCTCGGCCGGTCCCTTCGGCGGCCGGGCGGGGCCCGCGTCGGTGCCGCGCGGCATGCGCGTCTATGCGGTGGGCGACATCCATGGCCGGCTCGACCTGCTCGACCAGATGCTGGGGCAGATCGCCCGCGATGCCGAACAGGCGCCGAACCTTCTCAAATACCTTGTCTTCCTTGGCGACTACGTCGACCGGGGGCCGGATTCGCGGCTGGTGATCGAGCGGCTCGCCTGCGGTCTGCCGCCGGCCTTCGGCGCCGTGTTCCTGCGCGGCAACCATGAGGACACGATGCTGGGCTTCCTGTCCGACCTGCGCGTCGCACCCGGCTGGCTGACCTATGGCGGCGACGCGACGCTGGAAAGCTACGGCATCCCCGCGCCCGATCCCGACGCCCCGCCGGAGCATCTGCTGCAGGCGCAGATGATGCTGAACAGCCTGCTGCCGCCCCACCACCGCGCCTTCCTGACCGGGTTGCGCAACCACCTGACCATCGGCGACTATCATTTCGTCCATGCCGGCGTCCGCCCCGGCATTCCACTCGACCAACAGGAGGACAAGGACCGCCTGTGGATCCGCGAAACCTTCCTGGCGTCGCGCGCCGACCACGGAAAGATCGTCGTCCATGGCCACACCATCGCGCCCGAACCGGAACTTCTGCACAACCGCATCGGCATCGACACCGGGGCCTACGCCACGAACCGTCTGACCGCCCTGGTCCTGGAGGGCACCGAACGGCGCTTTCTCTGCACGATCTGACAAACGCGCCTGACGACGGCACCTCTAATAAATCTTTAAGCATCCACCTGGGCTAGACTGCGATTTGACAAAACCGTTCCAGGAAATCACCTGATTGGAGTCCGTCTGCGAAGAACCGGACCCGAAAGGCTTCAGCGGCGGCCCGGTGTCGGCAGCGATGCGTCGGTACGAAACAATGCGCTGCGGAACAATGTCTCTCGGCCCCCACTTCGGCCGAGCGACCATCACCGCCAGTCGGGGAGGAAACGCATGCGGGCCATCATTCTCGCGGCAGCGGCGGCCGCACTTCCGGCCGCTGCGGCTTCGGCCGGAGCCGAAACGCTCAAGATCTACAGCGTCGATGCGCCGCCGCTGACGATGGACCAACCGGACCAGCGTGGCTTGATCGCGGAAGTCACGCTGGAGGCACTGAAGCGCGCCGGATATCGGGGCGAAATGAGTTTCATACCGTGGAAGCGCGGGCAGCAGGAGGTCGCGCAAGGGGAAAACCTGTTGATCATCCCCTTCGCGCGTTCCCCGGCACGGGAAGCGAACTACACCTGGATCGCCAACATTTTCACGGTGGAGCGCAGCTTCGCCGCGGTCGGCAAGTCGATAGACAGCTACGATCAGGCCAGGGCCGAGTTGACCAGCATCATCGTCGGCCACGCCACCGCCCAGGAAGAACTGTTGAAAAGCAAGGGCTTCCCGCCAAGCCAGCTTCGCATCATCAGGGTCGGACAGAAGGAAACCGAAGTCCTCAGCGCGAATGGCGATGAGGCCTGGTTCAACGGGACGCCCGAAACCCTGTGGAAATGGAAGCAATCCGGTCGCCCGGAAAAGATCGTCATCGGCAAGGCCGTCGATCAGAACGACGTCTATCTCGCCTGTTCCCTCAAATGCTCGCCGCAGATCGTCGAGAAACTGAAGGCGGCGGTGGATGGCATGAAGGCCGACGGCACCGCCCAGCGCATCATCGACGCTTACTTGAAGTAACCGCCCTGAAGCAGCTGCGGCCCCGGAAAGGAAAAGGGCCTCCGGATTTCTCCGGAAGCCCTTCTCTGTTGGTCGGAGAGAGAGGATTCGAACCTCCGGCCCCTGCCTCCCGAAAGCAGTGCTCTACCAGGCTGAGCTACTCTCCGATCATGTCACCGGCAGGCGTGTCGTCCGCCGGTGGAGGGGGTGTATAAACGGTCCGGCCCCGGCGCGCAACGCAAAAATGCGTCATTGCCAAAAAGACCCGGTCCGCCGGCCCACCCCCCTTGCCGCCAGCTCAGAAATCGCGATCGATCACGAAATCAATGACTTCCAGCAGGGCCTGCTTGATCGGCCCCTCGGCGAACAGCCCCAGGCTGTCGCGGGCGATGGAGCCGTAATGGCGCGCCCGCTCCACCGTGTCCTTCAGCGCGTTGTGGCGGGCCATCAACGCCTGGGCATGTTCCAGGTCGCCGTCCTTCTGGTCGAGGTCCTCCATCACCCGGCGCCAGAAGGTACGTTCCTCGTCGTTGCCGCGGCGGAAGGCCAGCACGACCGGCAGGGTGATCTTGCCCTCGCGGAAATCGTCGCCGACGGTCTTGCCCAGCTTCGCCTGCAGGGCCGAGTAATCCAGCACGTCGTCGACCAGCTGGAAGGCGATGCCCAGATTCATGCCGTAGTCGTAGAGCGCCATCTCCTCCGCCTGGGGACGGTTGGCGACGACGGCGCCGACGCGGCAGGCGGCGGCGAACAGTTCGGCGGTCTTGCCCTTGATGACCTCCAGATAGGCCTGTTCGCTGGTTTCGGTGTCGTTGGTGGTGCGCAGCTGCAGCACCTCGCCCTCGGCGATGATGGCCGAGGCGCCCGACAGGATGCGCAGCACGTCGAGCGACTGCACCTCCACCATCATCTCGAAGGCGCGGGAGAACAGGAAGTCGCCGACCAGCACGCTGGCCTTGTTGCCGAACACCGCGTTGGCCGACGCCATGCCGCGCCGCAGGTCGCTTTCGTCGACGACGTCGTCGTGCAGCAGGGTTGCGCTGTGGATGAACTCCACCACCGCCGCCAGCAGGCGGTGATGCTCGCCCTGATACCCGCACATGTTGGCGGCGGCCAGCGTCAGAACCGGGCGCAGGCGCTTGCCGCCGGCCGCGATCAGGTAGCCGGCCAACTGGGGAATCATCTCGACCTGCGACTGCATCCGGTCGAGGATGATCTGGTTGACGGCGCTGAGGTCCTCGGCCACCAAAGCGGTCAGGTCGTCGAGCGGGGTAGACTTGCGCCGTTTCGGCTCGAAGTTGGTCACGACCGCCAAGGTCGACTCCACGGGTGATTGACGCCAGAATTTGCGCTAGGGAGCATAACGGCCTAGCCTCTTCGGTCAAGTCCGCAGGGGACCGTTCTTTCGAGACCCCATTCTTTCGAAACGCGATGATCGAGCTGCTGCGCATCACCGACCCCGTCCGCCTGTCCTGGCTGGTCGCCCTGCTGGCCGACGCCGGGATCGAGGCGATCGTGCTGGACACCCACACCAGCATCCTGGAAGGCTCCATCGGCGCCATCCCACGACGGCTGATGGTCGATGCCGACGATGCCGTGCAGGCGATCCGCATCCTGCGCGAGGCCGGCGAAGCGTGAGTGACGATATCGTTCCGCATCCGGAAGAATCATTGGAACCGCATATGGAAGCACAGCCGGATTACCTGCTGAACGGGCGGGTGCGGCTGCTCCAGCCCGACGGCGGCTACCGTGCCGCCATCGACCCGGTCTTCCTCGCCGCCATCACCGCCGCCGCCGCCGGCGAGCGGGTGCTCGACGTCGGCACCGGCACCGGGGCTGCGGCACTGTGCCTCGCCGTCCGGGTGCCGGGCGTCGCCGTCGTCGGGCTGGAGCAGCGGGCCGATGCCTGCGCCTTCGCCCGCCGCAATGCGGTCCTGAGCGGGGTGGCCGAGCGGGTGGAGGTGGTTCAGGGCGACCTTCTGGTCCCGCCCGGCAGTTTGCCCGCCGGCGGATTCGACCGGGTGATGATGAACCCGCCCTATCTGAAGGCCGGCGCCGCCAGCCGCCCGCCCGACGACTGGAAGGCCGGTGCGAACATGGAGGGAGCGGCGCGGCTGCCGGACTGGATCCGTTTCGCCGATGCGATGCTGAAGCCGCGCGGCACGCTGACGATGGTCCATCGCGCCGACCGCATCGACGACATCCTGCACGCGCTGCGCGGCCGGTTCGGCAGCCTCGTCCTGGTGCCGCTGTGGCCCAAGCCGGGCGTGGAGGCCAAGCGGCTCCTCCTGGTCGCCTGCAAGGGCGGCAGGGCGCCGGCCCGGCTGACCGCCGGCCTGACCGTGCACAGGGCCGAGGGCGGCTACAGCCCGGCTGCGGAGCGGGTGCTGCGCGACGCGGAAGCGCTGGCGGTCTAGCCATTTTTTAGCGGGGGCGGAGCCTTTCAAACGGGAGACTTCAATCCCATCTCTGCGGGCATGAGCCTGAAATCCCTTCTCGCCAAACTCCCCTTCGGCCCCTGGCGCAAGGCCGGGCCGCTGGTGTCCGTCGTCCGCCTGTCCGGCGTCATCGGCCAGGGCGGTCCGTTCCGCTCCGGTCTGACGCTGGCCGGCGTCGCGCCGCTGCTGGAACGCGCCTTCGCGCCCAAGGACCAGAAGGCGGTGGCGCTGATCGTCAACTCGCCGGGCGGGTCGCCGGTGCAGTCGGCGCTGATCGCCAAGCGGATCCGCGATCTGGCGGAGGAGAAGAAGGTGCCGGTCTTCGCCTTCTGCGAGGACGCGGCGGCTTCGGGCGGCTATTGGCTGGCCTGTGCGGCGGACGAGATCTGGGCCGACGAAAGCTCCATCGTCGGGTCCATCGGCGTGGTGTCGTCGGGCTTCGGTCTGCATGGGCTGATCGAGCGGCACGGCATCGAACGGCGCCTCTACACCGCCGGCGACAAGAAGGTCCTGCTCGATCCCTTCTCGCCGGAACGGGAGGACGGCGTCGCCCATCTGAAGGCGCTGCAGGTCGACATCCACGAGGCGTTCAAGGCGATGGTCCGCGCCCGGCGCGGCGCCCGCCTGACCGGCCCGGAGGAAGAGCTGTTCTCCGGCGCCTTCTGGGCGGGACGCAAGGCGCTGGCACTGGGGCTGATCGACGGGCTGGGCGACCTGCGGTCGGTCATGCGCGGCCGCTTCGGCGAAAAGGTTCGGCTGCGCGTGGTGCAGCAGGAGCGCGGCATGCTGCGGCGCCTCGGCCTGCGGACAGGCGGTAGCGTGCCGCTTCCGGAAGCGGGAGCATCGGAAGCCTTCGCCGATGCCCTGGTTGCCGCCGCCCGCACGTCGCTGGACGACTGGGCGGCGTGGGCAAGGCTGGGGCTCTAGTCGACCTCAGCTCAAGCCGGTTTCGGCTTACGCGGCGGAGTTCTGGGTCATCAGGGTGGTCAGCCAGCGGAAGTTGGAGCCGTCGCCGGCCTGGATGGCGCTTTCCACCACCTGCATCGCGGTGGCCGGGTCCTGGGGATCGGGCACCGCCGCTGCGGCATCCATGTCGGAGTCGGCCTGCCCCACGTCCTGGGCGAACAGGGTGACCGCACCGACGCCGAGCCGAACCGCCGGCTGGGCGTTCGGCACAACCCCTGTGCCGTCGGCCCCGGAGGCGCCTCCCTCCCCCACCCCGTTCAGGGTTTCCAGCATCGCCGCGAACTGGCCGGCCAGCGCTCCCGCCTGCCTGAACGCGGGCGTCCCTTTGCGCTCCAGGACGTCTTCCGCCCGGATGCGCATGGCTTGCGTGGCCTCGCTGTTGGCCATCATCGACATGGGACCATTCCCTGCGGTTTGTGGCGAACCGCAGGGATACACGCAAAAATCACGCCATCAGCGCAACCGGCGGATCGCAAGGGTCACCGCCGCCCCTGCGACGATTTGACCGGCAAAAATTTCCCAGCCGCCCGGCAGAAGTTACCCAGCGGCCGGCAAGGCTTGCCCATCGTCTGCGGCTCGTCAGTCGCGGCCGGTCAATCGCGGAAGTTCTGGTACTGCAGCGGCTGCTCGATGCCCAGCCGCTTGACCAGGGCGATGGCGTCCTGCAGGTCGTCGCGCTTCTTGCCGGTCACCCGCAACTCGTCGCCCTGGATCGAGACCTGGACCTTCATCTTGCTGTCCTTGATCCCTTTGACGATGGTCTTCGCCAAATCCTGCGCGATTCCCTGCTTGATCGTCACGGTGTGGCGCAGCGCATCGCCCGCCGCCCGTTCCGGCTTGGCGGAGAAATCCAGCGCCGCGGCATCCAGCTTGCGGCGGGTCACATAGACGCGCAGCAGCTCCTGCATCTGTTCCAGCTTGGTGGCGTCGTCGGCCAGCAGGACGATGTCGTTCTCGGTCCGCTCGACCGTGCATTTCGAGCCCTTGAAGTCGAACCGGGTCTCGA
>JBKHVJ010000111.1:0-29644 GCA_046570145.1 Alphaproteobacteria bacterium
GGACCAGCCCCATCAGCGCGATGTCGGCCGGCTTGGTGCGGGTGATGTCGCGGCCCTTGTAGAGGATCTGGCCGCGCGTGGGCGTCAGGAACTTGGTCAGCAGGTTGAACACCGTGCTCTTGCCGGCACCGTTCGGGCCGATCAGCGCATGGATGGTGCCGCGGCGAACCTGAAGGTTCACCTCCTTCACCGCCACGAATCCCTTGAACTCCTTTGTCAGATTGCGCGCTTCCAGGATGATGTCGTCGGTCATCGGCGATGCGACCCCCCTTGCCGGTCGTCGGTCGTGCAGTCGTCTGTCGTGCAGCCAGCCGGCGATTCCAGGCGGAACCGCCGGCCGGCGCGCCCCCATTGGTCCCGCCCGTCAGCCCTTGACGAGGGGGCACTTGCTTTCGGACAGCGGCAGGAAGGCGTCGTTGCCGGGGATGGTGCTGAGAATCCTGTAATAGTCCCAGCGTCCCTTGGACTCTTGCGGGCTCTTGACCTCGACGAGGTGCATGTCGTGGACCATGCGGCCGTCGGCGCGGACCTTGCCGTTGCGGGCGAACATGTCCTCGATGGGCATGGTCTTCAGCTGGTTGACCACGGTCACGCCCTTGTCGGTGCCGCTGGCGTCGATCGCCTTCAGGTAGTTCAGCACCGCCGAATAGACGCCGGCCTGCACCATGGTCGGCATCTTGCCCTCGTGGCGCTGGCCGAAGCGCTTGGCGAACTCCCGCGTCCGCTCGTCGGTGTCCCAGTACCAGCCGGTGGTGATGATCATCCCCTTGGTGACGTCGAGGCCGAGGCTGTCGATGTCGGTCAGGAAGACCAGCATGCCGACCATCTTCTGGCCGCCCTGGGTCAAGCCGAACTCGTTGGCCTGCTTCACCGCATTGACGAAGTCGCCGCCGGCGTTGGCGAGCGCCACCACCTGAGCGCCCGACGCCTGCGCCTGGAGCAGGAAGGAGGAGAAGTCCGGCGTGGCCACCGGCGCCCGGACCGTGCCCAGGACCTCGCCGCCGGCCTTCTTCACCGCGTTCGACGTGTTGGTTTCAAGGCTGCGGCCGAAGGTATAGTCGGCGGTGATGAAGAACCAAGACTTGTTGCCCTGCTGGGTCAGGGCGCGGCCGGCGCCGTTGGCGAGCGCGTAGGTGTCGTAGGTCCAGTGGACGCCGGTGGGGGAGCATTTCTCGTTGGTCAACTCGGTGGTGCCGGCGGTGGAGTTCAGGTGAACCCGCCCGGTTTCGCGCGTCACCTCCTGCACCGCGAGCGCCGCGGCGGAGTTGCCGACATCGACGATCACGTCGACCTGCTCGCGGTCGATCCACTGGCGGGAGACGCTGGCGGCGATGTCGGCCTTGTTCTGGTGGTCGGCGAAGACGACCTGGACCGGCGCGCCCTTGACCTTGCCGCCGAAATCCTCCACCGCCATCTGCGCGGCTACCACCGAGCCGCGCCCGGCGAGGTCGGCATAGATGCCGGTCATGTCGTCGAGCACGGCGATCTTCACCACATTGTCGGAGATCTGTGCCTGCGCCGTGCCGGCCAAGATGCCGGTGAAAGCGAAGGCGGCCATACCAGTGAGCAGAGCGGTCTTGAGCGTGGTCATCCGTTTGTCCTCCCTATTCTGATTGATTTGCACGGTCGTCTCAGACTTCGGCCGCCGCCGCGGCGTCGCGCAGCAGGCGGCCCAGCAGGAACTGGTCGCTGTCGCCATGGGCCAGCCGCGTCTGGTCGGCCTGGGCGTCGATGGCCCGCTTGGTCATGCGCAAGGCCAGCGGCGGGATCGCCGCCGCCTCGCCCGCCAGCCGCAGGCTTTCGTCGACCGCGGCGCCATCCTCCACGACCAGGTCGGCGAGGCCCCAATCGAGCGCCAGTGCGGGATCGACCCGCAGGTCGGTGAACAGCAGCCGCTTGGCTCGCGCCGGACCGACCAGCGAGACCAGACGCGGCAGTCCGCCCCAGGCGAGGTTGAAGCCGAGCCGCGCCTCCGGCAGCCGCAGATGCGCCCCCCGCCCGAAGACACGCAGATCCAGCGCCAGCGCCAGCACGCCGCCGCCGCCGACCGCCGGTCCCTCGATTGCGGCGATGGTGAGTTGGGGAAGTGCTGCCCAGGCGTCGCACAGGGCGCGTCCGCGCTCGACCGCGGCGTGCTGTGCCAGCACATCCCCGCCGGTAGGCCAGAGCAGCGGATCGGACAGGTCGATGCCGCCGGAAAACACCGTGCCGGTGCCGGTCAGCACCACTGCCCGGACGCTGGTGTCGGCGCGCAGGCGGTGGGCGACGTCGGTCAGCCTCTCCATCGCCGCCGCGTTCAGGGCGTTAGCCCGCCCGCCGCGGTCGTAGCGGACCAGCGCCACCCCGTCCGCATGCTCGATCGAAACAAGGTTCATTCCGCTTTTTCCTCCCCGCCAGGGCTCCGCCGGCGCGGCGTGCCTTTCTCGCCAGTGCCCATTCCCTAACATTCTACCGAGTATGTTGCAATCTTTTGGTTGGCGGTGCAAACATATGAACGGCAGCCGCCGGCACGGGCGCGAGGCCCGTGGTCCGGACAGGGTTTGGAAAGAACAGGGAGGGTTTTCGGCGATGCACGGCGATGAATGGGCGCGGATTCCCACGGCGGACGAGTGCGTGCTGCGCAATCTTCTGGAGGCGCAGGCGGCACGGCAGCCCGACGCGGTGTTCGTCGCCTTCTGGCGGGGCGAGAGCTGGAGCTACCGGAAAACGCTGGAGCGTGTCCGCCGACGCGCCGCGGCCCTGCGGGCGCAGGGTGTGCGCCAGGGCGACCATGTGCTGTGCTGGATGGCAAACGGGCCGGATCTGCTGACCTCGTGGTTCGCCATCAACTATCTCGGCGCGGTCTATGTGCCGCTCAACACGGCAAGCCGCGGGCGCCCGCTGGAGCATATGCTGGACAATGCCGGCGCCACGGTCCTGATTGCCCACGCCGCCCTGATCGGCCGCCTGGCGGAGATCGGGCGCGGGCCCCTGGCCAGGATCCTGACCGTCGGCACGGCGGATGCGGACCCGCCCGACCTGCCCGGCGTCACTGTCGCGCCGCTGGTCGATGCGCCGGCCGATGACGATCTCAGCCTGCCGCTCGACCGGCCGATCCAGCCCTGGGACCCCCACGCGATCATGTATTCGTCGGGAACCACCGGGGCGGCCAAGGGGGTCGTGACCTCCTACGTGCAGATCTACACGATGGGGCCGGACGCCTTCGACAGCATCGCGGCGGACGACCGCTGCATGATCTGCGGCCCGATTTTCCATTGCGGCAGCACGCTTTACGTCTATTGCATGCTGGGCAAGGGCGGGTCCATGGCGATGGTTCCGGAGTTCCGGACGCCGGACTTCTGGGACTCGATCCGCGACACCGGCAGCACGGTGGTCCTGCTTCTGGGCATCATGGCGAACTTCCTGCTGAAGGCGCCGTCGGATGCGCGGGACCGCGACCATACTCTCAAGAAGGTCTTCATCGTTCCCTTCGGCGAGGACGCGCCCCGATTCGGCGAGCGCTTCGGCGTCGAACTCCACACCGTCTACAACATGACCGAGATCGCCAGCCCCCTGACGGCCGGGCCGCGGACCGCCGGACCTGACGGAATGGTGCCGGGCCTGTGCGGCCGCGCGCGTCCCTGCTTCGAGCTGCGCGTCGTCGACCGCAACGACGCCGAGCTGCCGCCGGGCACGGTCGGCGAGCTGATCATCCGCTCGCACCGGCCCTGGGCGCTCGGCTCCGGCTATTACCGCAACCCGGAGGCGACGCTGGCGTCCATGCGCAACGGCTGGTTCCACACTGGCGACGCCTTCCGCATGGAGGCGGACGGGCGCTTCTTCTTCGTCGACCGCCTGAAGGACGTCATCCGCCGCCGCGGCGAGAACATCTCCTCCTTCGAACTGGAGGCGGAGATCTGCGCCCATCCGGCGGTGCGCGAGGCGGTGACCGTCGCCGTGCCCAGCGATGTCGGCGAGGACGAGGTGCTGGCGGTCGTTGCCCCGATCCCCGGCGCCGCCATCGACCCGGCCGAACTGGTCGGCTTCCTGGCCGCGAGGGTGGCGCACTACATGGTCCCGCGCTATGTCCGCGTGGTGGAGGAACTGCCCAAGACGGCCAGCGGCAAGCTCCAGAAGCACATGCTTCGCGCTGACGGCCTGACGGAGGACTGCTGGGACCGCGAGGCCGCGGGCATCCGCCTCAAGCGCGAAAGGCTCGGCTGAGGGGCGTTCCAATGCAGTGAGTTCTCAATGGTGGCCGGGTCCCTCTCCCGCGATGGGAGAGGGGCTTTTTCCTCATCCCGGCGCGTCCAGTCCCTGCATGATCGAATCGACGATCTTGTCGGCCAGGATCTCGCGGTCGTCGCGGGTCTCGGCGGGGCGGGGGCGGTACCAGATCGACAGCCAGTTGATGGCGCCCAGCGCCACCTTGACCGCCACCGACACGTCGCTGGTGCGGATCGAGCCGTCCTCGACCCCCTCGTAGGCGACCCGCTTGAACAGGCTTTCGAAGTCGTTGCGCACGGTCATCAGCTCGGCCAGCGTGCGGCGCTGCTCGGGCGTGGTGGCGCCAAAGCGGTGCATCTCCACACCCTGCACGACCACCGCCTCCAGGGCGAGATTCTCCATCATCGACAGGGCGTGCTGGCGGAACATGGCGCTGAGGCGCTTCCCCGCCGGCTCCGGTCCCTTCATCACCGGGGTGACGGCCTCGAAGTTGCGGCGCATCCCCTCGCGGTGGACGTCGAAGAACAGCTCCGTCTTCGAGCGGTAGTAATGGTAGATGCGGCCCTTCGTAGCGCCGAGACGCCGCGCCACGTCATCGATGCTCGTCGCGTGATAGCCTTGCTCCATGAAGCATTCGGCGGCGGCGGTCAGGATATCGATGTTCCCGGTCTTGTCGATGCGGGGTGACAGCTGGCTCTTTTCACTGCTCATCGTCCAGTTCCAACTCGATAATTTCGTCGGCGATCAATCCGTTCCGCCCGCATCGTCCGTTTGCGGCACCCCGGTAGGGGCCGGTCAGGCGAAGCTAGGACCAATCCATCCCACAGGCAACATTTCTGCCTGGACAGAGCGGGCGCACTCACATACTACTTGGTATGTTTTTTGTGTGTGACGCAAGCAATCTTTGCGGCGAGCGCACCCAACCGAAGGCCAAATGGCCAACACGAACATGGCCCAACGAACATGGGAACGCGCCCAATGAACGAACCCATTCCCGCCGGGGAGCTGGAGCGGCGCGTCGGCGGCGAGATCGGTGTGTCGCGCTGGTTCGAGATCGACCAGACGCGCATCGACGCCTTTGCCGACGCCATCGACGACCACCAGTTCATCCATGTCGATCCCGAGCGGGCAAGCCGCGATACCCCCTTCGGCGGCACCATCGCCCACGGCTTCCTGTCGCTGTCGCTGCTGACCGCGATGGGGGAGGGCGTGCTGCCGAGGATCGCCGGAGAGGCGATGGTCATCAATTACGGCTTCGACCGCGTCCGCTTCCCCGCCCCGGTCCGGTCCGGCGCACGGGTCCGCGCCCGCTTCGTGCTGAGCGAGGTCACCCGCCGGTCTGATCGGGAATTGGCCGCGCGCTATGCGGTGACGGTGGAGATCGAGGGCGGCGGCAGGCCGGCCCTGGCGGCCGACTGGATCATCCTGACCCTTTTGAAAGAACAGGTGAACGCAGCATGAGCATTGAATCGGAAGGCATCCGCTTCGACGGGCGGGTCGCCATCGTCACCGGGGCGGGGAACGGCCTGGGGCGCGGCTATGCGCTGGAACTGGCGGCGCGCGGCGCCAGGGTGGTGGTCAACGACCTGGGCGGCGGGCGCGACGGCCGCGGCGCCTCCGATGCCGCCGAGACGGTGGTCGCGGAGATCCGCAGCCGCGGCGGCGAGGCCATCGCCGACGGCGCGAACGTCACCGACCCGGCGCAGGTCGCGGCGATGGTCGGGTGCGCCAAAGGCCTGTGGGGCCGCATCGACGTGCTGATCAACAACGCCGGCATCCTGCGCGACAAGAGCTTCGCCAAGATGGAACTGGAGGATTTCCGCTCGGTCGTCGATGTGCATCTGATGGGGGCGGCCAACGTCACCCATGCGGTCTGGCCGATCATGCGGGCGCAGGGCTATGGCCGCGTCCTGATGACGACCTCGACCTCCGGCGTCTATGGCAATTTCGGCCAGTCGAACTACGGCGCGGCGAAGGCCGGTCTGGTCGGGCTGATGAACGTCCTGCATCTGGAGGGGATCCGCAACGGCATCCACGTCAACGCGGTCGCCCCGACGGCGGCGACCCGCATGACCTCCGACATCCTCGACGAGACGGCGCTGGCGCGGCTGAACCCGGATTTCGTCACCCCGGCGGCGCTGTTCCTGGTGTCGGAGCGGGCGCCCAGCCGCACGGTGATCCTCGCCGGCGCCGGCACCTACGCCCGGCTCGCCATCGTCGAATCGGACGGTGTCTTCCTGCCCGAGGGCGAGCGGACGCCGGAGTCCGTGGCCGCCCGCTTCGCCGAGATCGCCTCGCTCGACCGCCAGCATGAGATCGACGCCGGCCTGAGCCATGTCGACCGCATCCTGAAGCGCGCGGCGGACGCCGCCGGCTGAGCCGGCCGGCCGAGACCCGGCTGAAACGAGGAGAAGACCGGTGAGAGAAGCCGTCATCGTATCGACCGCCCGCACGGCCATCGGCAAGGCCTACCGCGGCGCCTTCAACGACACCCAGGCGCAGGCGCTGGGGGGGCACGCCATTGCCCATGCCGTCTCCCGCGCCGGGATCGATCCCGCCGAAATCGACGACGTGGTGATGGGGGCGGCGCTGCAGCAGGGCGCCACCCACATGAACATGGCCCGGCAATGCGCGCTGCGCGCCGGACTGCCCACCTCGGTCGCGGCGCAGTCGGTGGACCGGCAATGCGCCTCCGGCCTGATGGCCATCGCCATCGCCGCCAAGCAGATCGTCGCCGACGGCATGACCGTGGCGGTCGGCGGCGGGCTGGAATCGCTCTCGCTGGTGCAGACCGACCGCATGAATGTCGAGCGCTGGCGCGATCCCTGGCTGGTCGAGCACCGCCCCGACGTCTACATGGCGATGATCGAGACGGCGGAGATCGTGGCGGCGCGCTACGGCGTGCCGCGCGAGGCGCAGGACGCCTACGCCGCCCGCTCCCAGGCCCGCACCGCCGAGGCGCAGGACGCCGGGCGTTTCGACACGGAGATCGTGCCGCTCACCACCACCATGACCCGCTTCGACAAGGCGACCGGCGAGACCACCCGTCATACCGTCACGCTGGACCGCGACGAGAGCAACCGGCCGGACACCACGCTCGCCGGGCTGTCGGCGCTGAAGCCGGTGTTCCGCGACGGCCAGCAGATCCGGGAAGGGCGCTTCGTCACCGCCGGCAACGCCTCGCAACTGTCGGACGGGGCGTCGGCCTGCGTGCTGATGGAGGCGTCGGAGGCCGAACGGCGGGGTCTGCAGGCGCTTGGGCTCTACCGGGGCATCGCGGTCGCCGGCTGCGACCCGGACGAGATGGGGATCGGCCCGGTCTTCGCGGTGCCGAAGCTGCTGAAGCAACATGGCCTGACCGTCGACGACATCGGGCTGTGGGAGCTGAACGAGGCCTTCGCCGCGCAGGTGATCCACTGCCGCGACCGGCTCGGCATTCCCGACGAGCGGCTTAACGTCAATGGCGGGGCCATCGCCATCGGTCATCCCTATGGCATGTCGGGCGCCCGTCTGGTCGGCCATGCCCTGATCGAGGGCAAGCGCCGGGGTGTGCGCCATGTCGTCGTCACCATGTGTGTCGGTGGCGGCATGGGCGCCGCCGGCCTGTTCGAAGTCGCCTGAAGTCCTCAAAGCCCAATCCGATACAGGGAGGAACCCAAATGGACCGCAAGCACGACACCCGCGCCTCCTATCCCCATTTCCAGATCGTCCCGACCCGGTGGATGGACAACGACGCCTACGGCCACGTCAACAACGTGGTCTATTACAGCTACTTCGACACGGTGGTGAACCAGTACCTGATCGAGAACGGCGCGCTCGACATCGAGAACAGCCCGGTGATCGGGCTGGTGGTGGACACCGGCTGCAGCTATTACGCGCCGGTCAGCTTCCCCGACCGGGTCGAGGCCGGGCTGCGCGTGGCGCGGCTGGGCACCAGCAGCGTCCGCTACGAGGTCGGGCTGTTCCGCAACGACGACCCCACCCCGGCGGCCTGCGGCCATTTCGTGCATGTCTATGTCGACCGCGAGACGCGCCGCCCGGCGGCGCTGCCGGAAACGCTCCGCACGGTGCTCGGGCGGCTGGTCGCGCCGGCCGAAACCGCCTGAAACCCCGATCCGGTGAGGACCGAGACATGACCGACTTCGTGTTCGAAACCACGCCCAAGCTGGTGTGCGAGGCGGGGGCGGCGGCCCGGCTGGGCGCAATGGCGAAGGAGCTGGGCATCCGCCGCGCGCTGATCGTCACCGACGCCGGTCTGGTGGCGGCCGGCCTGCTGGAGCCGGTCGAGGCCGGCTTCAAGGCCGCCGGCACGGTCTGCGCCCTGTTTTCCGACGTGCTGGCCGACCCGCCGGAGGAGTCGGTCGCGCTGGCGGTGCGGGCGGCGCGCGACGCCGGGGCCGACGGGGTGATCGGCTTCGGCGGCGGCAGCTCGCTCGACACCGCCAAGCTGGTCGCCCTGCTGGCCGGCACGCCGCAGGAGCTGCCGGGCATCTACGGCATCGGCCTCGCCAAGGGGCCGCGCCTGCCGCTGATCCAGGTGCCGACCACCGCCGGCACGGGGTCGGAGGTGACGCCGATCGCCATCGTCACCACGCCCACCAGCGAGAAGAAGGGGGTGGTTTCCAGCCTGCTCTATCCCGATCTGGCGGTGCTCGACGCCCATCTGACGCTGGGGCTGCCGCCGCGGGTCACCGCGATGACCGGCATCGATGCGATGGTCCACGCCATCGAGGCCTACACCACCCGCCACAAGAAGAACCCGCTGTCCGACAGCCTCGCGCTGCGGGCGCTGGGCCTGCTGGGCGGCAACATCCGCGCCGTCATCGCGGACGGGCGCAACGTCGCCGCCCGCGCGGCGATGCTCCAGGGCTCGCTGCTCGCCGGCATCGCCTTCGCCAATGCGCCGGTGGGGGCGGTCCACGCCCTGGCCTATCCGCTGGGCGGCCATTTCCACGTCCCGCACGGGCTGAGCAACGCGCTGATGCTCGGACCGGTGCTGGAGTTCAACCGGCCGGCCGCGGAGGGGCTTTATGCCGAACTCGCCCCGGCGATCCTGCCCGGCCGCTCCTTCGCCACGCCGGCCGGGGCGGCGGCCGCCTTCATCGACGCCATGCGCGATCTCGTCGCCGCCATGCCGATGGAGCAGCGGCTGGAACAGGTCGGTGTGCGGCGGGACGATCTGCCGATGCTGGCCACCGACGCTATGAAGGTGCAGAGGCTTCTGGTCAACAATCCGCGCGATGTCCGCTACGAGGACGCCTTGGAACTCTACGGTCAGGCATGGTGAAGGGGCCGGGCTGATCGGGATGTGGCGGGTGAGGGGGCCCACCGAGCATCATGGCGGCCACCGGCTTCCACCCGACCGGCCCGTCCCGACCTGATTGTCCTGATTTTCGCGACGACGCATCTCGGTTTATCCCGATTACCGCGATGCGGTTTCAGTCGTAGAGTGTCGGGAAATCAGGTCGGGACGGACGGCTCCACACCGTCGGATGGTTGGTGTCGTCTTCCCGGACAAGGCCGAGAGATGATGAGGGAGATGACCATGATCATCGAACTGCCCGGGGCGATTGCCGGCTATTTCGCTGCCGACGCAACCAAGGATGCCGACCGCGTCGCACGATGTTTCACCCAAAACGCCGTGGTGAGGGATGAAAAGCAGACACATCGTGGGCGGGACGCCATCCGGTCATGGAAGGCGAACAGCTCGACCGCCTACAGCTACACTGCCGAACCGTTCGCCGTCGCGGCCGAGGGCGACCGGACGGTGGTGACAAGCCGCCTGGAAGGCGATTTCCCGGGCAGCCCGACAAACCTGCGCTATTTCTTCGTCCTGGATTGCGACGGCGACGGGATCGCCGAGTTGGAGATCATTCCATAATCGGGCCATGACCGGGGCCATGACCGGGACCGGTGAGTGATTTTCTCCTCAATGTGCGTCTGGCGACGTCCAGCCGCCGATATGCGCGTAAACGGAATCCCGCAGCTGCGCGATCTCGCGGTTGAGCCTTGCCAAAGCGGCGGGTGACTCCCCGGAGGCGTGGAGCAACGTATCGCCCAGGCAACCGGCCCTGGAGCGCAGAGCCGTTCCCTCGGCCGTCAGCGACACGATCACCTGCCTCTCGTTGGTCGGGTTGCGCGTCCGATGAATCAGCTCCGCAGCCTCCAGGCGCTTGAGCAGGGGCGTCAGCGTGCTGGATTCAAGGGCAAGCTGCTGGGCGATGCTCCCCACCGTCTGCCCGTCTTCCCGCCACAGGATATTGAGGACGAGATACTGCGGATAGGTGAGGCCAAGGGCGTCCAGCAGCGGCTTGTAGGCCCGCTGGATGGCGATGCCGGCCGAGTAGATCGCGAAGCAGAGCTGCTCCTCCAGCGGCACCGGCGGATTGTTCACATCCGGCCTGTTTACGTCCGGCTCGTTCACGTCCGACATGGACTGCTCCCTTCGTGGTGCGTCTTCCGCTGACATATATCGCGATAAATTTTCCTGGACAAGAGAGTGCCCCAGCGATACAAACACATATCGCGATAACAGTTATCGCGGACGAATGGAGGCAAACATGAAGAACACGATTCAGGCCCTGATCCTGGCCGCTTCGGTCGCCACCCTGTCGCCGTCGGTCTCGCAGGCGCAGCAGACCAGCCAGTCCACCGATCAGGCGGCTGTCAGGAATGTCGTCCTCGTCCATGGCGCCTTCGCCGACGGATCCGGATGGCGGAAGGTCTATGAGGACCTGACCACCCGCGGATACCGGGTCACGATCGTCCAGAATCCGCTCACTTCCTTCGAAGACGATGTGGCGGCCACGCGGCGTGCGCTCGACAGGCAGGACGGTCCCGCGGTTTTGGTCGGCCACAGCTGGGGCGGCACCGTCATCACCGAAGCCGGTGTCCATCCCAAGGTGCGTGGGCTGGTCTATGTGTCCGCCCTGTCGCCCGACGCCGGCGAGACCACGGCGCAGCAATATGACGGCTATAAGACGCCGCCTGAGTTCGTCATCGAGAAGAGCGAGGACGGCTTCGGCTTCATCAAGCCCGAGAACTTCGCCGCCGGCTTCGCCGCGGATGCGACGAAGGCCGACGTCGATTTCCTGAAGGCGTCGCAGGTCCCGATCAACATGGCCAGCTTCGGCGTGAAGCTCCGGCATGCCGCCTGGCGGACCAAGCCCAGTTGGGCGGTGATCGCGACGGAGGACAAGGCGTTCGACCAGCGGATGCTCCAGGACATGGCGAAGCGCATCGGCGCGAAGGTCACGAACGTCCCGGCCAGCCATGCCGTCTACTTCACGCAGTCGAAGGTCGTCGCGACGGTGATCGACGAAGCGGCCCGGCAGTCCGGCGCGGCCTCGCGCTAGGCACCGGCCTCGTCGGCCCATCCCCCTCCGCTCATCGAAAGGTCCATGACATGAGCCATTCCATCTCCGGCGGCTCCGAGGAGTTCAACCGACGCATCCGTGACAATCAGACGCAAAGACTCTCCAACCTCAAGCCTGCCTACGACTTCATCGTCTGCGGTGCCGGCGCATCCGGATCCGTGATCGCGCGCCGGCTGGCTGAGAATGCCGACTGCTCCGTGCTGCTCATCGAAGCGGGCGGCAGCGACGAGGACGAGGCGGTGCTCAATCCGGCATTATGGCCCACGAATCTCGGCAGTCGGCGCGACTGGGGCTTCCAGGCCGAGCCGAATCCGCATCTGGACGGCCGCGCGCTTCCCATGTCCATGGGCAAGGGGCTCGGCGGCGGGTCGAGCATCAATGTCATGGTGTGGGCCAGGGGCCATCGCGCCGACTGGGATCATTTCGCGGAACAGTCCGGCGATGCCGGCTGGAGCCACGAGGCGGTTCTCGGCATCTATCGGCGCATCGAGAACTGGCGGGGTGCGCCGGACCCGCAGTATCGCGGCGGCTCCGGGCCGGTATGGGTGCAGCCCGCACAGGATCCGAGCCCCATCGCCGGCGCGCTGCTCGACGCGGCGGAGTCCCTCGGCATCCCGCGCTACGACAGCCCCAATGGCAGGATGATGGAAACCGCGGGGGGCGTGGCCTATACCGACATGCTCTTGCGGGACGGACGGCGCAACTCGCTCTACCGCGCCTATGTCCATCCGGTGGCCGACCGGCCGAACCTCACGATCCTGACCGATACGCTGGTGCGCCGCGTGCTTTTCGACGGGACGACCGCGACCGGCGTCGAGGTCGAACGGGGCGGCGGGATTCTGTCCTTCACGGCAGGCTCGGAGGTGATCCTGTCCACCGGCGCCATCAACACGCCCAAGCTGCTCATGCTGTCGGGGATCGGCGACCGGAGCCAGCTCGACCGGCACGGCATTCCGGTCGTGCGTCACCTGCCCGGCGTCGGCCGCGGCCTGCAGGATCATGTGTCGTTCGGCTGCACCTGGGAGTACCGGGAGCCGATCACTCCACGCGCCAGCGGGAGCGAGGCGACCCTCTACTGGAAAAGCCGCCCCGACCTGGAGGTGCCGGACCTTCTGTTCTGCCAGGTTGAGTTCCCCGTTCCCAGCGAGCGCACGGCGGCGCGCGGCGTCCCCGAGCATGGGTGGACGATGTTCGCAGGGTTGGCGCAGCCCTATAGCCGTGGCGAGGTGCGGCTGCGGTCGGCGGACCCGGCCGTGGCGCCCCTGGTCGATCCCAACATGCTGTCCGATCCGCGGGACATGGAGACGGCCCGCGCCTGCGTGCAGCTCTGCCGCGAGATCGGGAACGATGCGGCTTTCGCGCCCTATGTCCGGCGCGAGGCCATCCCCGGGGCGGCGTCGGCGGTCGACGATCAGTTCCTCCGCGACGCCGCGGTGACCTACTGGCACCAATGCGGGACGGCTCGGATGGGCATCGACGACATGTCGGTCGTCGATGCATCGCTGGCGGTCCACGGTATCGACCGGCTGCGCGTTGCGGACGGCTCGATCCTCCCGAGGGTGACGACGGGCAACACGCAGGCGCCGTGCGCGATCGTGGGCGAGCGTGCGGCTGAATTCCTGCGGCGGCGGCATGGGGTGTAGGCGCCCAGGTCGGCTCGACGGTCCGGGTCGACGAGACAATGCCGCCTCGCCCCCGTTTAGCTGTCTGCGACGCTGCATCACCCCGCCGGGGCGGGCATTGCTGGACAGGAGGCGGCCAGCGTGGGCTGGAGGATGCCGAAGAGCCATGTGGGGATCGCACCGGGTGCGGCTGTTCTGGCCGCTCCACACTCGCGGCGAGCAAGGGGCTGTCCCTCTCCGGCGACGGTACGTGCTACGGCATCGCCGTCCTCGGCGACCGCTCCCTGCCCGGGCAGCTTTGGGCAGCCCTGGAGCGGCTGTTCGGCTCCAGGGCGAAGGACCCCGGCGACGGGCCGCAGAGGCTCACTTGACGGGTTGAAGGTGTCGGCCGAGTGTTCCGGCGAGGCTGTTCGGGGTGACCGGCTTGTGCAGCAGATCAAGGCCATGCGCGATGGCGTCATTTTGCGGTTCGGTGCCGATCTCGCCGGTCACGATGACGCCGGGGATCTCCCGATCATACATCGCACGGATGCGAACTATTGCCTCTGTCCCGATGCGATTGTCCCGCAGCCGGTAGTCGACGATGAGGATGTCCGGTCGGCGTCCGTCATGCTCCAGATGCTCCACAGCGCCCGTTGTCGAGTCTGCGGCGATCACCTCGAAATTCCAGGCATCGAGTATCGCCTTCATACCGGCGAGCACGATCGGGTCGTCGTCCACCACCACCGCCAGCCGCCGCCCATTCTCATCCACCGGCGCCGACACCGCCGCCTCGACGGGAGGCGCCGGGTTGGACGCGGTCATCACAAGCGGCACGGCGACACTGAACGTTGAGCCCTGACCGGGCTGGGAGTGCACGGCGACAGGGTGGTCCAGCAGGCTCGACAGGCGGCGAACGATGGCCAATCCCAGACCAAGCCCCTGATTGCGGTCCCGTTCGGGATTGTCGATCTGATACAGCTCCTCAAAGACGCGCTCGACCTGATCCGCCGGAATGCCGCAACCGGTGTCGTGAACCTCGATCAGCAAACGTTCGGCTTGCACGGTGCATGCGATCTCGACCCGGCCGAGTTCCGTGTAGCGGACGGCGTTCTCGACCAGATTGCGCAAAATCCGGCCGAGCAGGACGCGGTCGCTGCAGACCGATGCAGGGCAGGGCAGGACCTGCAAATCCAAACCCTTGCGGTGCGCCAACGGCGCATAGATATCGTCCAGCGTCCTCATCACGTCTGAAATCGGGAATACCTCGAACCTCGGCGCCACGATGCCGGCATCGAGGCGGGAAATGTCGAGCAGGCCATCCAACAGGCCTTTGAGAATGCCGAGGCTATGCTGGAGACAACCGAGCTTCTCAAGGCCGGGCTCATCGGACAGGTGCGGGCGTAGGACCTCGGCGAACAACAGGATCGATTGCATCGGCTGGCGCAGGTCGTGGCTCGCGGCGGCGAGGAAGCGGCTCTTCGACCGGGCGGCTTCCTCCGCCGCATCCCGGGCGTGGTGAATGTCGTGGATATCGACCGCGCCGCCGAACCATGCGACGATGCGACCGCCCTGGCGGATGGGGTGGGTACGGCTGAGATGCCATCGGTATGTGCCGTCGGCCCGGCGGAGGCGAAGTTCGTATTCGTGCGGTTCGCCGGCAGCGATGGCGCGGGCACGCGCCGCCTGGATCCGTTCGACATCCTCCGGGTGGAGATCGTCCATGCGGGTGATCTCTGTCGTCCTGCGGCCGGTATAGGCGCGGAAGGCGGCATTGACGAACTCCAGAGAACCATCCGGGCGGTTCACCCACATCATGTGCGGGGCATCTTCCACCAGCGCGCGGAAGCGCTCCTCGCTGGCCCGGAGCGCCTCCTCGACCTCCTGGCGACCGCTGATGTCGCGCATGATGCCGGTGTAAAAGCGGGTGCCGTCGATGCTCCACTCTGCAATCGCGAGTTCCAGCGGGAATATCGAGCCGTCTTTGCGGCAACCTACGACCTCACGTCCGATGCCGATGATCTTGCGGTCGCCGGTGCGTTGGTAGGCCGCGACATAGTCGTCGTGGCCGGAGCGGTAGGGCTCCGGCATGAGCATCGCGACGTTGCGCCCGAGCACGTCGGCTTCTGTATAGCCGAAGATGCGTTCGGCCGCCGGGTTGTAGGATTGGACGATCCCGCGCCCATCGATGACCACCATGGCGTCTACCGCGGTTTCGACGATCGAACGGTAGCGGGCCTCGCTGGCCCGTAACGCCGTGGATGCCGCCTCCTTGGCCTGCATCTGCCGGTCGAGATCTTCCACCAGGGCATCGAATGCCTGCCCGAGCCGGGACAATTCAGCTCCGTCGACCGCCCCCACGCGCACTGTGCGGTCACCGCCGAGCCACCGTTCGGTCGCAGTGACCAAGGTCTTGATTGGCCGATGGAGATGGCGTCTGGCGATCAGGAAGGTGGCCATCAGGCCGAGCACCAGCGTGGCGGCGATCCATAGCAGGGAACGGTACAAGGTGTCGTCGACGCCGGCCATCGCGGCGGTGTGATCGATGCCGATGGCGACGAAGATGTGGCGGACTCCGGCGGAAAGCGGCACATAGGCGAACACCCGCTCGACCCCGTCGATTCCGATCAGTTTCGAAGTGCCTACGGCCTTGGCATCAAGCAGGGGGCGGAAGCGGTCTGGAAGCGCGCTGCCGACTGCGGCAGGACGTTCGGGCACGTGGGTCAGCACGATGCCGTCGCTGTCGGTCACCAGAAGTGCGGCGTTCGCAGGAAGCGGATGCTCGGAGAGGTATCGCTCGAGCCAGCCGAGGTCGATCAGCGCCGTGACCACACCGATCGGCGGGTCGTTTGCCCCCTCTCCCTGAATGGGAAGTGCGAACGGCATAACCGGTTTGCCGCTCTGCCGCTGCCGAATGAACTCACCGACGGTGAAACCGCGGCTCTCCAGTGCAGCGCGTACGTGCCGTCGATCCGCAATGGTCTTCCCGGGCAGGGCAAGATCGGTGGAGCAGAGAATGACGCCGTCCTGGTTTGTCAGATTGATCGTCAAATAGTCCGGCAACCGCATTCGCGTGCGCGCCAGCAGCTTCTGGCAGGCGGCGGCGTCGAGCGACTGGGCTTCCGGCGTCTCAGCCAGCAAAGCCAGCATCTGGCGTACACCCTCGACGAGGCGCTGCTGTTCGCCACCGAGCAAGCCAAGCAGTTGGCGTGCGTGATCGTGAATCTCCACCGAGCGGTGGCGGCGCAAATCGATCTGGTTCCAGACCTCGAGAGCGGCGACCGGGGTCAGTGCCAAACACACGAGCAACAACAGACGGATCAGGAAGCTCATGGCGCCCGGCCCTCAACAATGCGGCTTTCGGGATGCGAGTTCATTGCTCCTCCCATCTGAGCATGGGTGCGCACTGCCTCACCCCAACCGATGGCAGGTGCCAAACGCTGCCCTCTGCCTGATGCGATGGTGAATTTTCCCGGGGACGCGCCGGGGACTGCCTGGTTCCCGACGGTGCAGCGCGCCGCGGTCACCCGCAAGGCCGGAGGGGTCAGGCGGCGCCCGGTGGCGCCGGTATCCAGCCAGCCGGCAGTGCTTCGTGCACCGCCTGACGGATGATCGTCGCGAGGTGGTCGCCGATCGGATTCGGACCCTTGTCGGACCGCAGAAGTCTAAGGCCTAGCAACGGGAGGTGCGGCAATCCATGGGTCGCGGGATCGAGCACGCGCACCGACGGCGGCCGCCCCACCGGCGTCCGCAAGGCGATGCCGAGGCCCGCTGCCGTCGCCGCCCACAGGCCACCCAGGCTCGGGGTGACGAAGGCGATGCGCCAGGCAATTCCCTGGCGGTCGAGATGGTCGCAGGCGATGGCGCGCAGGAGGCAGGGCGCTTCCAGAGCCGCAAGTGGCAATGGCTCGCGTCCATCGGCCCGCCAGGTCGGCTCCTCCTCCGCCGCACCCAGCCAGCACAGCGGCAAGGACGCGATCCTGTCGATGGCCGATGCGGTGCCATCGTCCCATGCCAGCGCCAGGTCGAGATGACCGGAGGCGATTTTCTCAAGCAACTCGCCGTTGCGGGCGATGCGTCCCTCGATCCGGACCTTGGGATGGGCGCGGGCGAAGCGGCCGAGCACCTGCGGCAGCACGGCCTCGCCGAAATCCTCCTGGATTCCAAGGCGGATCCAGCCCTCCAACTCGGCCCCGCGAACGGCGTTCATCGCCTCGTCATTGAGGGTCAACAGGCGTCTGGCATAGGACAGCAGCACTTCACCGCCATCGGTGAGCGTCAAGCCGCGCCCCGCCTTGCGCACCAGCGCCGTTCCGGTCTGATCCTCCAGCTTCTTGAGGTGAGCGCTGACCGCCGATGTCGATCTCCCCAGCCGGTCGGCGGCCTGGGCGAAGGAACCGGCGTCGATACCGGCGACGAAGCTGCGCAACGCATCCATGTCGAGATTGGTCAGGCGCATCGCAAAGTCCCAAAAATCAGGATCATTCATGCTGAATAATCCGATTATCAGGATGATCGTCGCGCGCCATACTGCCCCTGTCAATCGCTTTCGCAGGAGCGGCACTGATGCCCTTCACCCGAATTTCTTTGCTCGCGGGCAAATCGCCAGCCTACCTTGCGGCTGTTTCCTACAGTCTCGACCGGGCGTTTGTCGACTGTTTCGATGTCCCGGAAAGAGATCGCTTTGCCGCGATCCACCAGCATCAGCCCTGTGAACTGATCTTCGATCGGACCTATGGCGGCGGCCCCCGTTCGGACGATTACATCGTCTTCCACATCACCACCGGAAAAGCCCGATCACCGGAAACGAAGGCCCGCTTCTATCGGAGGCTGGTGGAAAACCTTGCAGCGTCGCCGGGTGTCCGGCCCGAGGACGTGATGGTCGTGATCGCCCAGTCCGGCTCTGACGATTGGTCTTTCGCATCCGGCCTGTCGGCCTCTCTGCCCATGGAGGAGGCTTGCCGATGACCGGCTATTTCGAAATGCAATCGTCCTGCCCGCCGGTCATGACCATCCGTCGCGCCGGCGAGGGCATTGCCGCCGCACCCGAGGGGATCGCCAGCGGTTCCTTCCTCGCTCAGATGCTGCTGTCGAGCCGGACCGACGGCGACATGACGGCGATGCGCGCCTTCGTCCCGCCGGGTGTCGTGACCCATTGGCACAGCCATCCGTCCGGGCAGCTTCTGTTCGTGCTCGATGGTGTCGGCGTCGTCCAACGCGATGGCGGCGAGCCGGTCGAGGTCCGCGCCGGCGACGCCGTCTGGTTTGCCCCCGGCGAACGCCACTGGCATGGCGCGGCACCGTCCAGCCCGTTCAGTTACGTCAGCGTCCAACCGGTCCGCGGCGGGACCGCCGTCCATTGGATGGAAGCCGTCGAACAGGAGGAGCTTTCCCGATGATCGCGATGCAATACAGCTTCGTCCTGCCGGCCGATTACGACATGGCGGTCATCGACCGCCGCATTCGTGAGAAAGGGCCGCTGCTGGACGGCTTTCCAAGGCTGCGCTTCAAGGCCTATCTCGCCGCGAGAAAGCAGGATGCCGGTTTTTCCAGCGCTGAAAACCTCTATGCGCCCTTCTACCTGTGGGATGAGCCGGAAGGTATCGACGATTTTCTTTCCGGCCCGGGCTTCGCGGCGGTGACGCGCGATTTCGGCTGGCCGTCGGTGCAGACCTGGATTGTCCGGCATGTTGAACTGACGGCGAAGCTGGGCGCCGCGACCCACGCCACCCGAGATGTCCGACCGGTCGCGGCCCATTCGGATCTGGCTTCGCAACGGGAGAGCGCCATCGCGGAGACAAGGTCGGCGATCCAGGCCGGAGCATTGGCCGCCGTCGCCGCCGTCGATCCGATGCGATGGGCGGCGGCCAGCTTCACGCTTTGGCCAGGACTGCCGCCAATGGCGACGGAGACGATGCAAATCTATACCGTCGGGCATGTCTCGCTGCCGCATGACTGAATGGCATCCGGCATCCGAATCCCGAAGCGACAAGCGCGCTCCACCGCCTGCGCCCGGGTACCGCCCGTGTGATCTTGCCTCGATTCCCATCCCGCCGGCACCTTGACGGCACCTATCCCAGCAGCCGTTCGAACAGATCATCGCCGCCCATCCGACTGCCCTTCAGCATCAGTTCCAGCCCGTCCGCCGCGGGATCGTCGGCATGGGTGCGGCTGACGGTGACGCCGGGTGCGGGCTTGCAGCGGTAGGACAGGCCCCAGCAGCCGAACGCCCGCACCGCGAGGCTCGACGTATCGCCACCGGCGGTGCCGACCCGGTGCAGCGGCACGGCGCGCAGCACCGCCACCCCGTCCAGCCCTTGCGCGGCGAGGTGGCGGCGCAGGTCGGCCTCCGCCATCGGGGTGACGGGATGGACGCTCATGGTCGGGTGGCGGTCGATGGGTTCCGTCAGCCTTCGTGCCATCTTGCTTGCAACCGTAGAGCTGACGTAGAGGATCACCTCCACTCTGGAGGAGATGGATGCGCTGTCCGCACTGCCACTCGAATGCAACCTCGGAGCGTTCGGCCCGAACGGCGCATGGCTATCGCCGCTTCGGTTGCCGCGAATGCCGGCGCGGGTTCAACGAGCGCACCGGCTCGCTGCTGAACCGGCTTCTGCTGCCCACCGACGTGGTCTACTTGATCGTACCGTGGCGGCTCGGGCTCAAGCTCAGCCTGCGCGATCTCGCCGAGGTCCTGCTCTTGCGTGGCTTGGTCTTCTCCCATGATGACTCCCTCTTCTCAAGAAATGGAGCCTCCGGGACACCCGGCACGGTTCAGCATGGGATTCCCTGCCGGTTGACACCGTAACATCATGTTTCCAACGACGCGGCCGTATCCTTCATTTTCGACTTCGTGCTGGATTGCGTTTCGAGCAGTTCAGAAACTCTGCGGAAACCGTATCAATCTTCTGCACTGGTCACCTGACGCCTAAAATTTGGGCTCCCGTTCCAGGCTCGCGACCCACCGATACGCACGTTGGCAGCAGAGAGACAGATGTCGAGCCTGGAAGACCAATAACTCTCCGCCTTTCTGGCTGCAGAACTTGACGGCTGGGAGACGGCCACGGGGAGACGGCCATGACGACGGCGGACGTAAATGGGCTGGTGCCGGTGGGCGCAGCTGATGAAGTGCAGACGCAGAAATCGCAGAAGCTGACGTTGCTCCCGCTTGTTGCGCTCGTTGTCGGTTCGATGATCGGCGGAGGAGTTTTCAATCTCCCGTCTGACATGTCGAAGAACGCGTCGCCCGCCGCCATTCTGATCGGCTGGCTCATCACCGGAATTGGCATGCTGATGCTCGCCTTCGTGTACCAGAACCTGGCGGTACGCAAGCCTAACCTGAATGCGGGTCCTTATGCCTACGCCAAGGCGGGCTTCGGTCCATTCGTCGGGTTCAACAGCGCCTGGGGCTACTGGCTTAGCGCCTTTCTTGGGAATGTTGCCTATGCCGTAGCGATTTTTTCGGCGCTTTCCCACTTCTTCCCCATCTTCGGCGATGGCAACAACCTGCCCTCCGTCATTGGCGCGTCATTGTGCCTGTGGCTGATCCACGCGCTCGTGCTCAGCGGGATCAAGCAGGCGGCCTTTGTGAACGTCGTCACCTCGATCGCCAAACTGGTTCCCTTGTTCCTCTTCATCCTGCTCGCAATCGTCGGCTTCCATTGGGACCGGTTCACGGTGGATTTCTGGGGGACGGGTGCCGGAACCGGTTCGGGCGGTCTCGGTTCGGTCATGGAGCAGGTGAAGAGCACCATGCTGGTGACCCTTTGGGTGTTCATCGGCATCGAAGGCGCCAGCGTCTATTCCGCCCGTGCAGCCCGGCGCTCCGACGTCGGGCGGGCGACCGTGATCGGGTTCGTCGGCGCCTTGGGAATATATGTGCTGGTATCGCTGCTCGCGACGGGCATCCTGAAGCAGCCCGAGTTGGCCGACCTCAAGGTGCCCTCCATGGCGGGCGTGTTCGAATCCCTTGTCGGTCCATGGGGCGCGGCCCTGATCAATATCGGTCTGGTGATTTCGGTCGGTGGCGCGTTTCTGTCGTGGACCCTGCTGTGTGCGGAAATCCCCTATACTTGTGGACGCGACGGGACCTTCCCGAAGTGGTTCGCAGCGGAGAATGCCAACGGGTCGCCCGTGAACGCCCTGTGGGCAACCAATCTCATGATCCAGTTCTTTCTCGCACTCAGCTTGCTGTCCCGCAGTGCGTACCAGTTCTTCTACTTCATCGCTTCGGTAGCGATCCTCCCCCCTTACGTCCTATCCGGCGCCTACGCGTTGAAATTGGCCCTGACCGGCGAGAGCTACGGTGCCGAGCCGCGGACGAAGGGCATCCTGATCGGTGCGTTGGCGACCGCTTATGGGCTTTGGCTCGTCTACGCGGCCGGCCTTCAGTACCTGCTGATGTGCGCTGTTCTCTTCGCTCCGGGGATCCTGGTTTATGTCCGGGCCCGGCGTGAATGTGGGGAACGTGCCTTCACCGGTGTGGAAACGGTCATTGCGGCGCTTATTGCCATGCTGGCCGTGCTCGCCGCCTGGCTGATGTGGACCGGCACGATCAGCCCATTGTGACTGCGAGAGATACCCCCGCACACGAGACACCACAAGGCCCACAACCGGGAACCATACCGAAACTCTGGGCCACCACGGCAGGGAGATGAATCATGTCCGAAGTCGGCGTGCATTCGGAAGTCGGTAAGCTGCGCACTGTCCTGGTCTGCCGGCCGTCGTTGGCACACCAGCGCCTCACCCCCGGAAACTGCCACGACCTTCTGTTCGACGACGTCATCTGGGTGCACGAGGCGCAGAAGGATCACCATGATCTGGTGCTGAAAATGCAGGAGCGCGGGGTCGAAGTGCTTGATCTGCACGACCTGCTCGCGCGGACTCTCGAAGATCCCGAGGCGAGGCGGTTCGTGCTCGATCGTCGCATCACCGCCAACACCGTCGGATTGGCCGCTGCGGAAGTTATCCGCCCATGGCTGGACGAGATGCCTCCCGGACAGCTTGCCGCTCACCTCATCGGCGGCTTTGCCATCTCGGATCTGCCGGACAGCACGGTGAGCGCGCTGCTGCGGGAGGCGTTCGGCGGCACCGACTTTGTTTTGCCTCCCATTCCCAACACCCTGTTCCAACGGGACCCGTCCTGCTGGATCTACAATGGGGTGACCTGCAATCCGATGTTCTGGGCGGCCCGCAAGCCGGAGACGCTGCTGCAGCGCACGGTCTACAAATTCCACCCCCGCTTCCGGGACGGCGAATTCAAAATCTGGTGGGGCGATTCCGACGAGGACTTCACAGGCGCCTCCCTTGAGGGCGGCGATGTGATGCCGATCGGCAAGGGTATCGTGCTCATTGGCATGGGGGAGCGCACCAATCGCCAGGCGGTCGGTCAGGTCGCCCGTGCGCTGTTCCGCAACAACGCCGCGTCACGGGTGATCGCCTGCCTGATGCCGAAGAGCCGTGCGGCCATGCACCTGGATACGGTCTTTTCCTTCTGCGATCGCGATCTGGTGACCGTCTTCCGCGAGGTCGTCGATCGGATCCGCTGCTACAGCGCCTACCCGCTGGACGGCGACGGACGGTTCGAGGTGCGGCCCGAGGCAAGGCCGCTTCTGGAGGTCGTGGCCGAGGCGCTGGGCTACCCGGCGCTCCGCGTCGTCGGCACCGGCGGCAACGCCTACGAGGCGGAGCGCGAGCAATGGGACGACGGCAACAACGTCGTGGCTCTCGAACCCGGCGTGGTCGTGGCTTACGACCGCAACACCTACACCAACACGCTGCTGCGTAAAGCCGGTGTCGAGGTCATCACCGTCCGCGGAGCGGAACTTGGCCGCGGCCGTGGTGGGGGGCATTGCATGACCTGCCCGATCTGGCGGGAGCCCGCCTACTGACGAACAGCGGCGAACACCGAACCAGGAGGGAAATGATGAGCTTCAATCTGCGCAATCGTTCGCTGCTCACCGTCCAGGATTATACGGCGCGGGAGTTTCGGTATCTTTTGGATTTGGCGCGCGATCTCAAACGCGCGAAGTACGCCAAGACCGAGCAGCAGCATCTACGTGGCAAGGAAATCTGCCTGATCTTCGAAAAGACATCGACACGGACCCGCTGCGCCTTCGAAGTCGCCTGCTACGATCAGGGGGCCAACGTCACCTACCTCGATCCTGCCGGATCACAGATCGGCCACAAGGAATCCTTCAAGGATACCGCGCGTGTCCTGGGCCGGATGTACGACGCCATCGAGTATCGGGGGTCAGCGCAGGGCGGCGTCGAGCAGCTGGCCGAATACGCCGGCGTGCCGGTCTACAACGGCCTCACGGACGAATATCATCCGACCCAGATGCTCGCCGACGTGATGACGATGCGCGAACACAGCGACAAGCCGATCGCCGATATCAAATATGCCTATGTCGGCGACACCCGGTCCAACATGGGGCATTCGCTGATGATCGTCGGCTGCTTGATGGGCATGGACGTGCGCATCTGCGGGCCGCGAAGCCTGTGGCCATCGGAAGAGTATACGGCCACCGCCCGCCGCTTGGCGTCCGCATCCGGCGCGCGGCTGACGATCACCGACAACACCGCGGAAGCGGTGTCCGGGGTCGACTTCATCCACACGGATGTCTGGGTCTCGATGGGCGAGCCGAAGGAGGTGTGGCGGGAGCGGATCGCGCTGCTCAAGCCCTATCAGGTCAACCCGGAACTGATCGCTGCGAGCGGCAACCCGCAGGTCAGGTTCATGCACTGCCTGCCGGCCTTCCACGACACCGAGACGACGCTCGGCCGGCAAATCGCCGACGAATATGGGATGGCCAACGGTCTCGAGGTGAGCAACGAGGTGTTCGAATCGGAGGCCAACATCGCCTTCGAGCAGGCGGAAAACCGCATGCACACGATCAAGGCGCTTCTCGTCGCCACATTGGGAGAATGATGCCATGCGAGTCGTCGTCGCATTGGGCGGCAACGCTCTGTTGAAACGCGGCGAGCCGATGACTGCCGATGCGCAGCGCCGCAACGTCCGCATCGCCGCCGAGGCTCTGGCACCTGTCGCGCGCGAGCACCAGCTCGTGATCAGCCACGGCAACGGGCCACAGGTCGGGTTGCTGGCGCTTCAGGGGGCCGCCTACCGGCCGGAGGAGGCTTATCCGCTGGACGTCCTGGGGGCCGAGACCGAAGGGATGATCGGCTATATGATCGAGCAGGAGCTGGGTAACCTGCTGCCGTTCGAGGTGCCGTTCGCCACATTGCTGACCATGGTGGAAGTGGACGGCAACGACCCCGCGTTCCGCGATCCAAGCAAATTCGTCGGGCCGGTCTACGCCGCCGCCGAGGCCGGGCGCCTTGCGGACGAGAAGGGGTGGGTCTTCAAACCGGACGGGAAATTCTGGCGACGGGTCGTGCCGTCGCCACTTCCCAAGCGGATCTTTGAGATTCAACCGATCCGCTGGCTGCTGGATCAAGGAACCATCGTGATCTGCGCCGGTGGAGGGGGGATCCCCACCATGTACCAGCCGGGCAAGGAACGCACGTTGGTCGGTGTGGAGGCCGTGATCGACAAGGATCTCTGCTCGGAGTTGCTGGCGCGCAATCTGGACGCCGACCTTCTCATCATGGCGACCGACGCCGAAGCCGTATTCCTCGGCTGGGGGACGCCGGAAGCCCGCGCCGTCCACCGTGTCAGCCCCGAAGCAATTGGCCAGCACGCGTTCCCGGCGGGCTCCATGGGACCGAAAGTCCATGCGGCGTCCCGGTTCGCGCTGTCCACTGGGCGGACCGCCGCGATCGGGGCTCTCGCCGACATTCCGGCGATCGTGCGGGGGGAAAAGGGCACGCTGATCGACAAGGCCTTCACGACAATGAGCTTGCACGGATAGGGGCGGCGATCCGGAAGGGGGCTGTGGCCATGGCAAACGATGTCCCGATACCGACCGAAAAAAAGCGGGAAGCGCGGCAGCCTTCGCTTCTGGATGCCCTGATCCCCATGATCGCTCTCATCGCCCTGCTCGCGGCATCCTACCTGCTGTTCGGCAAGGACGCTTCCGCCGGCCCCAACCAAGTGGCGCTGCTGTTCTCCGGAATCGTGGCGGCAGGCATCGCTTACAAGAACGGCATGCCCTGGGACGGACTGCGCCAGGCGGTTATCGATGGCATCGCGACCGGTCTCGCGGCCATCATGATCCTGCTGGCGGTGGGAGCGTTGATCGGCACCTGGGCCCTCAGCGGCACTATCGTGGCGATGGTGTATTACGGACTTCAGATACTCAGCCCCCATTATTTCTATGCGACCACTGCGCTTATCTGCGCCTTGATCGGCTTCAGCATCGGCAGTTCCTGGACTGTCGCAGGCACCATCGGCATTGGCCTGATGGGCGTCGCCGCCAGCATGCACCTGTCGCCGGAGATCACCGCCGGAGCGGTCATTTCCGGTGCCTATTTCGGCGACAAAGCATCGCCGTTGTCCGACACCGCCAATCTGGCGACTGCGGTTACCGGATCCGGGATCTACGAACATATCCGGGAGTCGTTGTTCACCTCGGTTCCGGCCCTCCTCGTCGCGGTCATTCTCTTCGGAGCGTTGGGGGCGCCCGGCGACTTCGATGCGGCGGCCATGATGGCCGGCATCGAAAGCGGATTCATGGTGTCGCTTTGGGCCTTCACCCCGTTGCTGCTCGTCCTCGCCCTGTCGATTGCCCGGTTTCCGCCCTTCATCACGATCTTCTTCGGCGCCCTGGCCGGCGGGCTCCTGGCGGTCGTTCAAGAGCCGGTGCGTGTCGTCGATTTCGCCGCCGCACCGGAGTTGCCGGCCGCCGTCGCCATGCTCAAGGGTGTCTGGATGGCGCTCGCCAACGGCTACATCGCGCACAGTGGCAACGACGCGTTGGACGTCATACTGACGCGGGGCGGCATGTCCAGCATGATGAACACCGTGTGGCTGATCATCACCGCGCTGTCCTTCGGAGCGACGGTGGAGCATGCCGGGCTTCTCAATCGCCTGATCGATCCGGTGATCCATCGGATGAGGTCTGTCGGCGGGCTTGTGGCGGCGGTCGTTGCCACTTGCGTGGGAGCCAACGTCGTCACCTCCGACCAATATATTTCCATCGCCCTGCCTGGACGGCTGTTCAAGGCGGAATTCGCAAAGAGGGGCCTTGCGCCTGTGCTTCTGTCGAGGGTCGTCGGGGACTCGGCCACCGTGACCTCGCCGCTGATACCCTGGAACAGTTGCGGTGCTTACATGGCCGCGGCGCTCGGTGTATCGACGACCGGCTTTGCCGTGTATTGCTTTTTCAACATTCTGAATCCCTTGATTACAATCCTCTTGGCCGTGTGCGGTCTGCGCGTCTGGAAGACGACCGCAAATGGACCGACGGGCAACGTCCCGCTGATGAGGAGCTGATCGCGGCATTTCGGTTTGAAATGGCAGCGCGTCGGCCGCGGTCACGGCGATCGTCTTCAATCCGTTTCCTTTTGCTGAAGACGCAAGCGCTCAGGCGGCTGGGAAGGTTGGCCGCCTGAGCGCTTGCGTCTTCAGTCCTTACCAGGGCGCAGGTTACGGCCTCATCGATACCGTTACCCCACCAAGCCCGAGAGTCAGTCTGGCACCCTGCGTGTTGGATGTGACCTTAAGAACAACGCCTTTTTCATTTTCCAGGTATCCGATACCACCCCCTCCAACCAGAGCCGCACCTGTCTGTGCCACTGAATAAGTGCCTGGGAAGTCTTCGATTCTCTGGAGGTTGTAAACATCTGCGGCAGCTTCGTTTTTTGTGCCTCCAACATCGGCCAAGGTCAGTCCGGATGCCGTGAATGGGAATTGTTGGCCCTGGTAGTACAGCGTCCCGTTCCCCCACGAATATCCGATGCCGAGTGCGGCGGAACCGCCGGTGAATTCGATCTTCCCCACGGGCATGGGTTTCGCTTCCTGGGCAGCCAACCCTCCGAACAAACACATGCCGATACCGATGTAAGCTGCCACTGCGCAGCTCGCCTGCTTGCTGGTGACCTTGATCATGATGTTCTCCCGAATCGCTGAGACAGAACAGGGAAGGGTTGTGAGTCAGTAATTGAAAAGCTGATTGCACGACCGCTCCAGCTCAGTCCTATTCAATTAAGGACTCTCGCTTCTTAAGTATCAAATAATCATACACAATGAATTTGAGGGGAAGCGTGGTTACCGTATCGGAAGATCGTGGCCGCAATGTTACGCATGGATTCGTTGCGCACGAATTCTAGAAAACCAAGCTTCATAAAGACCGCGTGTTTTTCGGGTGGCATCGAATAGGACCCTATGCGAAGGGGTCCTGATGCTGGTGCGAAGTTCTGTAAACCCCCTCGAAATTCACCGGCGCGCCGCATCGGGCATGCATGTACGACACTCCGGGGCTGGCCGAGTTGCTGCCGGCGTGAACTCATGCCCGCCGGACCGGACCAACCCACCGATCTGTTACCGTAGCAAAGGGGAAGGTGCAGAAGGGTACTTCCGCGCTGTCGTCGCTTGCGGCCTGATAGGGCAACCCAATTCAAATCAAAGTGCAGGGCAACGACTATGGCGAAGCATGCAAAGTCGCGGAAGCACGGCCACGCCAATGACGACACTCTCACCGAGCGCTCCGATGAGAATACACCTCAGGAGAAGTTGAAACGGCGAGTGTACGAGCAGGAACTGGTGAAGCTTCATGTTGATCTCGTCACCCTGCAGGAATGGGTGGTGCATAAAGGTCTCAAGGTTTGCATCGTCTTCGAAGGACGCGACACGGCGGGAAAGGGAGGAACGATCAAGGCGATAACCGAGCGCGTCAGTCCACGTGTATTTCGCGTGGTCGCCTTGCCGACCCCGACGGAGCGCGAAAAGTCGCAGATGTACCTTCAACGCTATATGCCCCACCTGCCGGCTGCCGGAGAGGTCGTGATCTTCGACCGAAGCTGGTACAATCGAGCCGGCGTCGAACGAGTAATGGGCTTCTGCACGGAAGAGCAGAGCAAGAGGTTCCTTGAGATGGTCCCGGCGGTGGAGCGGGCAATGGTGAATTCGGGCATCATCCTGCTGAAATACTGGCTGGAAGTCAGCGCCGACGAGCAGACTCGACGGCTGGAGGCGCGAATCCAGGATGGGCGGAAGACCTGGAAGCTCTCACCGATGGATCTGAAATCCTATAGCCGATGGTTTGACTATTCTCGCGCTCGTGACGACATGTTCACGGCCACCGACACTCCCTGGGCGCCTTGGTATGTTGCCCGTTCCGACGACAAGCGCCGCGCCCGCTTGAACATCATCAGCCACCTGTTGGCGCATGTTCCCTACGAGAAGCTCCCCCGCGCTTCGATAAAGCTGCCAAAACGCCAGGATGCAAGCGGCTACCGCAAGCCTGACTATTACTACAAAACGATTGCAGAGCATCATTGGGAAAACAAGTAGCGGCGGGCGAGCAGGTGGTAGTCATTCCTGCAATACGCAAGGGAGAGTGACATGAAAGCGAGGATTCTGTTGCTCGGGGCCGCGATGCTGCTCTTGAGTGCGTGTGGTGGTATTCCACCGGGCAACTCCCAAGTCGATAATAGCCCGACTTCCTACAGAAGCGGCTATGGCATCAGAAACAACACAATGGGAGGTGTTGCCGACAGCCATCTGGGTTGGGGAGAATAGCCCCGAAACAGTGGTTTCACCACTGTTCTCCGGTGCCTGGCTGTGCTCTGTCGAGCAGACCGGCCTTGCGCAATCCGTCAAGGATACGCGAGAGTGTGTCGGGTGCCAGATTCAGCTTTTCGAGATTGGCGTGTACATTGTTGGCGAAATCGGGGTCGATGCTCAATATCTTATCGACCTCCGCAGCAGCTTCGGCTGAATGGCCGGCTTGGGCATGGATCATCGCCAGGCTGACATGGGGAAGCACGGACTCCGGCACATTGACCTGTTTGGCTTCGTCGAGCGCAGCGCCGAAGCGACCGTTGACATAATAATAAAGCGCCAAGATGAGGTGATACCAGTTGGAGAGCGCAGGATTGCGCGCGTAGGCCTCCAGGATCAGGGGCACACCCTTGTCCCACGCGCCGATCAGGCTGTAGCAGCGTCCAAGCTCTGCCAGGAGATCACTGTCATTGGGGTTCAGCGACAACGCCCGTTCATAGGTGGCGATGCTTAAATGTGGCTCGCTTTGCAGCCAATAAGCCATGGCCAATGCCTTGAGCGGGAGCGGCGTATCCGGGCTCAACACCACCGAGTATCGGGCAAGCTGCAGGCCACTTGCGATGGGATCGGGGCGGGCAGGATTCCGATTGAAGCCCAGCCGGCCTTCGTCGACAGTCACCAGAGCGAGCGCGGCCCAAGCTTCAGCATAAGAGTGCCTAACAGAACCATCTCTGGACGAAGCGCCAGCAGATGAGGCTGGCGGCGATGTTGTGGAAGGCTGTGAAGATATCGGCGCGCCGTTCGTAGCGGACGGCGAGGCGACGGAAGCGAGCGAA
>JBKHVJ010000112.1:0-7937 GCA_046570145.1 Alphaproteobacteria bacterium
GGTCAACGCCTGCGGATCGATCGGGTCCTCCTCCGCAGCCGGCGCGGCGACCGTGGGCGGCGGGCTTTCATCCGCCGGCACCGGGCCGGACAGCAAGGACAGGCACAGCATCGGCCCGGA
This sequence comes from Alphaproteobacteria bacterium, assembly GCA_046570145.1. Taxonomy (GTDB): domain Bacteria; phylum Pseudomonadota; class Alphaproteobacteria; order Azospirillales; family Azospirillaceae; genus Azospirillum. Next base: position 121 of record JBKHVJ010000112.1, read on the forward strand.
CAGCCACAACAGACGTCTCATCGTTGTATCCTCCGTATTTCGGCGGCCGGAGCCATGCCGGGCACGCCTAGCCGACCGTCCGGCCGCCTTTGCGCGGCAGTGCCGCGACCGCCGAAGCGATGTCACGGCTCAAGGCCGCCAGATTGCCGTTCATCGCGGCGACCAGCGCCGGATAGCGGTTGTCGTCGACATGGACGGCATGACGGGTTTGGTGACGGGCCAACACACGTTGCGACGCACCGTCGAGGATCACCCACCGTGCGTCGAGAATGCTGTCACCCGCGATGGTCCGCTCGAACCGTTCGATATCGACCGCGATCTCGCAATCGAAGCGCTCGACATCGCGAGCCGGCAGAATCCGCACGCGATCGCTGTCCAGCAGCACCGACAGGTTTTTCGCCAGCACCCGCGTGATGTTGGCAGGCAGGCGCTCGGCCCAACGGTTGTCGCCGTCGGCGTCCAGTTCGTTGGGGCCGGCGTAACTCACGATTTCCGATCGGTCGAGATATTCCGGCAGAACCACCGGTCGCACGCCCAGCACACGGCCAGCCGAGCCGTTGCCGACGCCGATCCGGGACGCGTTCCCTCCGGGATCGGCCTGACGGTCCGGTCGTCCCTCATAAGGCGCCTTCTCCGACAGCGGGGTCAACACATAGAGTCGTGGGGGTGGGCCGCTGCAACTCGGCAGAGCAACCGTCGCCGCCATTCCCCACAGAAGCGATCGGCGCCCCAATCCGGCCATCCCCATGGCAATCACCGTCCGGTTATCAGGATGTTCGGGCTGCGCTCCAGCTGGTCGGCAAAGGAGCGCAGCGACTTCGTCGCCAACGAGAGATTGACGAGCGTCTGGTCGAGGTTGCCACGCAGGGGCGAGCGCGGATCGAGCGCCGCGTTCACCGTGCGCAGCGTGGTGTCCGCCTGCTGGAACGCCTTCTCCGCCGCCGCCGCCGCGGCCTGGACGCGGAGGCCGACCGGGCGCACCTCGGCGTCGACCTTGCCCAGTGTGCCGCGCAGATCGGTGAGGGCATCATGCAGGTCGAGCCGGAGCATCGACACGGCGGTGCCGGCTTCCTTGGTTACGCTGGCAACGTCGCCAAGCAGCGGTCCGGAGCGCTGGTTCAGCGTCGTCATCAGGACCTGGAACTGCTCGAGACCGCCGGCCAGGGCGACGGCGGAGTCACGCCAGCCCGGTTCCGCCAGCAGCTTGTTGAGCTGAGACAGCACCATCACCATGCTGCCGGCGATCTCGTCGAGCGGAAGGTCGGTCAGCGCCCGTTTCAGCGTCTCCAAATCCGACGGCAGGGACGGAATTTCCAGAACGCCCGAGGGCAGCCCCCCGAAGGTATGGGCCGGGGATCCCGGATAGTTGCCGAGCTCAATGGCAAGCTGCCCGGTGACCAGGCTTTGCGACACCAGCTTGGCACGCAGCCCCTTTTCCAGCAGCCGGCTATACTCCGCGGGTTTCAGCGGACCGTCCGTCCAGGCGACCTTGCCGGGGGTGAATTCGAACTCCACCGGCATCCGGGTGGTCAGGTTGGCGCTGTCCACCTCCAGGTGGATCGCCTTCACCTCGCCGACGCGCACGCCCTGGTAAGTCACCGGCGCGCCGACCTCCAGCCCGGAGACCGAGCCTTCGAAATAGGTTCCGGCGCGGGGGCGCTTCTCCAGCATGTTGCCACTGCCGAACGTTGCGACAGTCAGCACAAGCAAGCCCACGGCGCCGAGGACAAATCCACCGACCAGTTTGGGGTTGGCATTGGATGCCATCGGCCGCCTCCTTTTCTGCCGATCAGGCCGCGACGGCGTTCGGTTCACCGCGGCGCAGGAATTCACGCACCTTCGGGCTCTCGGCGTGATCGATCAGGGTTCGCGGATTGCCGTGCGCAATCGCCGTGCGGCTCTCCGCATCCAGAAACACTGCGTTGTCGGCGATTGCGAAAATACTGGCCAACTCGTGGGTGACGATCACCACCGTGCTGCCAAGACTGTCCCGCAGTTCCAGAATCAGGTCGTCGAGCCGGCGCGAACTGAGTGGATCGAGCCCCGCCGAGGGTTCGTCCAGGAACAGAATGTCAGGATCGAGCGCCATGGCACGCGCCAATCCTGCGCGCTTGCGCATGCCGCCGCTGATCTGGGACGGATAGTAATCCTCGAATCCGCGAAGCCCGACCAGAGCCAGCTTCAGCGAAACCAGGTCGGCCACTTCGTCAGGGTTGAGTCGAGTGTAGAGCGAGAGCGGCAGCGCGACATTCTCCGCCAGCGTCATCGAACTCCACAACGCACCGCTCTGGAACAGCACGCCGAAGCGTCGGCGGATCGCCGTGCGCCCATCCTCTCCGCCGCTCCAGAAGTCGCGACCGTCGTAGATCACCTCGCCGCAAGCCGGCTGGATCAGCCCGATCATGTGCTTCAGCATCGTGCTCTTGCCGCAGCCGCTGTCGCCCATGATCACGAAGACCTCGCCGGGCGCCACCGTGAAGCTGACCTCCCGCTGCACCACGAAGCCGCCGAAGGCCATGCTGAGGTTGCGGACGGCGATCCGCGGCTCCGCTTCCGTGGTCGGCTGCGCCGCCGCCTGCGCGCCCCGGCGATCGGAACCGGTCGGTGACATGCGCCCTCCCATCGCTTCCTCCTATACCCCGACGATGTTGAGCAGGACGGCCAGAACAGCGTCGCTGATGATGATCCAGACGAGCGCCGTCACGACGGCGGCGGTCGCCGCATTGCCGACGGCGGCGGCGCTGCGGCCGGACTGCATTCCGTGCATGCATCCGGCGATGGCGACCAGCGCACCGAACAGGACGCTCTTGCCCCAGCCGACAAAGAAATCATTGAAGGTGAAGCCGGCCTGCGTCTGCGCCAGATAGATCGTCGGGGTCAAATCCAGCATGCCGACGCCGACCAGGAAGCCCCCGAAGATCCCGGCGAAGGCCGAGTAGAGGTAGAGCAGCGGCATCATCAGCATGAGCGCCAGCATCCGCGGCAGCACCAGGAAGTCCATCGCCGGAATGCCGAGCGTGGTCAGCGCATCGACCTCCTCGTTCGCCTGCATGGACCCGATCTGTGCGGCGAAGGCGGCCCCGGTCCGGCCGGCCAGCACGATCGCCGTCATGATCGCAGCCATCTCTCTGGTCATGGCGACCACGACAAGGTTGGCGACGTAAATCTCCGCACCGAAGCTGCGCAGTTGAACCGCGCCCACGAAGGCGAGGATCAGCCCGACCAGCAGCGAAATGATGAAGGCGATGCCGAGAGCCTGCACTCCACATTCCTGTACGGTCTGGAGCAGGTCGGACCTTCGAAAGCGTGCCTGACCGGTGACCAGCCTCGTCAGAGACAAGGTCGCCTCGCCAAGGAAACCCAGCCCATCCAGAAACCGCTTGCGAGACAGCAGCGTCGCTTCCCCGACCGTGATCAGGAGCGATTTGGGTGCGGCGGCGCGTCGGGTTCCGGTCTTTTCAGGCACCGCCAGCGCCAGATCCACAAGCCGGCGGATACCCGTTGGCAGGTCGCCCTTGTCGAAAGCGACATGGTTGGACCGGCAATACCCCTCCAATCCGGCAACGAAGGATACCAGCGACGAGTCCCAATGCCTGAGCGACGCCCCATGGATAGTCACCCGCTCCAAGGCCGGGAGCGCCGCCATGCGTCCGTCGATCTCCCTTGGCAGGACGTCCCGGACCGACGGCATGCCGCGCCGGACCACCCAGTCTCCGCTGCAATGAACCACCAGGGTCCGGCCGTCGACACGCTCGACCTGCAAAGGGGCTGCAAGTACGTCCGCCATGATGTTCCCTCGACGCAAGCCCCCGGCAAGCCGCGGCGGCGTCAGTCAATGACGTGGTAACCGCCGTCGATGAAGAGCACGATGCCGGTGATTTTCCGCGCGGCGTCGCTGGCGAGGAAGGCTGCGGCCGTCCCGATGTCGTCGATGGTGACGAGTTGCCGGAGCGGTGCCTTGTCCGCCGTGCGGTGCAGCAACTCGTCGAAGCGATCGATGCCCGACGCCGCCCGCGTCGCCAATGCTCCGGGTGACAGCGCGTTGACGCGGATTCCCTGGTTTCCCAGTTCCGCCGCCAGATACCGTACCGAGCTTTCCAGGGCGGCCTTGACCGGCCCCATCATATTGTAATGCTCGACCACCTGCTCGGACCCGTAGAAGCTGACCGTCAGCAGGCTTCCCCCGTCGCTCATCAGGGGCTCGGCCAGCTTCGCCATCCGGATGAAGGAATGGCACGACACCTCCATGGCGAGGGCGAATCCTGTCCCGCTGCAGTCCACCACGCGCGCGTGCAGGTCCTCTCGTGGCGCGAAAGCGATGGAATGCAACAGGAAATCGAGACGACCCCACCGTTGCCCGATGCTGTCGAACACGCGCTCCAACTCACCGTCACGCCGAACGTCGCATGGCAGGATCAGGGCAGCATCGAGCGCCTCGGCGAGCGGCCGGACATGCGGCTCGGCCTTGTCGTTGAGGTAGGTGACCGCCAATTCGGCCCCCAGTGCCCGAAACGCCTTTGCACAGCCATAGGCGATGCTCTGGTCATTGGCGATGCCGGTGACGAGGCCGCGCTTGCCCTCCAGCGAGATCAGCGGCATGGACTGCTCCTCCTGCTCTAAGACGACGGATCAATCAGGTGCCGCTTTTGGTCCGCCCCTGCTGGACACCACGCTGGTAGGCCTGGTCCTCGGTCTTCTTGTGGTAGTCGTAGAGCATGCCGCCGGCGAGGCCGACGCCGGCGCCGATCGCAGCCCCCATGCCGGCATTGCCGGCGATGGTGCCGACCAGGGTGCCGGCTGCCGCTCCGCCGGCCGTGCCGGTCAATGCGCGCTGCTGGGTTGCGCTCATGTCGCTGCAGGCAGACAGCGGCATCGCCAGCGCGAGGATGCAAAGTAGATGTCTCACAGCCATGGTCAGGGTCCCCTCGGCAGCTTGGTAACGGCTTGCGTACACTGGCGGCGGATCACGCTTCGCAGGGGTAGCGCTGCGCCAGATAGCGGAACAGGCCCTCCACCGGCGGCAACGACAATGCGCCGGGATTCTGTTGAGCCCAGGTGACGAACGCGGCGATGGCATCGTTGCGCGAGGGCGGCGGATTCGGGGGGCAGAACAATGGCCGCTTGCCCTCGGCGGCTGCCGCGATCTGATAGTACTGGTAGGCCCCGACCGCGAATCCCTGGCAGAAATGAAGGGCGGCGATGCCGGTGCTGTCGACCGGCTTCGCTTCGCACAGCTTCAGCAGGTCGCCGGTGTTCTTGACCTGGAAATTCCCTTCGGACGGAGCCGGGGTTTGTGCGGACGCAACAGCTGCGGCGGCAACAATCCCCAGGATCGTCAAGGTGCTGAGAAGTGAATGTATGTGCATGGGTTGCTCCCGGCATGCGCAGTGATGGCCACACGTCGCGGTCAGGGCTTGCCCGACCGGGGAAACGCGCCGCCGGCCGTGGCCGGACATTGCCTTGCCGAGCCTTGCCGGGCCTTCCGGGCGCCTCCCTGGGCGCATTGAACCGCCGGCTGAATTTGTTGTAAAAGTAGCAAACAGGTCATGCGGACAGTGGTACGGTAACAGCCGGCGCCCCCTGGTCTGGAGCCTTGCGGCCGCAGGCTGTTTTCGGTTTCCGATGAGACGCCTGAACTGCCGATCTGCAGTTCCGCTCGTGAGGGGAAAATGGCGGACGCGACCGCCCGATGGTTGACCGCTCCGCCCGATGGACGAGCCCATCCGAATCGAATTTTCCGATTTTTCTCATGTGCCGCAAGCCGTCGGCGGTACGGCAGAGACAAAACAGCGATGGCTGGACAGCTTTACCCATTTTAAAATGCGGAGCCTTTGCCTGGAGATTTCCATAGACAATATTTGAGATTCCTTCGATTTCTTGAAATCATATTTCACACAGTTACCTTGTACCCATAGATGAAAACAGAAATAAAATAACCTGATTTCATTTCATATATCTTTCCAAAAGCTTAAAAATGTCAGCCTTATTCTCTTACTTTTTCTTTAAGTAATCTCTATCCTCCGCGCTGGATACCGTATCTCCGTCAACGGTTACGAACTTCCTTCTTGCCTCGCTGCACCGCACACTGCGCTGCACCATCCTGATGACCCCCTCGGCCGGCCCTTGCTCATCCTGTCGAGCACATGCATCTGATTTTCCGACCCATGAAGCAACTTAGTATTGTTCTTGAAGAACATGTAATAATTCGAAGATGAAATTTGCCATCTTAGTCAATAAACGCATCCGGAATTTCCTATTGAGTGAAGGGCCGAGCCAAAGCGTGCAGCAGAACGCGCACACAACACAGAGAGGATACAAAGCAGATGACCGACCTGTGGCAACAATCCATGAGCAGCACGATTTCGGCCTTCACTGCGGCACTCTCCGTCCCGTTTGCTGCGCTTCAGCAGGGTTCGACCGATGACCGTCCCCGCCGCACCGAATTCCCGGCCCAGCGGCCGGGCACCCAAGCACCCGGGAGCCTCACCGTCCCACCGCATGTGCTGTCCGACGCCGCCGAATACGGCATCGACGCCTTGCAGCGTTGGATCCTTCTGCTCGATGTTCTGCGCCGCCGTGGCGACCAGTTCATCGAACATGCGGAACAGGGCAAGCCCCCGGTCCTGACCTTCACTCATGAGATGGTGCTGGACGGCCGTCAGCTGAAGCGTCCCTGCAACTACATGCTGCTGCGTATCAAACCAACTCCAGGGACCGGAAGCGATCCCGCCAAGCGCCCCTTCGTGATCGTCGATCCCCGCGCCGGTCACGGCCCCGGGATTGGCGGCTTCAAGCCTGACAGCCAGATCGGTGCGGCACTCCGGGCCGGTCATCCCTGCTATTTCGTCGGCTTCCATCCGGAGCCGGTGCCGGGCCAGACGCTGTCCGACGTCGCCGCGGCGGAAGCGACCTTCCTCGAGCATGTCAGCGCGCTTCACGAGGCATGCGCCAGCAAGCCCTGTGTCATCGGCAACTGCCAAGCCGGCTGGGCGGTCATGGCGCTGAGTGCCGCGCGTCCCGACCTCATGGGGCCGATCATCATCGCCGGCTCGCCGCTTTCCTATTGGGCGGGCGTCAAGGGGCAAAACCCAATGCGCTATCTGGGCGGCCTTTACGGCGGGGCTTGGCTGGCGGCGCTGGCCGGCGACCTGGGCAACGGCCGGTTCGACGGCGCCCATCTGGTCGGCAACTTCGAAAAGCTCGATCCCGCCAACACCTTGTGGAAGAAGATGCACAACCTCTACGCCTCGATCGACACCGAGGCGGAGCGCTACCTTGCCTTCGAGCGGTGGTGGGGCGGCTATTTCCTCCTGAACAGCGAGGAGATCGAGGCGATCACCGACGAACTGTTCGTCGGCAACAAGCTGACTGCCGGCAGCATTGTCGGCAAGGATGGCCGGCGTCTGGATCTGCGCAACATCCGCTCCCCAATCCTGGTGTTCGCGTCCTGGGGCGACAACATAACCCCGCCACAACAAGCGCTCGGCTGGATCCTCGATCTGTACGACAGCGTGGAGGAGATCCGGGCGCGCGAACAGACGATCGTCTACAACCTGCACCAGGACATCGGCCATCTCGGCATCTTCGTTTCCGGCCGGGTCGCGCGAAGGGAAACCGCGGAGTTCATCGAGAACATCGACCTGATCGATCTGCTCCCGCCCGGCCTGTACGAGATGACGATCCATCCCAAGGATGCGGGCTCTCCCGGTGCCGACTTGATTGGCGGCGACTATCTCTCCCGCTTCGAGCCGCGCACGCTGGACGACATCCGTCAGCTGGGGGGTAACACCACAGAGGATGACCAGCGCTTCGCCACG
>JBKHVJ010000113.1:0-7020 GCA_046570145.1 Alphaproteobacteria bacterium
CGGGCGAGCAGTGCGTGCGGGAGAATTGCTATCTCGCCGACCGGGTGGTGGGCACGCTGGCCGACTTCACCGTCCGCCACATCTTCCCCACCGCCAACCCGACCTCCGGCGAGGTGTTCGACGTGGCGGCCACCGGCGGCTACGGACGTGGCGAGCTGGCGCCCTTCTCCGACATCGACCTGCTGTTCCTGCTGCCCTACAAGCGCACGCCGCGGGTGGAGCAGGTGGTCGAATACATGCTCTACATCCTGTGGGATCTGGGGCTGAAGGTCGGCCATGCCGTGCGCAGCGTGGACGACTGCATCCGTCAGTCCAAGGCCGACGTCACCATCCGCACCGCCATCCTCGAATCGCGCTATCTCTGGGGTCCGGGTAAGCTGTTCGCCGAGCTGCGCAAGCGCTACGACAAGGAGGTCGTCGCCGGCTCCGGTCCCGAATTCGTCGAGGCCAAGCTGGCGGAGCGCGACAACCGCCACCTGAAGATGGGCGACAGCCGCTATGTGCTGGAACCCAACCTGAAGGACGGCAAGGGCGGCCTGCGCGACCTGCAGACCCTGTTCTGGATCGCCAAGTACCTCTACCGCGTCGAGGGTGTCGACGAGCTGGTCGGCAAGCATGTGTTGACACCGGAGGAGGCGCAGCGCTTCGCCAAGGCGCAGAACTTCCTGTGGACCGCGCGCTGCCACCTGCATTACCTGACCGGCCGCCTGGAAGACCGCCTGACCTTCGATGTCCAGACCAGCATCGGCGCCGCCATGGGCTATACCGACCATGCCGGCACCAAGGGCGTCGAGCGCTTCATGAAGCACTATTTCCTGGTCGCCAAGGATGTCGGCGACCTGACGCGCATCTTCTGCGCGGCGCTGGAGGCCGAATCGAAGCGTCCGCCCAAGTTCAACCTGCTGCGGCTGGCCTCGGTCGCCCGGCGCAAGGACGTGGACGGTTTCATCGTCGACGGCGAGCGGCTGAACGCCCGCAGCGACAAGCAGTTCAAGGAACAGCCGATCGACATGATCCGCCTGTTCCACACCGCCCAGATCCACGACATCGACATCCACCCGGCGGCGCTGCGCTCCATCACCCGTTCGCTGTCCGCCATCGGGCCGAAGCTGCGCAACGATCCCGAAGCCAACCGGCTGTTCCTCGATATCCTGACCGGTCCGAAGGATCCGGAGATCACGCTGCGCCGCATGAACGAGGCCGGGGTAATGGCCCGCTTCATCCCCGACTTCGGCCGGGTCGTCGCGCAGATGCAGTACGACATGTACCATGTCTACACGGTGGACGAGCACACGCTGTTCGCGCTCGGCATCCTGCACAAGATCGCATCGCGCGAGCATGTGGACGAGCTGCCGCTGTCCACCGAGGTGATCCACAAGGTGGTGTCGAAGCGCGCGCTCTACGTCGCCGTGCTGCTGCACGACATCGCCAAGGGCCGCGGCGGCGACCATTCGGTGCTGGGCGCCCGCGTCGCCGAGAAGCTCTGCCCGCGCCTCGGCCTGACGGCGGAGGAGACGGAGACGGTGGCGTGGCTGGTGCGCTGGCACCTGGCGATGTCGCACACCGCCTTCAAGCGCGACCTGGAGGACGACAAGACCGTCCGCGACTTCGTGGCGCTGGTCCAGTCGCCGGAACGCCTGCGCCTGCTGCTGGTGCTGACGGTGGCCGACATCCGCGCGGTGGGTCCGCAACGCTGGAACAACTGGAAGGCCACGCTGCTCCGCGAACTCTACAACCGCTCCGAAGAGGTGATGTCCGGCGGCATGACGGTGGAGGGCAGGGGGCGGCGCATCCAGGCCGCCCAGTCCGCCCTGCGCGCCGAACTCACCGACTTCGACGACGCCGCGTTCGAGCATCACAAGGGGCTGGGCTATCCCGGCTACTGGCTGGCTTTCGACGCCGACACGCTGGCCCATCAGGCCCGCATCGTCCGCGATGCCGAGCGGGAGCAGCGTCCCCTGACGGTGGAAACCCGCGTCGACCGCGGCCGCGCGGTGACGGAGGTGACGATCTACGCCACCGACCACAGCGGCCTGTTCTCCCGCCTCGCCGGGGCGCTGGCCGCCTGCGGCGCCGACATCGTCGATGCCCGCATCTTCACCATGACCAACGGCATGGCGCTCGACGTCTTCTCGGTGCAGGACGCCGCCGGCGGCGGTGCCTTCGAGAGCGGCGACAAGCTGGCCAAGCTGTCGGTGATGATCGAGAAGGTGCTGTCGGGCCAGCTGAAGCCGCTGAACGACCTGTCGACCCGCCGCACCACCCAGGCCAGCCGCACCCGCGTCTTCCATGTGCCGCCGCGCGTGCTGATCGACAACAACGCCTCCACCACCCACACGGTGATCGAGGTGAACGGTCGCGACCGTCCCGGCCTGCTCTACGACCTGACCCGCGCCCTGTCGAACCTGACCCTGCAGATCAGCTCGGCCAAGGTCTCCACTTTCGGCGAGAAGGCCATCGACGTCTTCTATGTGAAGGACGTCTTCGGCCTGAAGGTGACGCATGAAGGAAAGCTGGCGAAGATCAAGGAACGCCTGCTGAGCGCCCTCGACGATCCCACCGGCGACGCGCCGCCCCCCGCGACGGTGAAGCGGACGCGGACGAAGGTCGCCGGCACTTAAAGGATCGACGCCGCGATCCGGGCCGCTCGGCGTGCCCGGCAACCGCGGCCTCAGATCAACCGGAAGGCGCCCCCACATCGTTGGGCTGTGCGGAGTTCTCCAACTCCCTGCGAGTCCGGTTTTGGAAAGCCGCGCGCGGGTGTCCTGCTATCTCCAACGATCGATAAGTTTTTCAGTCATTTGGAGAACATTGATTCAACTCGTCACCATCAGGGAATGGAATGCGGGTTTTTCTATTATAAAATTGTAACTTCGCGGAGAATAGACACCTTCTGCGCGCCGTGGCTTGATCGGAACTTCGGCATAGTCGATCATTCTTTGGCATATGTGTCCTTTAAATTGCTCTTTGCCTGCCATGACGCCATCGCGGCGGGGTGGTGCAAGGTGACGCAACCAATTCAATGGAGGTCTGGCCATGGCGAATATCAGTGTCGTCAATCTGACGAGTGGAAAAATGAAGCTCAAGTCAATGATAATAAACGGAACCAGCATATCGGTCGGGCAATACGAAATTGCCCGGTTGCAGACGGTCGAGTTGGATTACAGAGACAAGGATTGGCAGAGTTTCAGCGATTTCATAATGGAAGTCGAGACGAATGGCCTGACATACAAGGTTGATCTAAACAAGGATCACTATTTCGGCGGAGGTCAGTACCGCTATCCTGGCTCCGGTTCGAAAGTGCGCTATATCCTCAGCGGGCTGAGTGAGGATAAGAAAGCGATCCAGATCAATTACGCCTATAACTCACCTGATTTGGACCGATACAAATATTCAAGCGACTTGAAATATCTCAAGACTGCATGATGGATTCAAATCGCGCAGTTGTGGTTTCCGGAAATTCGAACTGAAAAGGAAGATTCTAAAATGGGAAGCATCGCATTCACCAATGTGGCGTGCTCTAGCCTTGAGATCAATTATCTGAAGATCAACGATACCGTTATTTTCGATTCCCCTCAGGACAGCAAAATGAAAAAGCCGGCCAAGATCAATGACAAAAGCACATATGTCATGGATTATGATGGTGCTAAGTGGGGTGATTTCAAGAGGATGTGGTTGACCATATCGGTTGGGAAAGATAAATATTCCATCGATCTGAACAAAGACCACTATTTTTATGGAGGAGATTATCACTATCCCGGAGAAGGGGCGACGATCAATTACTTCTTCTCCGGCTTCAGTGAGGATGGCAAAGAAATTCAGTTCAATGAATGTTATTTGAAGCAGGGCGATACCAGTATGACCTATTGCAATGACCTGAAATATCTCGATCTGACAACCTGACCATGAGCCTGCGGTAGCGGCGGATCGGACCGCGACCGCGGTTCCGCAGGGCAGCGGAAAGCCCAGTGCGTCGGGCTTTCCGCCGGTTCCCTTTTGCCCATCAGGGCGCCATGAACACGCTGACATGGCGGCTGACCTCGCCGCTGGTCTGGTCCTTGGCGACCACCGCCACGTCGGTCGAGCCGGACTTCACCGCCGCCGCCGGCACCTTCACGAACACGCGGTAGGTCGCAACCGAGTCCGCTTCCGCCCGCAGCGTCAGGCTGGCGCCGCTGCCGGCGGTCTCGTCGCCGACCGCCGACAGCTGGGCGCCGGTCAGTCCCTCGACCGTCACCGCATAGCTGCGGGCGATGTGCGTCTTGTTCAGCAGCTTGATGGTGTAGGCGTTCTGCACCGCCCCGTCCGACAGCGTCACGAACAGCGGCGCCCGGTCGCGCAGCACGCTGACGTCCAGCGTCGGGCGCAGCAGCAGGGCGATGCCCATGGCGCAGGCCACGACCAGCATGATCAGCGAATAGATGACGGTGCGGGCGCGCACCAGCTTCACCCGTTCCTGCTTGCCGTCGATCTTGGCGATCTGGTTGGACTGGGTGTCGAAGCGCACGAGGTCGATGGGCCGGCCGATCTGCTTCATCACGTCGTTGCAGGCATCGACGCACAGGCCGCAGCCGATGCAGGAGATCTGCTGTCCCTCGCGGATGTCGGTGCCGGTGGGGCAGACATGGACGCACTGCTTGCAGTCGATGCAGTCGCCCAGCCCCGCCGCCTTGCGGTCGTCCCAGCTCTGCGACTTGCGCAGCGGCGCGCGGCCCTCGCCGCGCCAGTCCTCATAGGTGACCAGGAAGGTGTCCTCGTCGACCATCGCCGACTGGAAGCTGCGCCACGGGCAGACATAGATGCAGATCTGCTCCCGCGCCCAGCCGGCGAAGAAGTAGGTGGTGAAGCTGAACAGCGCGATGAAGGTGGCGACGCCGCTGGTGATCTGCCCGTGCAGCAGCTCGTTCACCAGCGTCGGCGCGTCGTTGAAGTAGAACACCCACGCCCCGCCGGTCAGCACCGAGATCGCCACCCACGCCGCATGCTTGGCCCCCTTGCGCGCCAGCTTGGCCCCGGTCATCGGCGCCTTGTCCAGCCGGATGCGGGTGGTGCGCGGCCCTTCGATCTTGCGCTCCACCCACATGAACAGGTCGGTCCACACCGTCTGCGGGCAGGCATAGCCGCACCAGATGCGCCCGGCCAGCGTGGTGGCGAAGAAGATGCCGAAGGTGCCCAAGATCAGCAGGCCGGTCAGGTAATAGACCTCCTGCGGCCAGATCTCGATCCACAGGAAATAGGCGCGGCGCCCGACCATGTCGATCAGCACCGCCTGGTCCGGGATGCCCGGCCCGCGCTCCCAGCGAATCCACGGCGTGATGTAGTAGATCGCCAGCAGCACGATCAGGGCCGCCCATTTCAGCTGGCGGAAGCGCCCCTTGACGTCCGCGGCATAGACCTTCGGGCGGTTGATGAACCAGTGCCGGCCCGGCTCCTCATGCGGCTCGGTCTGGGCCGCTGCGGCTTGCTTGGCCGCTTGAGCGGGGCGACGGGTGAGGGTGGAATCTTCTTGCGGAAGGGACATGGCGTGGTTCCTCGGCCGTCAACGGCACGGGTGGCGTCAGCTTCGTCCCTTCTCCATAAGACTTCCGTCATGAAGCCGCATTGCGCGATGTCAATCCGGCCCCGGCTTTATCCATTCTGCCCGCGCAGCTCCGCCAGCCCATCGTGATAGGCGCGGTCGAACAGGGCCTCCAGCCGGGCGTCGGTGCCGCGCAGACCGGCGACCACCGCATGGGCCCATTCGAAATACTCAACCTTGCGCGACAGCGGCCAGTCCGCGGGCGGGCTGTGCGCCATGGAGCGCAGGTTCGACACCTTGTCGGCCAGCTTCACCAGCTTCGCCCGCGTCGAGGCATGGGGGGCGGCGTCGATCTGGTGCTGCTTGCGTTCGGCCTTCGACATGCGCTTGTCGTCGGTGGTCTCGGCGACGACCTGCACCACCTCGGCGCCGAACAGCTGCTCGATCTCCTCATAGCTGGCGTCGGTGTCCTCCAGCGTGTCGTGCAACAGCGCCGCGATCACCACGACCGGGTCCTTGCCCGCCGTCGCCTCCGCCACCAGCAGGGCCACTTCCGACAGGTGGTTGACGTAGGGTTCGGCGCGCACGCCCTTGCGGCGCTGGTCGATGTGCTTGTGCGCGGCGAAATCCAGCGCCCGCGCGAAATCGAGGAGGGGGGCGTTCGGCAATGAAGCGTTCTGCAGGCTCATGGTGTTCTCTCGGCTGGGGCATTACTCTCCGCTTGGTAGGACCGTGCGAAGGACCGCTCTCATGTTCACGAGTTTCTTCTTCGATCTGCGCAAGGCCGGCGTCCCCGTCTCGCTGACGGAGTACCTGACGCTCATGGAGGCCATGAAGCAGGGCGCCGCGTCCTTCCGCGTCGAGGACTTCTATTATCTCAGTCGTGCATGCTTGGTTAAGGACGAGCGCAATCTCGACCGCTTCGACCGCGTCTTCGGCGCCACCTTCAAGGGCCTGACCGACGAGGCGGCAGCCGGCGAGGAGGTCCCCGTCACCGACCTGCCGGAGGAATGGCTGCGCAAGCTGGCCGAACGCTTCCTGACCGACGAGGAGAAGGCGCAGGTCCAGGCGCTCGGCGGCTGGGACAAGCTGATGGAGACGCTGGCCCAGCGCTTGGCCGAGCAGAAGGGCCGGCATCAGGGCGGATCGAAATGGATCGGCACCGCCGGGACCTCCCCCTTCGGCGCCTACGGCTACAACCCGGAGGGTGTGCGCATCGGCCAGCACGAGAGCCGCCACCGCCGCGCCGTGAAGGTGTGGGACCGCCGCGAGTTCAAGAACCTCGACGACCGGGTGGAGATCGGCACCCGCAACATCAAGGTGGCGCTGCGCCGCCTGCGCAAGTTCGCGAGAAGCGGGGCGGCCAGCGAACTGGACCTGCCCGGCACCATCCGCGCCACCGCCAGCAACGCCGGCTGGCTCGACCTGAAGATGGTTCCGGAGCGGCACAACACGATCAAGGTCCTGCTGTTCCTCGACATCGGCGGCTCGATGGACGACCA
>JBKHVJ010000114.1:0-6544 GCA_046570145.1 Alphaproteobacteria bacterium
CTGATCGCAGAGTTGCGCGACATCGTCAGGGGTTGCAGTCGTCGGCACCGGCCAGTACGCCATCAAGCCGTCGCCCATGAATTTATCGACATAGCCGTCGGCGGCTTCGATGGCGCCGGACTGCAACTGCATGCAGCGCCGGATGATCTCAGCGGTCTCTGCCGGAGAAATCCGCAACGCGAGCTTGGAGAAGCCGACGACGTCGCTGAAGAGGATCACGAACCGGCCGGCTTCCAGTTTGTCGGGGAAATGTCCGGCGGAGAGCGAGCCCTGGGCCAGGACGAAGCCCTGCTGATGCTGGTTGAGGAAGCGGCTGATGATGGCGGTGTTGTCGCGATCCCGGTCGATGAACTCGGACCGCTGGATCGTGGCGTAGCGCAGCTTCGCCGAGACCACGCCGGCGAGGTTGCGCCAGACGGCGGCCAGGATGCCGGGCGGCAGCCGCTCCACACAGGTGCGGCCGATTTCCAGCAGCGTGGTCGGACCGAACGCGACGAGGTCAGCCGACCGGGTGGAGTCGGGTTCGATGATGGCCTGTTCGCCGACGATGTAGGGGATCTTGCGATCGAGCAGGTTATTGCGGCCATGCTTCACCCCAACCGCCCCCTGGACGACGATCCACAGGCAGTTGGCCTTGGCACCCGCCCGGCACACGAGTTGGCCGTCGCCATACTGTCGCGGCGTCGGTTGAAGGTTGCCGATCGTCTCGTCGATGTCCTCGCCGGCGATGCCGGCCAGCAAGCCCGAGTCCTTCAGCAGTGCCAGATAGTCGTCCCGCAGTACGGGTCTCAGTTCAGCCTCAGCCATAATCGCAGTGTCCGCCATCTTACGGTGTAACCCGATCCAGATAGGAACACTTTCCCTAAAAAGCAAGGCGGATTTTAAAAAAAACGATGGAACGCGGTTTTGACACCGGATGGACAGTGGTTCGTGTACATATATTCCTCGCAATTCCGTCAGCTAAGACATGGGTGCGCGGACTGGAGCCCGATGCCGGTCCGGGACCGGACCTAGGAGTTGACGCTTGGGCATAGGCGTTAGCCGGAAGGGGCGGCGTGGTCGACCGCGTCACCCTTCCAAAGAGGGGAGCGGGAAGCAGTGTCTGCGGACAATCAAGGGGGAAAGGATATCTCCGCACCTCGATGGCGAACTCATCGAAAAACTTGAAAATCTTTTTGTTCTTCAATGGCCTGGGGTGGGGGCAAACACCACCCGAGCGCGTCGGTGTGCCGGTCCCTCCTGTCGTCTACCGCTGCTACCTCCGACTCGGCGATCTCTCCGGTGGAGATCCGCGCCACCATGGCTGCCGCCCGCATCACGGCGCCGAAGCGCTTCAGGCTGGCGAGACAGATACCCATGTGGTGGAGCGCTACAGCAGATGGGTGGCGCGCGGTCAGAAGAGTGAAGGATGCGGATATCAGCTTCCTGGTTACCGTTCAAGAACGACAGGTCTCAAGCGGGAATAGCATCGGGCGATGCCGAACCACGGCAATTCAACGATCGCAGATAAAGCGCCGTCGAACCGGTCCAGCCATTAGGTGAGGACTTCGAGCAGGTCTGAATTTTAACTGCATCAGTCTGAAATTTAGATTAACATCCGACTCGGAGAATCAATGGGTTAGCCAGGCTATAGTCTGAAATTTATTTGAAGCTAACACACATCGACGTTCCCGCTGTCAGTCCCGCGGATCTCAGCCTGCCGCCCCCGGCGGAGGGCAGCGCCGACATCGCCGCCCGCGTCGCCGTCGCCCGCGCCATCCAGGCGGAGCGCTATGGCGGCTTCGGTCCTTACCCGGCCGGGCGGGCGGTGCGGACGAACGCCGAGGCGGATGGAGAGCTGCTGGAGAAGGTCGCCTCGCCCGACGCTCCTGGCCGGGCCCTGCTGACCGAAGCGGCGGAGCGGCTGAAACTGTCGGCCCGCGGCTATCACCGGGTGATGCGGGTGGGTCGGACGCTGGCCGACCTGGACGGGGTGGAGGGGGTAAGGCGCCGCCACATCGCGGAAGCGCTGAGCTACCGGCGGATCGCGCCGGGGCGGTGAGGGGGCGCTCCCGCCAACCCAACTCACGGCCGCTCGAACACCGGCGGCTTGGCCGCTCCCGGACAGACGGTCGTCGCCACCGATTCCTGCTCGACGAAGGTCACCGCGGCGCCCATGGCGCAATCCTCGCTGGAAGTCACGATGTGGCTGGCGGCGCGGAAGACCAGATGGCGGCTCTTGGGCAGGGTGGCGGCGGCGCGGTCGCCCCATTCCGGCGGGGTGACCGGATCATAGGCGCCGGACAACAGCAGAACCGGAACCGGGCTGGCGACCGGCAGGCGTTCGGCCGGTTCCTGGTGGCCGGCGGGCCATAGGCGGCAGACGCGCTGGCCGGGATCGTCCGCTGCGACGAGGCCGTAAGGCGCATAGCGGCGGGCATTGTCGGCCCGCTTCAGCGGTTCGGCGCTGTTCACCGACTCGCGGCATTCCGTGGAAAAGACCAGCCCATCGGCAATCTCCGGATCGCCCAGCCAGTTGATCGGCGCCCATTCCGCCAGGGCGGCAAATTGGCCGTGGGCGGCACGGTCGATGATGGTCGGCACGAGGGGGACCGCCTCGCTGATCGCCAGGGCTTCCAACCCGGCGGCGATCGCCACCCCGCCGGTCAGCCGCAGGGTGCGGCGCGTCTCGTGGTCACCGACGACGATGTCGACCGGGTTGCGGTCCAGCCGCTCCACCAGGTCGCGGAAGCGCTTCTCCAGATCGGGGAAGGCCGACCGGCAGCCGCGGTTGGCGGCGCAATCGTCGAACAGCCGGCGGTAAGCCCGCTGGGCCAGCCAGGCGGCTTCCTCCTGCGCGTTGACGTCGGGTGGGTAGACGCTGTCGAACACCGCGGTGCGGACACGGCCGCCCTGCCGCCGCAGGATCTCCAGACCCACCCGTGTGCCGTAGGACACCGCGAACAGATTGACCCGCTGGGCGCCCAGCGCGGTGGCGATGTCCAGCGCATCCTCCGCCGCGACGGGGGTTGAGAACTGGGTACCGTCCAGCCCGGCCGCCGTCAGCCGGGCGGCGCAGCGGCCGACCGCCGCCCGTTCCGCCGCCGCCCGCTGTTCGCGCGACAGCGGCCGGGTGCCGCGGGTGGGGGCGACGCCGTCCAGTTCGG
Source organism: Alphaproteobacteria bacterium (assembly GCA_046570145.1). Classification (GTDB taxonomy): domain Bacteria; phylum Pseudomonadota; class Alphaproteobacteria; order Azospirillales; family Azospirillaceae; genus Azospirillum. Next base: position 3,147 of record JBKHVJ010000114.1, read on the forward strand.
GACAGTCGGTGTCCGGCTCCGCCCGGCCGACGCCACGCGGATCGAACAGGATCAGGTTGCGGGTGCGGCGGAAGGGGGCCGACAACTCCCACCACACCTCCATCCGCTCTTCCGTCGCCTCGCTGCTGCCGAAGGGGGAGGCACCGGGGCCGCCCTCCAGGAACAGCACGGGGTCGGGGGCGGGCTGGCGGGCGGTGCTGAGCAGGACGGCGACCGGCAGGCGCAGGCTGCGGCTGTTGGGACGGTCGCGCCGTTCCGGAACCGCCACCGTTCCGCACAAGGCCGCCTCGCCTTCCGGCACGGTGAACCAGCAGGGACCTGGGGTGAAGCGCGCCTCCGCCGCCGCCGGCCCGCTCCACAGCGCCGCCATCATAGCGACGGCCATCGCCATCGCCAGAACCGCCCGCAGCGTCAGGGCGGAGCGCACCGCTGTCGGCCGTACGGGGTGGAGGGCGGTCAACACGAATGGACGATCCGGAACCGATGGATAGGGAGCCGATGGACGGAGTACCGCCAAAGGCGTTTGCAGACGGCTTTGTTTGACCGACCAGCCCCCCGCTTGTCCAGAGGTGCCCGCCGCCATCCCGCCCACCGGTGAAACCGCGCGCGGGCGGTGCCGATTTGCCACAGGCCTGCGGCAATGGTCACGCCGTCCCCGGATGGACGGGCCTGTCCGCCGACGGACAGGTTGACGGAACACATCCGACTGCGGAACTATTTCGCCTCCATGGGCACCGATGGTCGGGGCCACTCAGGCAAAGGAGCAGATCATGCCGACCCTGTGGACGGCGTTGCGGAGCCGCTGGCTCGATTCCGGAGCATCTTCCGGGCCGGGCCGACTGTGCGATCACCTGCGGCGCGATATCGGACTGGCGGACGGGGAGACGGGGGAACCCGAAGAACCGCCGCTCGCTTGCGGTCTTCCGCCTGTTCACATCCGCGATCGGAACCTATCGGACGCGCGGACATTTTTGACCTTGCAACCGTATCGCTGAGCGGCGATACCGGATCCGCCGGTCTCTCATGCCGGCATCACTCAACCTCTGGAGAGCTTCGATGAAAGCCATCGTAACCACCGCCTGGACTCGCCGATCGGGCGATCCGGCCGTCACCGCCGCCAATTGGGCCGCCCATATGGCCGCCAATCATGCCCAACCGGCCCGACTTCTTCCCGCAGCCTTCGAACGTGAATTCCGGATATCGAGAGGATCCCATGTGTGTCTTTCTGGGTTTTTGCGGTCACCGTCTCTTCGTTGAACACGCCCGCTGGGCATCGCCGGCCGGGTCCTTCGACCTGCGGCGGGAAAACGGGGAAGTCATCCTATGGCTTGGACGCCTGAACATCATCTACACACCGGCCCGTTGGGGACCACCCTCCCGCGCTGCATAGCGCGCGGCGTCGCGGAGACCTGCTGAATGCCGGCCCGCGTTCGTCATGACGAGGTCCTCACCGTCGTCCAGGTGCTCGAGGCGTTCCGCAAGCTCGACCCCGATCTGCCCATCCAGTATGCGCTGAGTTTCATGACCATCGCGCAGAGCGAAGGCATCTCCATCGGCGAACTGGCGGAACGCCTGGGCATCGCCCAATCCTCCGCGTCGCGCAACGTCGCGGCGCTCAGCCGCTGGCACAGCTTCGGCAAGGCCGGCCTCGACCTGGTGCAGGCGCAGGAAGACCCGCGCGAGCGCCGCCGCAAGATCGTCACCCTGACCGACAAGGGCCGTGAGTTCCTGGACGCGTTGCGCGCCATCGTGAACCCGCCCGACCAGCGCCGCCCCGCCAGGACGGCCTGATCTATTCTTCAGGCGATCCCGTTCAGCGCCGTGCGCAGCATCCCCACCAGTGTGCGCACCGCCAGTTCCTGCCGCTCCAGGCTCAGGCCGCCGAAGCGGCGCAACACGCCCGCCCGTTCCGGCAGCGGCGGCATGTGGAAGAAGCCGTAGGGGATATCCAGGCCGGCGCTCTCGATGATGTGGCGCGCCCGGTAGAACAGATGGTTGCCGAGGAAGCCGCCGGAGAAATCGCCGAAGGTCACCGGCAGCCCGGCCATCGACAATTCCCGCATCACCCGCGGCACCGGCAAGGTGCTGCCATAGGCGGTCGGCCCGTCCGGCACGATGTCGGCGTGTTCGCGCACGGTGCCGACGGCATCGGCCAGCGGGCTTTCGTCGCGGTTCCAGGCCAGCCGTTCCAGCCGGATGTAATCGCTCGCTTCCCAATAGGCGAAGCCGAGCGCCGCCAATGGCCGGTGTTCGGCCAGCAGTTCGGCGAAGGCTTCGCCGCAGGCGTCATACAGAGGGGGCAGGGTTGCGGTGACGACCCCCGGCTCTCCCGCCAGCCGGTTCATCAGCAGGGCGGTCGGATCGGCTGCCCAGGGATGGTCCGATTGGGGCGCAGCTTCGCCGTCCGGGGGTGTCCCGAACGGCGCGAAGCCGGTGAGCAGGATGGGGGCCGTCACGGGCAGGACATCCTTAGGGTCGCATCCTTACGGCCGCAGCAGGCCGATGATGTCCTTCACGTCGTTCAGGTTCTTCTCCGCGATGGCGGCGGCGCGCTCGCCGCCCTTCTTCAGCAGCCGGTCGATCTCCGCCTTGTCGGCCAGAAGGTCCTTCATGCGGGTGGTGATCGGCGCCAGCTTGTCCACCGACAGGTCGACCAGCGACTTCTTGAAGTCGGAGAACTGGGATCCTGCGAACTGCGCCAGCACCTGCTCGCGCGACTGGCTGGCCAGCGCACCGTAGATGGTGACGAGGTTGTCGGCCTCTGGACGGGCTTCCAGCTCGGTCACGGTCTCCGGCAGCGGCTCCGGATCGGTCTTGGCCTTACGGATCTTCTGCGCGATGGTGTCGGCATCGTCGGTCATGTTGATGCGCGAATATTCGGACTCGTCCGACTTCGACATCTTCTTCTTGCCGTCGCGCAGGCTCATCACCCGCGTCGCCTCGCCCAGGATCTGCGGCTCGGGCAGCGGGAAGAACTCGGTCTCATAGCGGCGGTTGAAGGCGCCGGCGATGTCGCGCGCCAGTTCCAGATGCTGCTTCTGGTCCTCGCCCACCGGCACATGGGTCGCCTGGTAGAGCAGCACGTCGGCGGCCTGCAGCACGGGGTAGGTGAACAGCGCGACCGACTGGCCCTCGCGGTTCTTGCCGGCCTTGTCCTTCCACTGCGTCATGCGGTTCAGCCAGCCCATGCGGGCGGTGCCGTTGAGCAGCCATTGCAACTCGGCATGCTGGGGCACCTGCGCCTGGTTGAACAGCACCGAACGATCGGGATCGATCCCGCAGGCGACCAGCGCCGCGGTCATCTCCAGCGTCGCGGCCTTCAGCCCGGCCGGGTCATGCGGCTGCGAGATGGCGTGGAGATCGGCAAGGAAGAACAGCGCCTCGGAACCCGGTTCGAG
>JBKHVJ010000115.1:0-4689 GCA_046570145.1 Alphaproteobacteria bacterium
CCGGACCACGAATCCCATTGAAAGCGTGTTCGCCACCGTCCGCCACCGGACCGTTCGTACCAAAGGGGCGCTGTCGCAGGAGACCGCCAAGCTGATGGTCTTCAAGCTGATCACCGCCGCGGCAAAAACCTGGCGCCGCCTCCAGGGCGAAAACCAGTTGCCCAAGGTGATCCGTGGCGTCACATTCCGCGACGGCATCGAGGTCACTGACGCCGCGTCACAGAACGCCGCCTGATCGACCCGTCACCCAATTTCCCGCATAGCTCGTCGGGTAACTGTCTGGTTCGAGCAATTTGCCCGGGTTGATACACCGGTCACGCTCAAGGTTCGGGTGATGGCTGTCCAGCAACCCGACCTCCTCTGGCTTCACCTTTCCAAGTCCTATTTCGATCGTACCCGCATCGACCGTATCATGCCTGAACCGGAGCGCACCGTCGTTACGCAAGACGTGATCCGGTTCGGTTTCGATCCCAACCAGGCCAGTGAACAGGGGCTGATCCTAATCAGCCTGACCCCTATTCAATTTGGCCAGCTTCGCGGATCGTTAGGGTTGGCTGACGGCCCTGCGGTCGAATTTCACCAAATTGTCTATCCATGACTATGAGCGTCCCATGGAATCCGTCCTGCACGCGGCCACTATGTACATTGTTCTCCTTGTGCTGTTCCGTATCTCCGGACGGCGCACACTCGCCGAGGCCAGCACGTTCGATTTCGTGCTGCTCCTGATCATCAGCGAGGCAACGCAGCAGGCAATGACCGGCAGCGACTATTCGATGACGAACGCGCTTCTCGTCATCAGCACGCTCATCCTGCTCGATGTGCTGCTTACCTTTCTTCTGAAGCGTTTTCGCGGGCTGGACAAGGCGGTGAATGGTCTCCCGCTCATCGTTGTCTCCCACGGGCGACCTCTGCGGGAACGTATGGCAAGCGCGCGAGTCGACGAAGACGACATTCTCGAAGCGGCCCGACGCACCCGTGGCCTTGAGCGCCTGGAGCAGATCAAGTTCGCCGTTCTTGAGCGCAGCGGCGGTATTTCGATCATCCCCTTCGAAAGGCCATAAGCTGCCATCGGCCACGTCAAGCCGAAGTTGGCGTTCGTTGCCACTGATGCGGGCATCGGCCTGGGCGGTGGGGAGAATCGATATAGGAAAGCCTGAGCGCCAAACAACGGTGAGGAGACCCACAACTTTGGAAACCAGCGGATCGTGCACACCACTGACTAAGAGGAAACCATTGCTGTGGAGCCCTCAGCGCCGTGTGTTCACAAGACGGCGGTCGACCGGAATGCCAACAGCGCGTCGAGCGTCCGGCTCAAGGCCAATGACGGCGGTGTGAAAGGTTATCGCTCAGCGATAGTGGCATTCTTGCCTGCGTGTCCACCCGAACAGCTGTTGCATGGACCTGTCCAGCATGCGGATACACGCTCCGACGAAGGCGCCCCGCTGTCCGTAGCATTGCTCGTTGGCGACTCTCTCCCACATGACATGTCCATTCAGGTAGTCTTGGCCGCACGACTCCCCAATGAAGCGATGCTCCCTTTCCCGGTTGGCGGTATTTTGAAAGCCAAGACCGAGTTCCTTTAAGGTCCGGCGGTGCAGATGGTGCGTCATCCCGGAGGGGATCGTCTGCATGATATTCAAAAATTTTGGCGTGACGCCGTTTCCGGTCAGGTAGACCTTCATCGCTTCGTGAGCATCCCCGGCCATGCCAGACAAGTCTTGGGCTGTGGGCCTCTGAACACCGATCTGGCCTTGAGCGAACCGGTACTGGCCCGCGGCGAAAATGAAGGTGCAGGCACCGGTGCAGTGCGCCCCCTTCGGAACATTGACCTTCACGGTTTCCAGAGGGGCGAACGCCCGTCCGATCCTCATCGCCTGCATGATCGAGCCACCGCTGCTGTCGAGCACCAACTCGACGGAGCGCGGGTGCGGCGCGGTGCGGGCCAGGTACTCCGCGACCTCGGTCAGTACATCGGCGTCCCGCCGCGTCACCTTGCCCGTGATCGTGATCTCCGGCCACACATTGGGTGAAAGGCAGGATGCGACATACTTTGCCACGTCGGCCGTGCTTTGCAGCGCCAAGCGCACCTGTCCGTCCCGCCCTTCGAGGGGGCGATCCGCTCGCGGGGTGCACGCGACAGCCACCAAGGCGACGGCCGAGCTCGGTGCCGCAAGCACGGCGACAACCATCATGAGCAGCGGAAGGTGCGGCGGCACCGCTTTATGCTTCCTCAAGGCCCTGGCTGACGTCTGGGTGGCAGTGGAAGGCAAACGTCCGGATCAGGACAGATAGAGCGAGCCGTCGAGCAGGCGAGCGACGCTGACCAGGCCGGTCCAGGTGTCACGCTTGGCGCCGAGATCCAAGACACCTTCGACCTCGACCACCGCGCCGGTCGGCAAGGCCGCGTCCTCGCGCAGGTACATCACGATCGCGTCGGGCGGCAGAGGCAGGTCCGGGAAGCAATGTGGGCAGCTTACCAGGGGGGAACTGGCCAGAACATGGTATCCCGCGCCCGCCTTGGAGTGGGGAATCAGGTAGCCCGCAGCCACGACTCGCTGGCCCGCCAAGGCGCGTGTGGCGGCTCTGAAGCCCAGGTCGCCCTCGGCGCGCAGCTGCTCCAGGTCAAGTCGGGGCAGCGGCTGCCCGAAGGCCGGGCGGACGGCCGAGGATGCGGCGGCAGCACCGCAGAGAGACAGAAAGGTTCGGCGAAGCATATGGCTCTCCCCATTCGATGGCGGACCGTACCACGGGTTGGCGCCGTGGCTCATTCTGAGCCCGAGCCGGAGCCGCACGAAGTCACCGAGTGTTGCCCTCTGACATCACGACCGGAGGATCAGGGAGCGTTCCCTGCTTGGCCGCCCGCCAAAGGGCGAGCGTGCCGAAGAGCGGCGCCCAGCGATGCGTCTCGACGATGTCGACGAACCCGGCACCCCGCATCAGGTCGGTTCGCCTTGCTCAGCCCCATGAACCTCGGCACCATGCACCCCGTGGCAGCTATAAGGTCAATGGGGATTCCACGATGCGAGCAAATCTGTCGATCGGCGAACTCGGCAAGGCGACCAGTACCAAGACGGAGACCATTCGCTTCTACGAGAAGGTCGGCATTCTGCCGGAGCCTGCGCGGACATCGGGAAATTACCGAAGCTATAGCGAGGAATACGTCCGGCGCCTGACCTTCGTGCGAAAGGCGCGCAACCTCGGCTTCCCGCTCGAGACGGTGCGGGCTTTACTGGACCTCACCGACCAGCCGGACCGCCCATGCGCTGAGGTGGACAAGCTCGTGATCGGGCAGCTGCACGAGGTCGAGCGCAAGCTCGCAGACCTGGAGCGCCTGCGCGAAGAACTCGCCCAAATGGTCCAGCGGTGCCGTGGCGGGTCCGTGTCGGATTGCCGCATCATCGAGGCTCTGTCGCCGTGATCCCCACCCCGGACACCTGGTGCCGCTCCTACGAAAGCCGCGCCCTTCGTAGCGTGGAATTGGCTAAGGTCAAGACAGGGAGCCAGTGATATGGCCGCCAACAGTCGGGCGACACTGGAGAACAACCAAGTCGCCATCTACTTCGCCGCGGTCGCCGCCGGGGTGCTCGTCGCTGTCGCGATGCCAAGCAACACCTGGGGTGCCGCTATCAACCCGGCGCTTGCCGCCCTGATCTATGTGACCTTTCTCCAGGTGCCCCTGGGCGAACTCCGCCAGAGCCTTGCCAACGGCCGCTTCCTGCTGGCGCTGCTGGCGGTCAACTTCGTCGTGGTGCCCTGCGTCGTCTTCGCGCTCGTGTCGCTCCTGCCGGGCGACCAATGGGCGGTACGCTTGGGCGCGCTGCTGGTGCTGCTGGCGCCGTGCATCGACTACGTCGTGGTCTTCACCCATCTCGGACGCGGCGACGCGAAGCTGGTGCTGGCGGCGACGCCGGTCCTGCTTCTCGTCCAGATGCTGCTCCTGCCGGTCTATCTCGGCCTCTTCGTCGGCGCCGAGGCGACGGCGCTCATGCGCCTCGGCCCGTTCCTCGAGGCGTTCGCCTTGTTCATCGCGGTGCCGCTGGTGCTGGCCGGGGCGACGCAGGCATGGGCGGCGCGGACCGGCGCCGGGAAGGCCGCCGCCGACACCATGGCTTGGCTGCCGGTGCCGCTCATGGCGATGGTGCTGTTCCTGGTGGTCGCCGCCGTCGCGCCCGACGTGGCCGCCCACGCCCGCGCCGTCGCCCTCGTGGTGCCGGTCTTCATCGCCTTCGCGTTGGTGATGCCCTACGCCGGACGGGCCGTTGCCCGCCTGCTCGGGCTGGAGGCGGAAGCGGCCAGAGCCGTCGTCTTCAGCGGCAGCACCCGGAACTCCCTGGTCGTGCTGCCTCTGGCGTTCGCCGTTCCCGACACCGCGGCGCTGGTGCCCGCGGCCGTGGTGACGCAGACCCTCGTGGAGCTCGTGGCTATGCTTGTGTATGTCCGGTGGGTGCCGCGCCTCGTGCCCACGGCGGCGCTCGCTCGCTGACGGCAAGGCCCACGTTACTGCTCGGGCAAGAAAACGGCCGTTTGCCTTACTCCATCGGAGGCATCGCGCACAGCTCGTCTGTGACCTTCGACGATAAGTGGCGGCCTTTCTCCAGCGCTATGTGGCGCACACGACATTACTATCGGGCAAGGGTACGGTAGACGGTCGGGCGCGAAACCGAGAACAGCTCGGCCAAATCACTGATT
>JBKHVJ010000116.1:0-6935 GCA_046570145.1 Alphaproteobacteria bacterium
CATGGACGATCTCGCCGGTTTGGCCGGCCTGTTCAGCGCCGCGCTGCTGGCCGCAACGATCCTGCCGGCCCAGTCGGAGGTGGTTCTGGCCGGCATGCACATGGCCGAGACCCATTCGACGCTGACGCTGGTGCTCATCGCCACCGTCGGCAATGTGCTGGGATCGGTGGTGAACTGGCTGCTCGGCCGCTACCTGATCCACTTCAGCGGCCGGCGCTGGTTTCCGGTCAAGGCGTCCCTGATTGACCGCGCCACCGCCTGGTACCAGAAATGGGGGGTGTGGTCGCTGCTGCTGGCCTGGGCTCCCTTCATCGGTGACCCGTTGACCCTGGTCGCCGGCATCCTGCGGGAGAGTTTCTGGGTGTTCCTGCTGTTTGTGACCATCGGGAAGGCTGCCCGTTACGTGGCGCTGGTGGTCGCTGTCTAAGTCCCCTCTTGCGTGCAACCGAGGACCAATCATGTCGTCTTGCCCCTGCGGCTCCGGCCGCTCCTTCGAAGAGTGCTGCGGTCCCATCCTGGCCGGAGAGCCGGCGCCGACCGCCGAGGCGCTGATGCGGTCCCGCTACACCGCCTTCGTCCGCCACGACCTGGACCATGTCGAACGCACCCACGCGCCGGAAATCCGCGAGGACTTCAACCGCGGCGAAGCCGAACGGGTGGCGGACGAGTCGAAGTGGCAGCGGCTCGATATCCTGCGCGCCAGCGAGGAGGGGGATGTCGGAACGGTCGAGTTCCTGATCCATTTCCGCCGGGACGGCAACGATATGCGCCACCACGAGCGGGCGAGCTTCCGCCGGGAGGACGGACACTGGCTCTATGTCAGCGGGGAGGTGAACCCGAAGGGGGAGCCGCGCCGTGTCGTCAAGGTCGGACGCAACGAGCCCTGCCCCTGCGGATCGGGCAAGAAATACAAAGCCTGTTGCGGCAAGTGAGCCGAGGGAGGCCGCCATGGAACCGCGTTTCTCCTGCACCGCCTGCGGCAAGTGCTGTCACGGCTGGCTGCCGCTGACGCTGAAGGACGCCGTCGCCCATGCCGGCCGCTTCCCTCTGGCGATGGTGTGGACGCCGCTGCGATCGAACGCCCGCTCCTACGAGTTGACGACCAGGCTGGGCGCGACGGTGCGTCTGCCCAACCGCAAGACGGTGGCGGTGCTGATCGTGCCGACCGCCTATCTGCCGACCTCCTACCCCTGTCCGGAACTGCGCGAAGATGGACTGTGCGGCATCCATGACGACAAGCCGTCGCGCTGCCGCACCATGCCCTTCTACCCCTACCGCGAGGAGAAGGATCAGGCCGACCTGCTGATCCCACGCAAGGGCTGGCAATGCGACATCTCGGCGGCGGCGCCGGTCGTCTACAGCAACCACGCAATCCTCGACCGTGCGGATTTCGACCGTGAACGGGACGACCTGCTCGACCAGGCGCCGGTGATCCAACGTTATGCAGACTATATGCTGAAATATATGCCGTGGATCGTCGACGAGCTGGCGAAGCTGGCGGCCAAGCCGACCGGCGGCAATCTGGTCACCAGCCTGTCCTCCTTCCTCACTGCCACCCGCCGGCCGGATGCCGCGGAGATCGCCACGGTCCAGGCCCCCTTGTTCCAGGCGATGGCGGAGCGGACGAAGGGTGATCCGGCGCTGCGCGACTACCACCGCAACTACAGCGGATGGGCCAAGGAGATGGAGAGTTTAGCACGGCGCAAGCCCGCCTGAGATCGTTGGCCGCCATGTGAGAGCAGATCAGAGCCGGTCTGCAGGTAAGGCCGATCGTCAGTGATGGACCTGCACCTACAGCCTCGTCATGCGCAAGCGGAGCGCATTGCCGATGACCGACACCGAGCTCAGCGCCATGGCGGCGGCCGCGATGATCGGGCTCAGCGTCCAGCCGAACAGGGGATAGAAGACGCCGGCCGCCACCGGCACCCCGAGCGCGTTGTAGACGAAGGCCAGGAAGAGGTTCTGGCGGATGTTGCCCATGGTGGCGCGGCTCAGCACCCGCTCCCGGGCGATGCCGGCGAGGTCGCCCTTCACCAGCGTCACGCCGGCGCTCTGGATCGCCACCTCCGTCCCGGTGCCCATGGCGACCCCGACGTCCGCTTCGGCGAGTGCGGGGGCATCGTTGACGCCGTCGCCGGCCATGGCGACCACGCGCCCCTCCGCCTTCAGATTCCGCACGACCTGATGCTTCTGGTCGGGCAGAACCTCTGCCTCGACCTCGTCGATGCCGAGGCGCCGCGCCACCGCCTCCGCGGTGGTCCGGTTGTCGCCGGTCAGCATGACGATGCGCACACCATCGGCGCGCAGCGTTTCCAGGGCGTGCGGCGTGCTCGCCTTGATCGGATCGGCCACCGCGATCACGCCGCCGGGGCGGCCGTCCACTGCGGCGAACAGCGCCGTCGCCCCTTCCCGCCGCAGCTCGTCGGCGCGTGCAACCAGGTCGCCCGCCTCGAGGTTGTCCAGGACCATGCCCCGGTCCCGCATCATCGCCGCATTGCCGAGCAGGACCTCTCGGACGCCAACCCTCCCGGCCACCCCCTTGCCGGTCACCGAGCCGAAGTCGGCGACCTCCTGCAACGGCAGCCCCCGCTCCCTGGCGGACGCGACGATGGCAGCTGCCAGGGGATGTTCGCTCGACCGCTCCAGACTGGCCGCCAGGGACAGAAGCTCCGCCTCGTCGATGCCAGCCGCCGGGACGACCGCGGTCACCCGCGGCTTTCCCTCGGTCAACGTGCCGGTCTTATCGACCACCAACGTGTCGACCTTCGCGAACCGCTCCAGGCTCGCGGCGTCCTTGATCAGCACGCCCGCCGTCGCACCCTTTCCCACCCCGACCATGATCGACATCGGCGTCGCCAGCCCCAGCGCACAGGGGCACGCGATGATGAGCACCGAGACCGCCGCGATCAGCGCGTAGGCGAAGGCGGGGTCCGGCCCCCAGAGCATCCAGCCGGCGAAGGCGAGGAAGGCGACCAGGATGACCGCCGGGACGAAGTAGCCCGACACCACATCGGCCATCCGCTGGATGGGGGCGCGAGAGCGCTGCGCCTCGGCCACCATGGTCACGATGCGCGACAGCATGGTGTCGGAGCCGACCTTCTCGGCCCGCATCACCAAGGCGCCAGTCTGGTTCACGGTGCCGCCGATCACCTTGGCGCCGGGCTCCTTCTCGACCGGCATGCTCTCGCCGGTGACCATCGACTCGTCCACGGCGCTGCGACCGTCGAGCACCTCGCCGTCGACCGGCACCCCGTCGCCGGGGCGGACGCGCAGCCGGTCGCCGACCCGGATCTGGTCGAGGGAGACCTCCACATCCTCACCGCTCTCCTCGATGCGGCGGGCCGTCTTGGGCGTCAGGTTCAGCAACGCCCGGATGGCGCCACCGGTCTGTTCGCGGGCGCGCAGTTCCAGCACTTGGCCGAGCAGCACCAGCACGGTGATGACGGCGGCGGCCTCGTAGTAGACGGCCACCACCCCGTCCATGCCCCGGAAGCTCGCCGGGAAGAGACCGGGCAGGAAGGTCGCAACCAAGCTGAAGAGGTAGGCAACGCCGACCCCCAGCGCGATCAGGCTGAACATGTTCAGGCTGCGCCGCCGGAACGATTGCCAGCCGCGCTCCAGCAACGGCCAGCCGGCCCACAGCACGACCGGCGTCGCCAGGAGAAACTGAATCCAGATCGAGAGGCGCGGCGGCACGAGGTCATGCAGGCCAAGGGCCGGAATGTGGCTGCCCATCTCCAGGACCAGCAGCGGCACGCTGAGCACCAGGCCGATCCAGAAGCGCCGGGTCATGTCGACGAGTTCCGGGTTCGGCCCCTCTTCGAGGCTGGCACCCACCGGTTCCAGGGCCATGCCGCAGATCGGGCAGTTGCCTGGCCCCTCCTGCCGGATTTCCGGGTGCATCGGGCAGGTGTAGATGATCCCCTTCTGGGGCGAGGCCCGCCCGGCCCGCTCCGGTGCCGCGGGCTCGGCTTCCGGCTTCAGATAGTGCTCCGGGGCGGCGACGAACTTGTCGTGGCAGCGCGCCGAACAGAAGTGGAAGCTGTGCCCATCATGCTCCGCGTGGTGCGCGGTCCGCTCCGGGTCGACCATCATGCCGCAGACAGGGTCCTTGACCGTCGTGTGGCCGTCGGGTCCTGCGTGATGATGGTGACCATGATGGTCATGTCCGTGCTGATGCCCATGGCCGTGGTGCAGGTCGTTCATGTTCGCGTCTCCCTTCGCAGGCCCGGCGTCGGTACCCCCGGTGTTGCGCAGCGCCACATGGTTTGAGGTATGGCGGCGACCTTGGAACCCATGCTCCGCCTTCCAGTGACTGGAAGGTCAATCCCGGTGTGCAGGCTGAGGACTTCCTCTCCTCACGTCTTCGACCGCTCGCTCATCGCGGTGTGGCGGCGACGGATCTCCTCCGGCCAGGAGCTTTTGATGAAGGCGAGGACGGCCCAGATTTCAGCGTCGCTCAAGCTGCCGCCGAACGCAGGCATGTCGCTGTTGTAGTCAGGCGGGGCGAACGCCGCGATGCCCTGCTTGGTGATCTTGAAGAGATCCGCATCCGGGTGGTGCCACGTATGGCCGGAGGCGTCGTGAGGCGGCGCCGGCAGACGGCCGTCGGGCTTGCGGCTCTGCCAGTTCGGCTGGCCCTCGAGCCGACCCCCGTGGCACGACGCGCACTGCTCGGCGTATACCACCCTCCCTCGGGCGACCTGTGCGGCATCGGTCGGGTCGGCGCCCGCCGTCGGTCCGACGAGCATGACAGCGCCAGCCACCGCGACCGCAGCGCCCAAGGCCAAGCCAATGCCGAGTTTCAACGCCTTTTTCATGACCGCCTCTCCCAGCGCGTCATGACTGGAACGGCTTCCAGGTCTTTCCGCCATCCTCGCTGGCCAGGATGGCCGACCTGTCGGTCACGGCATACAGGCGCTGCGGGTTTGTCGGATCCACCGCGAGATGCAGCAGGACCGCGTCGCCGAAGCCGTTGCTGACCGGCTGCCACGCCGGGCTCGGTTCGGTGGTCTTGAGCAGACCGGTGCCGACCTGGAAGGCGTAGGCGGTGCCGTCCCTGGTCGTCGTGACCATGGTCGCGGGGCGCGCCACCATATAGGCCGCCTGCCAGGTTTTTCCGGCGTCGCGGCTGACCATCAGGCCGGTGCGCGTGGCGGCGTAGACGGTATTCGCGTCCTTGGCCGACGCTGCCAGGTCGAACATGTCGGCAGGCGGCTTGCCGGTGACCTCCCAGTTCTTTCCAGCATCCCGGCTGACCTGGACGCTGCCGTAGTGGCCGTAGAGCACGTTGGGATCGACCGGACTGGCGTCCATCGAGTGGAAGTCCACCGGCCCATTGATGCCCTTCGAGACCGTTTTCCAGGTCTTGGCGCCGTCCGTCGAAACGAGGACGCCGAGGTTTCCGCCAGTCTCGGGATGACCGCTGGCGAAGAAGGCGCCGGGCTGTGCCGGATTGGGCGTGAATCCCATGTAGTCATGCCGATTGTCCGAAACCCGGGTCGCCGTGCCATCGGGGTTGGTCAGCCACACACCGTGATGTGAGGCGAGATACAGGCGGGACGGGTCGCCGGGGTCCACGGCGATGCCGTGCAGGTGCGAAACCGCGGATAGCTTGACGGTTTCGGTGGCGTCGGCCGGACCGACGAGCATCATGGCGATCAGCGAGGCCGCCGCCAGCGTGGCGAGTTTCTTCTTGGCGCTCATCGCGCGTCTCCTTGTTCGGGGTGGCATGAGGTGGTGATCCTCATGCCACCCCTGGGGTCTCAGTGTCCCGCGTGGCCCATTTCAAAACGGGCCTGAACCGGCTTCTGGCCGGGCATGGTCAGGGCGGTGACCACCTTCACGCTGTCGTGGGACTCGCCCAGGTTGGCCTTTCCCTTGAGCGCATTGGCGCCTGCCGGCTCCAGAGCGACCTTCTGGGTCTGCTTGTTGGCCAGGATGGTGGCCTCGGCCTTGGCTCCGGTCACGTCGACCGGCTTGTCCGCGCCGTCGGTCACGTACAGGACGACGTCGTTGCCCTGGAGCACGAGTTCGGCATGATACGGGCCGGCGTCGGCGCGGGGACCGCCATGGGGGCCGATCTTGGCACCGTCGGCAAAGGCTGTGGCCGGGGCGACGAACAGCGTGGCGGCGACGAGGAGGGTCGAGACCTTCACGATAGGCTTTCCTTCTGGGTTGGACAGGGTGAACGGGTGGATCAGTAGGCTTCGGCCGGACGCAGCGAGCCGGCTTGGGCGTCGACCAGATGCTTGAGCGGCTTCTCGCCGAGCCTGAGGAAGAGGACGGGGGTCAGGACCGTGTCGAGCAGGGTGGCGCTGACCAGACCGCCGAAGATGGTGACGGCGACCGGGTGGAGGATCTCCTTGCCCGGCGCGTCGGCGCCGATCATCAGCGGCACCAGGGCAACGCCGGCCGACAGCGCGGTCATCAGCACCGGGGTCAGCCGTTCCTGGCTGCCGCGGATCACCATGGCCTTGCCGAAGCTCTCGCCCTCGTGCAGGACCAGGTTGATGTAATGGCTGACCTTCAGGATGCCGTTGCGTGTGCTGATGCCGGTCAGGGTGATGAAACCGATCATCGAGGCGACCGACAGCGGCTGTCCGGCGATCCACAGCGCCGCGACGCTGCCGATCAGGGCCAGCGGCACGTTGCCCATGATGATCAGCGTCAGCACCGCGGAGCGGTAGCGGCTGTAAAGCACCAGGAAGATCATCGCCAGCGACACCATCGACAGCGCCGCGATGGTCTTGGACGCTTCCTCCTGCGCCTGGAAGGTGCCCTCCAGGCTGGTGAAGTAGCCCGGCGGCAGCGACGAGCGGCCGACCACGTCACGGATGCCCGCGACGATCTGCGCCATGTCCGTCTTGCCGTCGCTGTTGCCGAGGATGACGATGCGGCGCTTGCCGTTCTCCCGCAGGATCTGATTCGGACCG
>JBKHVJ010000117.1:0-2748 GCA_046570145.1 Alphaproteobacteria bacterium
CCATGGCGCTGGGCGACCGCATGGGCCGCATGGCCGCCCATTCCCGCGTGGCCGAGGCCAGCCGCCGCGCCGCAGATGCCGCCCGCCCGCTGCGCGACGTGCTGGCCGAGGATGCCGAGCTGGTGCAGGCGCTGGGCCCGGACGGTCTCGACCGCCTGTTCGACCCGCTGCGCTACACCGGCGCAGCCTCCCATTTCATCGACCGCGTTCTGGCACTCCACAGGCAGCAACAGCGTCAGCAGAACTGACCGCCCCCCAGGAGGACACCCGAGATGGACACAGCCGTTCACGAACCGGAGGCCGATTTCGATCCCCGCGACTTCGGCCCCCGCGACTGGGCGCAACACCCGCCCTACCTGTCGCCGCTCTACAAATCGACGGTGCTGCGCTCGCCGTCGAAGCCGCTGATCCCGATGAAGCAATGCCTGTCGGTGCGCACCGGCCCGGTCTTCGGCCATGACAGCGTCGATCCGCTGGACAACGACCTGACCAAGAACGGCCGCGTCAACGGCGAGCCGGTCGGCGAGCGCATCGTCGTCACCGGCCGCGTGCTGGACGAAAGCGGGCGGCCGGTTCCGCACACGCTGCTGGAGATTTGGCAGGCCAACGCCAGCGGCCGCTACGTCCATCGCTGGGACCGGCACGACGCGCCGCTCGACCCCAACTTCTTCGGGGCCGGCCGCTGCATCACCGACGAACAGGGCCGCTACCGCTTCACCACGATCAAGCCCGGCGCCTATCCCTGGGGCAACCACCACAATGCCTGGCGCCCGGCGCACATCCATTTTTCGCTGTTCGGGCCGTCCTTCCTGACCCGGCTGGTAACCCAGATGTATTTCCCGGGCGATCCGCTGCTGCCGCTCGACCCCATCTACAACGGGGTGCCGGAGGGTGCGCGCGAGCTGCTGATCTCCCGCTTCTCCATCGACGTGACCGAGCCGGTGTGGGCGCTCGGCTATGAGTTCGACATCGTCCTGCGCGGACGCCAAGCCACGCCGATGGAGGGCTGACCGCCATGAGCCAGACGCTGAAACAGACGCCGTCCCAGACCGTCGGCCCCTATTTCGCCTATGCCTGGACGCCGGAACTCTACGGCCGCCGCCCGCTGGCGACCAACCGGCTGGCGGCCCGCGACATGCCGGGCGAGCATGTCCGCATCGAAGGCGTGGTTTACGACGGCGAAGGCTCGCCGATCCGCGATTGCGTGGTGGAGATCTGGCAGGCCGGCGCCGACGGCAAGCACGCACCCGGCGCCGCCGGTTTCGGCCGCTGCGGCACCGACGACGCGGGCCATTACTTCTTCGACACGGTGAAGCCCGGCGTCTGCGACCCCGGCCACGCCCCGCACATCGCGGTGACGGTGTTCGCCCGCGGCATGCTGAGCCACGCCTTCACCCGCCTGCACTTCTCCGATGAGGCCGCTGCCAATGCGGCGGACCCGGTGCTGACGAGCGTCCCGGCCGACCGCCGCGACACCCTGATCGCCCGGCGCGCCGAGGTGCCGGGCGGCGTGGTCTACCGCTTCGACATCCGCTTGCAGGGCGCGGGGGAGACGGTGTTCTTCGACTGTTGAGGGTGGCGGCATCGTCGGCCGACACCCCCACACTCCCATCATCCCTGCCGGATCGTCGCCACGAAGCGCTGCACCTCGGTGCGAAGCTGCGCCGACTGGTGCGACAACGTGTCCGCCGCCGTGCGGGCCTGGGAGGCCATGCTGCCGGTCTCGCTGGCGGCGCGGGTGACGCCCTCGATGTTGGTCGACACCTCGCGGGTGCCGGCGGCGGCCTGCTGGACGTTGCGGCTGATCTCGCGGGTCGCCGCCCCTTGCTCCTCGGCGGCGGCTGCAACGGCGGTGACCGTCTCGCTGATGCCCAGGATGGTGCGGCCGATGGCCTGGATGGCGCCGACGGCGCTGCCGCTGACCGACTGGATCTCGGCGATCTGGGCGGCGATCTCCTCCGTCGCCTTGGCGGTCTGGCTGGCGAGGTTCTTCACCTCCTGCGCCACGACGGCGAAGCCCTTGCCGGCCTCGCCCGCACGGGCCGCCTCGATGGTGGCGTTCAGCGCCAGCAGGTTGGTCTGGCCGGCGATGGACTGGATCAGGTTCACCACGTCGCCGATCTTCTGCGCCGCTTCGGCCAGACCGGCGACGGTGCCGTTGGTCTTCTCGACCTCGCCCACCGCGTCGTTCGCCATGCGCGACGAGGCGGCGATGCGCTGGTTGATCTCCTCGATGGAGTGGGCCAGTTCCTCCGCGGCGGCAGCCACCGTCTGCACATTGCTGCTGGCGACGTCGGCGGCGCTGGCGACGGCGGCGGCCTGTGCGTTGGTCTGCTCGGCGATGGCCGACAGCCCTTCCGAATCGGTGCGGATCAGTTCGGCCTGCTCGGTCACGCTGGCGACCACGCCGCCGACCGTGCCCTCGAACCGGTCGGCCATCCGGGCGAGTTCCTGCTTGCGCTGTTCGGCGGCGCGCTGCTCGTCCAGGCGGCGCTGCTCCTCCATCTCGGCGACGCGGCCGGCATTCTCCTTGAACAGCTGCAGCGCCTGGTTGATGGCGCCGATCTCGTCGGCGCGGTCGCGGTCGCCGACCTCCACGTCGCGCCGGCCGGCGGTCAGCGCCTGGATGGTGGCGATGATCCGCCGCAGCGGCTGGCCGACCACAAGGCGGCTGGTCAGCCACAGCGCCAGCAGAAGCACGGCGCTCAGCAGCACCGCGCCCACGGCGATGAAGGTGCTCAGTTCCTG
>JBKHVJ010000118.1:0-4556 GCA_046570145.1 Alphaproteobacteria bacterium
GAACTGCGGCGTGTTGACCGCAGGCAGATGCACCGCCGTCAGGGCGATCCGGCTGTCCTCGTGGATCAGCTCCGACCGCAGGCTGTCTACGAAGCCCTGCACCGCGTGCTTCGCCGCGCAATAGGCCGATTGCAGCGGGATCGACCGGTAGGCCAGTGCCGACCCGACCTGCAGGATAGTGCCGTGCCCGCGCACCCGCATCCGCCGCAGCGCCGTCTGGATGCCGTAGGCGGAACCGAGATAGGTCACCTCGGTCACCCGCCTCAATTCCTCTGCCGTCACCGCATGGACCGGTCCGAAGACGGTCACCATCGCCGCATTGATCCAGACATCGATGGGACCGAAGGCCTCCTCCACCCTGTCGGCGGCGCTATCGAGCGCATCGGCGTCGGCGACGTCCAACGGCAGGACCAGCGCCCGGCCGCCCAACCGTTCCACCTCCGCCTTCACCTCCTCCAGCGCGTCCTCGGAGCGGGCGATCAGGCCGATGGAGGCCTGCCGGTAGGCGGCGAAGGCCAACGCCGTGGCACGGCCGACCCCGGCCGATGCACCGGTGATGCAGACCACGGGGGCAGGCGGAAGGGGCATGGGCGTTGTCCTGATGATGGTTCCGTCAGGCGGCCGGCGGGACGCGGCGGCCGCTCCACCCTGTCCAACGGCCCGTGCCGCCCGCGGTTCCCTGCCGGTCGCTCAGCGCCTGCTCCTCAACCTGGATACGGCGGCGGGTAAGGGGAATGTTCAAGAGCGTGGCGACGACGGCGATCCAGACATTGCCGAACACCAGCGGCAGCACCGCCAATTCGCCCGCCACCACCAGATAGTTGGGATGCCGGACCCAGCGGAAGGGCCCGCGGCGGACCAGCGGAGCCCCGTCCAACGTGATGATCCGCGTCGTCCAGAAGCGGCCGAGCGTTGCGATCACCCACACCCGCCCGGCCTGGAGCAGCAGGAAAAGCGCCAGCAGCCAGCCGTTGATCGGGGCGTCCGCCGGAACCGCCAGGAACAGCGCCAGCAGCCATCCGGCATGCAGCACGACGAACAGCGGGTAATGGGCGGCACCGACCTCCCGCGCCCCCTCGGCCAGCAGGCGCGCGGTGTTACGACGGGCGACCGCCAGTTCCAGCAGCCGCTGTGCCGCCACAGCCAGCAGGATGGCCTGCGGCCAACCGAATGCATCCATGGTCACAGATCCAGCAGGGTGAGGCCGGCGGTGAAGCCGGGTCCGAGCGCCAGCATCAGATGCGGCCCGCTCGCTCCGGCGCGCATCCGGCGGTCGAGCACGAACATCACGCTGGCCGCCGACATGTTGCCGCAGTCGCCCAGCACCGCCCAGGACTCGTCCATCCCGGCGGTGGCGGGCGCCATCACTTCGGTCAATGCCTGAAGGACCTTGGCGCCGCCGGGGTGGCAGAGTACCCCGGACAGGTCCGCGCGGGTCATGCCGCGGCCGGTCAGGAACCCGTCGACCACCGGCGCCAGTCGCTCTCGGATCAGGCGCGGAATGTCCTGGCTGAAGACGACGCCGAAGCCCTCGTCCTCGATCCGCCAGCCCATGATCCGCCGGGTGCCCGGCCAGGTATGCTCGGCGCTGTCGATCACGCGCGGGCCGGAGGCGTCGCCGGTAGCCGGAGTGCGCAGCAGGGCAGCCGCGGCACCGTCGGCGAACAGCGCGCTCGCCACCACGTTGGTGGGGGAAGCTTCTTCCGGCCGGTGCGACAGGGTGCAAAGCTCGACCACCAGGAACAGCACGATGCGCCCCGGCATGGCGCGCGCCATCATGCCCGCCCGCGCCAGCCCGAGCGCCCCACCGGCACAGCCCAGCCCGAAGACCGGCAGCCGCACCGTATCGGGGCGGAAGCCCATGCGGTCGAGCAGCAGCGCCTCCAGGCTCGGCGTCGCGATGCCGGTGGTGGTGGCGCAGACGATGGCGTCGACATCGGTGGGGCGCAGGCCGGCCGCGTCCAACGCCTTGCCCGCCGCCTCTTCCAGCAGGTCCAGCGCCACCCGTTCGAACACGGCGGCGCGCTCGCCCCAGCCATGGGGCTCCAGATACCAGGACAGCGGGCAGGCGGCATGGCGGCTGCGGATGCCGGTGTTGGCGAAGACGGGAGCCAGCCGATCGAAGTCACGCAGGCGATGGGCGAACACCGTCCGGGCGACGGCCAGCGTCTCCTCCTGCTCGAAGCGGTGGGGCGGCAACGCCGTGGCAACCGCCAACAGCCGCGGATCGAGTGACATCCTGCCTCCTGCCTGCCGTCGTCGGTTGGGGGAGGGGCGGCATTCCCGCTCCCCATTCCCGCTCCCACCGCCAACAGGTAGAACGCGGCCCGGTTGCGCCAAGCGGTTCCGCTTCAAAAGGCTATCGCCTTTGGAAGGCCCTCCGGCGCGAATGAAAAGGGCGGCGCCCGTGGTACGCCGCCCTTTGTCCTGAAGCCATCTGCCGGTCAGGCCTGACGCGGCTTCAGCGGGGCGGTGTCGCGGAAGGGCTTGTCCACACCGCCCTTGTCGTTGGTCTGGTTCTCCACATCGCCTTCGAAGGTGCTTTCGCCCTGGGCCAGATCCATGTCGTCCGCAGACATCCCGGCGGCGCGGGCACCCTTGGTCCCCCCGATCTGCGGGTTGTTCTTCAGGTCGGCATCGGTCGGCTTGTCGGTCTTCTCGTGCTTGCTTGCGCTCATGACGGCGTCTCCCTTCCGGTTCCGCGAATGTCCCTCTCAACCGACGCTGCCGCCGGTTGTTGCGGCCTTGACCCTCCGTACAGACCATCTGCCGCAGCGATTGCCCCTTCTTCCCCCCGGGGAGACGTTTAGAATGGGGAACGGCGGAGCCGAGGACCGAACGATAGGCTTTCATGTCCGAGAATGACGAACGGCTGAGAATCCGTGTGCGCGGACGGGTCCAGGGTGTGGGATTCCGGCCGCATGTCCATGGGCTCGCCCGGCGCTTGGGTCTGACCGGCTGGGTGCTGAACGACCCCCAGGGCGTGCTGATCGAGGTGCAGGGCGCCGCCACCGCCGCCTTCCGCATTGCCCTGACCGTCGAGGCGCCTCCGCTCGCCCGTATCGATGCGGTGGACTGCGAATCCGTTTCCACGCTCATCGGTGATGGCACTTTCAACATCCGCCACAGCGGGTCCGCGGGGGCCATCGCCACCGGCATCGGTCCCGATGCCACGGTCTGCCCGGCCTGCTTGGCCGAACTGTTCGACCCGGCGGACCGCCGCTACCGCTATGCCTTCCTGAACTGCACTCATTGCGGTCCGCGCTACACCATCACGCGGCGGCTCCCCTATGACCGCCCGCAGACGGCGATGGCCGGCTTCCCGCTCTGCCCCGACTGCAGGACGGAGTACAAGGATCCCGCCGACCGCCGCTTTCACGCCCAGCCGACCGCCTGCCCGACTTGCGGTCCCCGCCTGTCGCACCCGCCGGAAGACATCCTGACTGCCCTGCGGGAGGGCAGGATCGTTGCCATCAAGGGGCTGGGCGGTTTCCATCTCGCCTGCGACGCCATGCGGGCGGACGCGGTGGAGCGGCTGCGGCGGGTCAAGCAGCGCAACGGCAAACCCTTCGCCCTGATGGTCGCCAATGCGGAGTCCGCCGCCCGCCATGTCCGTATGGATGCGGACGAGCTCCGGCTGCTGGAGGGGGTGGCCCGCCCTATCGTCCTGCTGCGGCGGCGGGAGGATGCGCCGGAACTGGCGCCCGACATCGCCCCCGGATTGGCATGGCTGGGCGTCATGCTGCCCTACACGCCGCTGCATTACCTGCTGTTCCATGAGGCGGCGGGGCGGCCGGACGGCACCGGCTGGCTGAGCGAGCCGCAGGACCTGACCCTGGTCATGACCTCCGCCAATCCCGGCGGCGAGCCGCTCGCCATCGGCAACGGGGAGGCGCGGGAGAGGCTGGCGGGCATCGCCGACCTGATCGTCGACCATGACCGCGACATCGTGATCCGCGCCGACGACAGCGTGGTGCGCAAGCTGGCCGGCGCCCCCGCCTTCCTGCGCCGCGGCCGTGGCCATGTGCCGGAGCCGATCCGGCTGGCCCGTCCCGTACCGCCGATCCTGGCGGTCGGCGGCCATCTGAAGGCGACGGTCTGCGTCACCCGCGGCGACGAGGCCCTCCTGTCCCAGCACATCGGCGACCTCGACAATGCCGCGACGCTGGGTTTCCTGGAGGAGACGGTCGCCCATCTGCTGCATATCCTGGGCGTCGAACCGGTGGCGGTCGCCCATGACAAGCACCCGGATTTCCAGTCCACCCGCTTCGCCGAGCGAACCGGCCTGCCGGCCGTCGCGGTCCAGCACCACCACGCCCATGTCGCCGCCGTGATGGCCGAGCACCGGATCAAGGGGCCGGCGCTGGGCCTTGCCCCCGACGGCTTCGGGCTGGGGGAGGGGGGAGGCTCCTGGGGTGGGGAGATGCTGCTGGTCGACGGCTTGCGGTCCGAGCGCCTGGGCAGTCTGGCCCCGCTCGCCCAGCCCGGCGGCGATGTCTCCGCTCGCCAGCCCTGGCGGATGGCGGCCGCCGCCCTGTCCCGCATGGGCCGCGCCG
>JBKHVJ010000119.1:0-8734 GCA_046570145.1 Alphaproteobacteria bacterium
CGATCCCATCCCGAACTCGGCCGTGAAAAGCCTCCGCGCCAATGGTACTGCGTCTTAAGACGTGGGAGAGTAGGTCGCCGCCAGGTCACTCAGGCTCAAGAGACGCCAAACACCGAAGCAAAAACGCCAGCATCTTCGAATATTTCTGAAACGCCCCGGCTCTCATCAGCCGGGGCGTTTCCTATTGGATCGAAACCGGCGTTGGCGCAACTGCCGTACCGCCAGCGCTTCGGGAACGCTGCCGGGTGTCGCGGGGTTACCTCCGGGCGACACCAACATACGGACATTCGATGACCTTGCAGCAGTTCATGGCCTTTGCGTTGGTGGGCATCGTGGTGGCGATGCTGGTCTGGAACAAGCTGCGCTTCGACGTCGTGGCGGTGCTGGCCCTGCTGGCCGGCGTATTCCTGGGACTGATCCCGGCGAAGGATGCTTTTTCCGGCTTTGCCGACGACATCGTCATTATCATTGCCTCCGCCCTCATCGTCAGTGCCGGGATTGCCCGATCAGGCGTGATCGATGCGCTGGTGCGCCCGGTGGCAGGAAAGTTGAACACGCCGACGCGCCAGATCGCCTTCTTGTCCGGGTCGGTGGCCTTCATGTCGGCCCTGATGAAGAACATCGGTGCGCTCGCCATCTTTCTGCCGATCACCATGCAACTGGCCCGGCGGCACCGTACCGGAGCGCACCGCGTGCTGATGCCGATGGCGTTCGCCTCTCTGATGGGTGGGCTGATGACGCTGGTCGGCACCTCGCCCAACATCATCGTGTCCCGCGTGCGTGAGGAAATCGTCGGCAAACCCTTCGCCATGTTCGACTATTTGCCGGTCGGGTTGGGGATCACGGTGGTCGGGCTGGCCTTCCTGACGTTCGGCTGGCGCCTGCTTCCCCAGGACCGCAGTGGCGCACGGTCGGCGGAGGAGACATTCGCGGTCGAGAATTACGCCAGCGAGATGAGGCTGCCGGCGGCATCGGCCTTCGTGGGCCGCACCGTCCGCGACATCGAGGCCCTGGCGGAGGGCGAGGCGCAGATGATCGGCCTGATCCGGGAACGGTTCCGCCGCTATGTTCCCGACAAGCACTGGGTCCTGCTGGCCGACGACATCCTGGTGCTCGAGGGTGATGCGCCGGCCCTGCAGCGCCTCGTCCAGGCCGCCTCGCTGGAGCCGTTGGGCGTGCTGGAGGGAGTGGATGGCGAACTGCTGGCGGTCGAGGCGGTGGTGACGCCGGACTCGCCGCTTGCCGGCCATTCCGACCGCCGTCTCGATCTGCGGCGGCGTTTCGGCCTCAGCCTGTTGGCGGTGAGCCGCGCCGGCGAGCGGATTGCCCAGCGCCTGCACCATGTGGTGTTCCGCGAGGGCGACCTGCTGCTCCTCCAGGTGCCGGCAGAGCGCTACCCCGATGCGCTCGCCGACGCCAACCTGATCCCGCTGGCGGAGCGCCGCCTGCAACTCGGCCGACGCCGGCCGATGTGGGTGCCTGTCGGAATCGTCATCATCACCATGCTGGTCGTCGGCCTCCATCTGGCGCCGCTGGCGGTCACCTTCCTGGCGGCGGCGGCGGCGATGGTCGTCACCGGCGTGATCAGCGTCGAGGATGCCTATCACGCGGTGGAATGGCCGATCATCATCCTGCTGGCCGCGCTGATCCCGGTCAGCGGCACGCTGGAGAGCACCGGAGCGACCCAGGTGATTTCCACCCTGTTGGCCGATGCCGCGCGCGGCCTGCCGGCGGTGGCCTGCGTCACGCTGGTCATGGCGGCGGCGATGGCGGTCACGCCCTTCCTCAACAATGCGGCGACCGTGCTGGTCATGGCCCCCATCGGCGCCGGGGTGGCCCAGCAGTTGGGGCTCAGCCCCGATCCGTTCCTGATGGCGGTTGCCGTCGGCGCCGGCAGCGATTTCCTGACCCCCATCGGCCATCAATGCAACACGCTGGTGATGGGCCCCGGCGGTTACCGGTTCAGCGACTATCCCCGGCTGGGCTTGCCGTTGTCGCTGCTCATCCTGACGCTGGGAACCTGGCTGATCGTGATGGTCTGGCCGCTCGGGGGGTGAGGGAGGAACAACGGTCCCCGGCCCGATGTTGCCCATCGCCGCCCGCCCCATCGCCGGCTCCCAATGTCATGGGGCCGGCCCGACCAATGAGGAACACGACCGTGCTGGTTTCCGAGATCATGGCGAAAGCGCTGGAGTTCATTGCCCCCGACGCCACCGTACAGGAGGCTGCGACGCTGATGGGCGAACTGGATGTCGGCGCGCTGCCGGTCGGATCGACCGACGACCTGCTGGGCATCCTGACCGATCGCGACATTCTGTTCCGGGTGGTGGCGGAGGGCGGCGACAGCACGCGGGTGCGGGTGCGCGAGGTGATGTCCAGTTCCGTCTTCAGCTGCCGCGACACCGACACGCTGGCCACGGCGATGGACATCATGGGCGCCTACCATGTGCGGCGCCTGCCGGTGCTGGACGAGGCGAAGCAGGTCGTCGGCTGGCTGACGCTGAGCGACGTGTCGCGCCGGCTTCTGCTGGAAACCGACACGATCCGCAACGCGCTGGGCGAACTCAGCGCCAGTGGGCAGGACCTGTGAGGGGCACGGCTACAGCCGCAGACCCATCTGCCGGTTCAGCCGCACCACCAGATCGGCGGGCAAGCCGAGGCGCTGGGCGAGGTAGCGCAGGTAGGAGCGGTTGATCGGCGCGTTTTTGTCTACCGCCGCCAGGGAAACGGCGTAGAAGCGGGCGGCCAGCCGTGGACTGTCGACCTGCCGGACCAGTTCCTCCAGGCATTGCGGTTCTTCCAACGAACCCTCAAGCGCGCGCTGTTCCTCCTCGTCGAGGGGACTGCTGCGCAGCTTGCCCCTGATCCGGCCGAGTTCCATGCCGTCCAACTTGCCATTCGCGTGGGCCGCGGCGGCCATGGCGCGGACCAGCAGGCGGGCCTCATCCGGACTGGCGGTTGCAAGATCCGCAGGAGCGTGGTCGTGCAACTGGTGGCGATTGCGCAGGTGGGCGTCCAGGATCTGCCGTGCCAGCATCTCGTGCAGCACCGGCTGGTGCCCCAGGCGCGATCCAAGCGGGCTGGCGTCCCCTTCTGGCTCGCCGGTGGGAATGGCCGTTGAAGTGGGCGGTGGAGAATCCGGCGAGCCGCCGAACAGGCGCTTCAGCAGGCCGGGCTTTTGAAGATCCGTCATCAGGTGGTTCCCCCGGCAGTTCCGCCCATTCCGGCCGGCCGCTGCATCGCCGTGTCGATCTGCGTCAGCAGGCGGGAGAAGTCGACGGGCTTGGGATGGTAATCGTCGCAGCCCGCCTGCAGCGTCTTCTCGCGGTCGCCGGACATGGCATGCGCGGTCAGGGCGATGATCGGGATGGCGGCCGTCTCTTCACCCGCCTTCAGTTCGCGGGCGGCTGTCCAGCCGTCGATCACCGGCAGGTTCATGTCGAGCAGGATCACGTCCGGCCGTTCGCTGCGCGCCATCTCCACCCCCTGGCGCCCGTCGAAGGCGAGCACCACGTCGAACCCCCGCCGTTTCAGGCGGCGCGACAGGAAGTCCCAAATTTCCTCATGGTCCTCGACCAGCAGCAGCTTAGCCATCGGCTCCTCCCGTTCCTCCCGTCTTACCGGCAGCATCCTCCAGTTTGCCGGAGGCTGGCCGCAGGCGCGCGATCGCGTCCTTCAACTCTTCGATCATCTCTTCCGATCCGTCCTCCGTCATCGGGATGATGTCGCGGACGCGGCCGCGCAGTTCCTCGGCCTCGGCGCGGCCGATCGCCTGGGGGGCCATGACGATGACGGGGATACCGCTCCAGTCCGGACTGCGGCTCAGCGCCTTGAGGAAGGCGAAGCCGTCCAGGCCGGCCATGAAGGTGTCCAGCAGGATCACGGTCGGCCGGACGGCGGCAAGCTGGCCGAACGCCTCCTCCTCCGTCTCGGCCTCCCGGACGTCCCAGCCGTCTCGGCCCAGCTCCGCTCCCAGGAGGGCGCGGGTCTCGTCGGCCTCCATCAGCACAAGCGCCGTGCCCGGGGCCTGTCCGCTGAGGCCGCTCAGCACGCGGTGCAGGCGCTGCCAGTCCACCGGCTTGGTGAAATAGTCGGCGGCCCCCAGCGACAGGGCCAGCCCCTTCTCCCGCCGGGAAGAGATGATGATGACGGGGATGTCGGCCAGATCGGGCTCCGCCTTCAGCAGCGACAGCACCGACCAGCCGTCGGTCCGCGGCATCATCACGTCCAGCAGGATGGCGCGCGGGCGGATTTGCCGGGCGATCGACAGGCCGGTCTGGCCGTCCGCCGCCAGCGCCACGCCGAAGCCCTCGCGGTGCAGGAAGCGGGCGAGCAACTCGCGCATCGCCTGTTCGTCGTCGACGATCAGGATCGTCTCGCGGGCGGAAGGCGGGGATGTGGTCTGGTCGACCGATACCGGTGAAAGATCGGAGTGCCGGTGCGCCTGCCCGTGACGCAAGTCGGCGGGCAGCCGCAGGATGAAGCTGGTGCCCTTGCCGGATGCGGTTTCGACCGCGATCTCTCCACCCAGCATCTCAGCGAAGGCCTTGGTGATCGCCAGCCCCAGTCCGGTGCCGCCGAAGCGGCGCGTGGTGGAGCTGTCGGCCTGCATGAAGCGTTCGAACAGGCGGCGAACCTGCTCCGGTGACATGCCGATGCCGGTATCGGTAACACGGAAGACCACCATGTCTCCGGCTGCCATGTCGGCCGCTTCGACCCCGGAGCCGTTCGCCGCGCGCTCGACCGATAGCGTAACGGTGCCGTTCTCGGTGAATTTGGCGGCGTTGCTCAGCAGGTTGAACAGGCACTGCCGAACCTTCACCACGTCGGTGTGCATGCGGCCCAGCCCGTCGGCGACCTGCACCGCCAGCCGGTTTCCCTTCTTCGACACCAGGGCCTCGACGGTGGCGGCGACCTCGCGGGTCAGTTCGGTGATGTCGGCGTCCTCGCCATGCACCTCCATCTTGCCGGCCTCGATCTTCGAGATGTCGAGGACGCCGTTGATGAGGTTGAGCAGGTGGCGGGCGTTGGCCTCGATCTTCTCCAGGTCGGGGAGCATGCTGTCGACGCCGAGGTCGGCCAGTTCCTCCTCCAGCATCTCGGTGTAGCCGATGACGGCGCTCAAGGGCGTGCGCAGTTCGTGGCTCATGTTGGCGATGAACAGGCTCTTGGCCCGGTTGGCCTCCTCCGCGGCGAGGCGGGCGGCTTCCAACTCCTCCTCCGCCCGCTTGCGGGTGCTGATGTCCTGCATCGCGCCGATCATGCGCAGCGGCTGTCCGATGGCGTTGCGCAGGACGAAGCCGCGGTCGAGGATGCTGGCATAGCTGCCGTCGGCGCGGCGGAAGCGGTATTCGTCGTTCCAGCGGGTGCCGCCGCCGTCGATCACCGCATGGATGCCGGTCACCACATGGTCCTGATCGTCGGGGTGGATGTGGTCCATCCACCAGGCGGCGGCGGTCTCCGCGGCATCCTCGCCATAGCCGAAGAGGGTGCGCACCGCTTCGTTCCAGTGGATGCGGTCCGACGACAGGTTCCAGTC
This sequence comes from Alphaproteobacteria bacterium, assembly GCA_046570145.1. GTDB lineage: Bacteria > Pseudomonadota > Alphaproteobacteria > Azospirillales > Azospirillaceae > Azospirillum. The sequence continues at coordinate 5,540 of JBKHVJ010000119.1, forward strand.
CCAGATGGCGTCGTTGGTCGCCCGCGCCGCCAGCCGGTAACGCTCCTCCGTCTCACGCAACGCTTCCTCGGCGCGTCGTCGGGTGGTGATGTCGGTGTGGACCCCGACCCATTCCTGCACGGCGCCGTTCCCGTCCAGCAGCGGGACGGCGCGGACCAGCATGTCGCGATAGACGCCGTCGTGACGGCGCAGCCGGTGTTCCGCCTTGTAGACGATCCGTCCCGTCCGCGCCGCGCGCCAGGCCTCCGCCGTGTGGGGGCGGTCGTCGGGGTGGATCGCGTCGATCCAGCCGGTGCCCTGCAACTGCTCGAAGCTCTGGCCGGTGAAGGCGCTCCAACTCGGCTGCGGGGCGGTGAAGCGCCCGGTCTCCGAGGTGCTCCAGACGATGGCGGCGGTGGCCTCCACCAGCGAGCGGAAGCGCTCTTCGCTGACGCGCAGGCGGTCTTCAGCCCGCTTGCGGTCGGTGGTGTCCCAGGTGACGCCGATCAGGCTCAGGCTGCGTTCGGGCGTGCTGTCGGTCACGATGCCGCGCGCCACCGCCCAGCGGACCTCGCCCGACGGCAGGAGGATGCGGAACTCGGCGTCATATTCTCCGCGTTTCCGCCGGGCGGTCTCGATGATCTGCCGGATGTGGGGCTGGTCGTCCGGATGCACGCGGCCGGTCACGTCCGATCCGCAGAGCGGGCGGTCGGGCGGGATCTCCGCCGTGAAATCGAAGATCTCGCGCAGGCGGGCGTCGGCCTCGATGCGGTCCTCGTCGAGGTTCCACGACCATGCGCCGATCCGCGCGGCGTTGAGCGCCAGTTGCAGCCGCCGCTCCGCCTCCATCACGCGGGCTTCGGCCCGGCGCTGCTCGGTCACGTCGGTGTTCGTGCCCAGCCAGCGCAGGATACGCCCATCGGGACCGCGGACCGGCACGGCGCGGGACAGGAACCAGCGGTATTCGCCGTCGTATCTGCGCAGCGGGAAGGTGTCCTCCCACGGCTCCTCCGTCCGGATGGCGCGGAAGAAGCCGTCGGAGGCGCGGTCGACATGGTCGGGATGGTGGACGATGCGCCAGTTCCAGCCCTCCGTTTCCCCCGGCTTGGCGCCCGTGAAGTCGTACCAGCGCCGGTTGTACCAGTAGATCGCGCCGCCGGCATCGGCCATCCAGGTCAGCTGCGGGATCAGGTCGGCGAGGCTGCGGAACTGCTCTTCGTTTTCGCGCAGCAGAGCTTCCGTCCGGTGGCGCTCCGCCGCGTCGCGGGCACGGTCGATCGCCCCGCCCAGCAGGTTGGCGAAGCCCTGGAGGAAGGCGGCGTCGGCGGCGTCGAAGCGACCCTCCTGCCGGCTGTCGACCTCCAGCACGCCGAAGGGTTCGCCTTCGCCGCGGATGATCACGTTGATCGCGCTCCTCACCCCATGTTCGGCCAGGAGGGCCGGGCAGCGGAAGCGGGTTTCGGTGCCGAGATCGTTGGAGATGACGGGATCGCCGGTTCTCAGCGCGTAGCCGGCGGGAGAGGCAAGGTCGGCACCCACCGTCCGGCGTCCGACGACACCGGGGTGCCAGCCGACGCCTGCGCGGACCAGCAGCCGCTCCCCGTTCGTCGCGTCGCCACCCGTGTCCCGCACCCATTCCAGGGCCTTGCACAGCTCGATTCCCAGCCCTTCGGCACACAGGCGCGTGGCCTCCTGCAGCAGCGTGCCGACATCCGCGCTCTTCAGGGCGGCCATGCCGAAGCGGGCCAGCAGAGCGTGCTGCCTCTCCCTGCGGGCCAGCTCTTCGGCGAGCCGACCGGCATCGGATGTGTGGTGCGGGTTGGTGTCGGTGAGGGAGATCGGAGCGGAGGGCATGAACCGTGGCGGCCGGGGGAAGGGTACGCAGACAGGAACAGCCGTCGGCGGCATTCGTCCGCGACCGCGTGGTGGGTACCGCTCCCGCTCCCGGATCGGGGCGCCGGCCGATGCAAAGGAAACCGGATGAAGGGGGGCCTTTCACCATCTCCCAATCGGCCAGAGCCTTGACAGCCGTGGCATTCTCGGGCGTGCCGGTCCTATGGTCGCCACCATGCAGCTGGACGGGGCCGCCTCTGCGGTGGAACTCGCCGAGGGGCTTCGGGAGCGGGACTTCGGGAGAATGGCGGGCGGCTGGAACCGGACCGGAGAGAGAAGGCGGTCAGGGTGGCTGCCACTCTGGCACTCTGAGCCCTCTCTTCCGGCGCGGCTTTCCTTGCCGTTCCATGCAGGCCGGTTTACCGGGCGGCACGCCGCTCCGACAGCAGGCGCGGGATGTGACGAGTGAGTCCGATGGCGATGCCGGCGCCATGGAGCATCGCGGTCGAGAGCAGGAATCCCAGGCTGTAGAGGACCGGGTCGGCCGCCTGCGGCATCTCGGCGCCATGGGCATGGCCGTGCAGGACGGCGAAGGCGCCGACCAGCAGCATTCCGGCCATCACCGGCACCCGTTTGCTCAGCAGCACGAGCAGGCCCAGGACCACGACGGAGGCGGCGATTCCGGCCTCCACCGCCGGCAACTCGACACCGGCCATGCCGAGAAGGGCGCCCCCCGCCAGCATGGCGATGAAGGATGCCGGCAGCAGCCAGATCGCCCGGCCGCCATTCTGCGCCGCCCAGATACCGACGGCGACCATGGCCAGCAGATGGTCGATGCCGTTCAGAGGATGGAGCAGCCCCTCTTGGAACATCGCGTGCCCGGCATGGCCGGTGTGGGCAACCGCCGGAAGGGCGAGCGCCACCGTGAGAAGGCCGGCGAGGCCGGCGGAAAGCAACCTGTTCATTGCAGACGATCTCCTGTGAATGCCGGCTATGCTCTCCGCCGGCTGTGCTCTTTGCCGGGATCAGCCGATCAGGGCGGCTTTCATATGGCCCCGTCCGTCTTCCGCCTCATCCAGTTGCCGAAGCATGTCGATGAATGCCAGAGCATCGGCCTCCCCGATCCGCGAAAGGGCGAAGCCGAGATGGACCAGCACCCAGTCGCCGACCCAGGCGGAGAGCGGTTCATCGGGGCCGGCGAGGCAGGAGAGGTTTACCTCCCGCTCTTCGCCCAGCATCTCGGCGATGACGGTGATCCGTGCCGCATCGGCGACAGCGAGGATTCTGGCCGGGACACCAAGGCACATGGCGGGGTTCCTTCATCCAGGCGGTCAGGCGACTTCCAGTTCGACAAGGGTCAGGTCGTCACCGCCGCGTGGGCTG
>JBKHVJ010000120.1:0-6293 GCA_046570145.1 Alphaproteobacteria bacterium
GTTGTAGGGCAGCACCACGGTGTGACGGGTGACGTCGAGCAGGATGCCGTCGCACACCGGGTCGTACTGCCCGATGCGCTCGGCGGGCGATTGCACGTTCATGGCGACATAGTCGTGCCAGCCGTGATAGCCGCCCTGGAATTTGATCACGGTCCGCCGCCCGGTGGCGGCGCGGGCCAGCCGCAACGCGTGATAGGTCGCCTCCGACCCGCTGCTGCAGAAGGCGACCCGGTCGGCGCAGGGGATCAGGCGGACCAGCGTTTCCGCCGCCTCGATCTCCAGATCCAGCGCCCCGGCGCCGATCAGGTCGATGCGTTCGGACACCGCCGTCACGCGGTCGCGCACGGCGGAGGCGCAATGGCCCAGCATGTTGGCGCCGAAGCCGCAGTGATAATCGACATGCTCGTTGCCGTCGGCGTCGTACAGGTACGGCCCGGCGGCGCGCACGAAGACATAGGGATGGGCCAGCTGCCGGCTGGGGCTGAGCAGCCCGCCGGGCATGACGGTCCGCGCCCGCGCGGTCAGCGCGGCGTTGTCGGTTTTACAGGGCATGGTTGGTCCTTGTCAGGGCGGCCGGGACGGACGGCAGAGGCACCCGTCCCGGCCGGCGGTCTCAGGCCAGGATGTCGCGGACGACCGTCTCGATGCCCGCGGCGTCGAGCTGGTAGTGGCGGTAGAGGTGAGACGGTGGGGCGATCAGGCTGTATTCGTCGCGGATTCCGTGGCGGATCAGCACGGCCTTCGTGCCGGCCTCCGCCATCACCTCCGCCACGGCACCGCCGAGCCCGCCGAGGATGTTGTGCTCCTCCACCGTCAGGATGATGCGGGAGCGTTCGGCCGCCGCCAGCACGGCGTCGCGGTCCAGCGGCTTGATCGTGTGCATGTCGATCAGCCCGACCGACAGGCCGGATGCCCGCAGCGCCCGCACAGCCTCGCGGGAGGGGTGGACCATGGTGCCGCAGGCGATGATGGTCAGGTCGGAGCCGGTCTCGTGCTCGATGGCCTTTCCGAACCGGAAATCCGGGAGGTCGTCATAGACGTTCGGTTCCTGCCCGCGGCCGATGCGGAAATAGATCGGCTCCGGGTGGTCGGCCGATGCCTTGATCGCGGCGGCCAACTGCGGGCCGTCGGCCGGATTGACCACGGTCAGCCCGGCGATGGAGCGCATGATCGCCAGATCTTCCGTCGCATGATGCGAGGTGCCGTAGAAGCCGAGCGCGATGCCGGCATGATGGCCGATCAACCGCACCGGCAGGGCGGAATAGGCGACGTCCATGCGGATCTGCTCGCAGCACAGCAGCCCGAGGAAGGAGGCGAAGGTCGCCACGAAGGGCATCACCCCGGTGGTGGCGATGCCGGCCGCCGCCGACACCATGTTCTGCTCCGAGATGCCGAACTGCACGAAGCGGTCGGGATGCCGGGCGGCGAAGCGGGCGAGGCCGTTGGAGTATTGCAGGTCGGCGGTCCCGGCCATCACCGGGTGACCGGCCTCCACCAGTGCCGACAGCGCGTCCGACAGGTAGGACAGTCCGGGGGCGCGGGCATTGAGCTGCCGGTACTGCCAGCTGCCGGGATCGACCGGCCCGGCAAGAATGTTGGCGGCGGTCATCGGGCGTCTCCCTGGACGGCATCGTTTTGGGCAGTGGTGGGGCCGAAGGGCTGTCCCATGATCTCGGCAATGGCGGCGGCCTCGTCCTCCGGCGCCAGATAGCCCAGGTGCCAGCCGGCCTCCCGCTCCATGTAGCCGACACCCTTGCCCTTGAGCGTCTTGGCGATGACGCAGACCGGCTTTTGGCGGGTTTTCTCCTGCTTGAGCCGGCGGAACAGGGTGGCGAGGGCGGCGACGTCGTGGCCGTCCACCTCATGCACCTCCCAGCCGAAGGCGCGCCATTTGCCGGCCAGCGGCTCGATGCCCATCACCTCGTCCACCTGGCCGTCGAGCTGGTAGCCGTTGCGGTCGACGATGGCGATCAGGTTGCCGGCCTTCTGATGGGCGGCGGCCATCGCCGCTTCCCACACCTGCCCCTCCTGCATCTCGCCGTCGCCGAGCATGACATAGACGTCGAAGCGCCGGCCAAGCATCCGGCCGCCCATCACCATGCCGAGCCCGGCGGACAGCGCGTGTCCGATGGAGCCGGAGCTGAAATCCACCCCCGGCACCTTGGTCATGTCCGGGTGGTCGCCCAGCGGGTTGCCAAGGCGGGTGTAGCCGTCCAGCAGTTCCTTCGGGAAGAAGCCCCAGTCGGCCAAAAGCGGGTAGAGCCCGACCGCAGCGTGGCCCTTGCCCATCAGGAAACGGTCGCGGTCCGGCCAGCGCGGCTCGCCGCGGCGCAGGCGCATGGCGTCGTAATAGAGCGTCGCGAACAGCTCCGCGCAGGAGAAGGTCGAGGAATAGTGGCCGATCTTGGCGATGGCGATCAGCCGGATCGTCTCCAGCCGGACATGACGGGCGCGTTCTTCCAGATGGGCGATGGTTTCAGGTGGGAGAGCTTCAGGCGTCAGGGTTCGACCGGCGCCCATGGGGTCGGGCGCCGGACCGGCGGTGGCGGTCGTTGGCATGGTCATCCTGTCAGCGGATCGGCGCTGGATCGTAAGCGGAGGGTGCGGGGGCGCGCCGAATTGCCCTCGACAACTTATAACTTATAAGATACAAGTTAGGAATGGCAAGCGCGACGTTGCCGCCCATTCCGCCGCGATCCCGCGGCCGAACCGCCGCCACCGAGCCCCTTTTCACTCCCCCGCAATCAGGAAGAGCCGATCCCATGACCAACGCCCTTCGTGCCTTGGACATCGACCTGCATCTGCATTCGCAAACCAACGCCCGCGCCCATGAGGATCGCGGGCCGCTCGCCCTGGTGGGGGGCGACGGTGTCCATGTCGTGGACGAGTCCGGCCGCCGCTATATCGAAGGGATGGCCGGGCTGTGGTGTGCGTCGCTCGGCTTCGACGAGGCGCGGCTGGCCGAGGTCGCCGCCCGCCAGATGCGGACGCTGGCGACCTACCACACCTTCAACCACCGCACGAATGACGCCTGCGTCGCGTTGGCGGCGGCGATCTCGGACATCTCGCCGATCAAGGGCGGCAAGATCTTCTTCGCCAATTCCGGGTCGGAGGCCAACGACACCATGGTGAAGCTGGCCTGGTACTACAACGCCGCGCGCGGCCGGCCGGAGAAGCGCAAGATCATCAGCCGCACCGGCGCCTTCCACGGCAGCACGGTGATGGGCGCGGCGCTCAGCGGCCTGCCGCACATGCACCGCGCCTTCAACCTGCCGGACCAGGGCGTGGTTTTCACCGCCTGTCCCAACCATTCCCGCCATGCCCAACCGGGCGAAAGCCGGGAGGATTATGCGACGCGGCTCGCCGCCGAACTGGAGGCGCTGATCCAGGCGGAGGGCGCCGGCAGCATCGCGGCGATGATCGCCGAACCGGTGATGGGGGCGGGCGGGGTGATCCTGCCGCCGGAGACCTATTTCCCCAAAATCCAGGAGGTGCTGGCCCGCCATGACATCCTGCTGCTGGCCGACGAGGTGATCTGCGGCTTCGGCCGCACCGGCAACTGGTTCGGCAGCCAGACCTTCGGCTTCCTGCCGGACATGATGTCGATGGCGAAGGGGCTGTCGTCGGGGACCATCCCCATCGCCGCGGTGGCGCTGAGCGACCGCATCTATCAGGCGATTGCCGACCAGAGCGCGGACATCGGCGTCTTCGGCCACGGCTTCACCTATTCCGGCCATCCCGTGTCGGCGGCGGTCGCGACGGAGGCGATCCGCATCTATCACGAGATCGACGTCGTCGGTCGCGCCCGCCGGCTGGGCGCCCATCTGCGCGCCGCACTGGACGAGGCGCTGGCCGGACACCCGCTGGTCGGCGAGATCCGCAGCGTCGGCCTGTTGGCCGGCATCGGCCTGACCGCCGACCCGGCGACCGGCCGCGAGTTCGCCCCCGCCCTGCGGGTCGGCGCGCAGGTGGAGCGGCGCTGCCTCGCCCATGGCGCGATCATCCGCAACATGGGCGACAACATCGCGCTCTGCCCGCCCTACGTCATCGAACCCGGTCAGATCGACGCGCTGGTGGAGCGGCTGCGCGCCGCGCTGGACGACGTCGCCGACACGCTGTCCCGCGACAGCCTTGCCGCCTGAGGGGACGCGCCATGCCCTATCTCGACCTGCTCGACCAAGCCCGCTTGATCCGCGACGGTGAGATCAGCGCCGCCGAACTGCTCGACGCCACCATCGCCCGCATCGAGGCGGTGAATCCCGTGCTGAACGCGGTGATCCTGCCGCTCTACGATCAGGCCCGCGCGGCGCTGGTGAAGGGGGAGGCGTCGTCCGGCCCCTTTGCCGGCGTCCCCTTCCTGATCAAGGATCTCTATTGCCACGTCCGCGGCACACCGACCACCGGCGCCTCCCGCCTGCTGGCCGCGGCCGTCGTCGACCATGACAGCGAACTGATGGCGCGCTACCGCCGCGCCGGTCTGTTGACGGTCGGCAAGACCAACCTGTGCGAGTTCGGCACGCTCGGCACGACGGAGCCGGTGCTGTTCGGTCCGACCCGCAATCCATGGGACCCCACCCGTTCCAGCGGCGGGTCGAGCGGCGGTGCGGCGGTGGCGGTGGCGGGCGGCATGGTGCCGGCGGCCCATGGCGGCGACGGCGCGGGTTCCATCCGCATTCCGGCCTCCTGCTGCGGGCTGTTCGGGCTGAAGCCGACGCGGGGACGCATCACCATGGGTCCCGATCTGGGCGACAGCCTGGGCGGCATCGTCAACGAACATGTGGTGACGATGACCGTGCGCGACAGCGCGGCCCTGCTCGACGCCACCCAAGGGCCGATGGCGGGAGACCCCTACAGCGCCGCCCCGCCAACCGACAGCTTTCTGTCGCAGGTCGGCCGCGAGCCCGGACGCCTGCGCATCGCCGTCACCGACCGGTCGCTGCTGGGCACCGATGTCGATCCCGATTGCGTGGCCGCGGTGCGCGACACCGCGCGTCTCTGTGCCGAGCTGGGTCACGACGTGGAGATCGCCGCCCCGGTTTTCGACGCGGAGCAATACCAGGCGGCCTACCGCCGCTTCTGGTCGATGACGGCGACGCGCAGCCTGTGGAGCATCGGCCGTGCCACCAACCGCTCCCCCGCCGCGCTGGCCGAGGAGGTCGAGCCCTTCAACCGTCATTTGTTCGAGCACGGCAGCCGCATCCTGGCGGCGGATTATGTGACGGATCTCGGCTGGTTCCACGGCTTCTCCCGCATCCTCGGGCGCTTCCTGGAACGCTACGATGTCTGGCTGACGCCGACGCTGGGCTCGCCGCCGCCGAAGCTCGGCCATTTCGATGCCGGACTGCATGGCGGGGAAGCGGTCATGGACCGCTTCATGGAGTTCCTCGCCTTCACCACCTTCGCCAACATGGCCGGCCTGCCGGCGATGAGCGTTCCGCTGTCCTGGTATGCAGAAGGGTTGCCGGTCGGTTCGCAGTTCACGGGGCGCTCAGGCGACGAGGCCACGCTGTTCCGCCTCGCCGGCCAGCTGGAACGCGCCCGCCCCTGGCGGGACCGTCGCCCGCCCGTCCACGCCGCCTGACCCCGGAGGGCATGACCATGGAAAAGCACGGTAGGGAAAACCAGGGCTTTGTGGAGTTCACCGGCGTCCAGAAATGCTATGACGGGCGCACTCTGGTGATCGAGGGGCTGGACCTGTCGATCCCGAAGGGGGAGTTCCTGACGATGCTGGGGCCGTCCGGTTCCGGCAAGACCACCAGCCTGATGATGCTGGCGGGGTTCGAAGCGCCGTCGCGCGGCGAAATCCGGGTGGCCGGCAAGCCGATCCAGAATGTGCCGCCGCACCGCCGCAACATCGGCATGGTGTTCCAGAACTACGCGCTGTTTCCCCACATGACCATCGCCGAGAATCTGGCTTATCCGCTGAAAGTACGGCGGATGGGTCGGGCCGAGTCGGAGGGACGGGTGACCCGCGCGCTCGACATGGTGCAGATGGGCGCACTGGCGCAGCGCCGTCCGTCCCAGCTTTCGGGCGGGCAGCAGCAGCGGGTGGCGCTGGCGCGGGCGCTGGTGTTCGAACCGGATCTGGTCCTGATGGACGAACCGCTGGGGGCGCTGGACAAGAACCTGCGGGAGCACATGCAGTTCGAGATCAAGCATCTGCATGAACGTCTCGGCGTCACCATGGTCTATGTCACCCACGACCAGGCGGAGGCACTGACCATGTCCGACCGCATCGCCGTCTTCAACCGCGGCCGGGTGGAACAGCTGGCGACGCCGGAGGAACTGTACGA
>JBKHVJ010000121.1:0-4659 GCA_046570145.1 Alphaproteobacteria bacterium
GGCCCAGCGGCGATTTGCACATCAGGTCATAGGAGACCCAGCCCGCCACCAGCGCCGCGACGCTGATCGCCACCGCCTGCCAGTGGCCGAGCGCCATCACGTCCTGGTCGATCAGGAACAGGTCGGCGCCGCGGTAATACAGCACGCACATCAGGAAGAAGCCGCTGAGCCACGTCGCGTAGGATTCCCACTTGAACCAGGTCAGCTCCTCCGGCAGCTGCGGCGGGGCGACCATGTATTTGGTCATGTGGTAGAAGCCGCCGCCATGGATCTGCCACGCATCGCCCGCCGTCCCGGACGGCGCGCCTGCGCGCCTGCGCAGCGAGGCGTCGAGATGGATGAAGTAGAAGGACGATCCGATCCAGGCGATGGCGGTGATGACGTGCAGCCACCGCGCCAGGGCGTTGATCCACTCCCACAGGATGGGCTCCATCACGCGCACGCTCCTTCCGCTCGGGGTCCGGGACTGGACTCTCCGGGTGGGAGTCTACGGCGAGTGTGCGGGTGCGGAAAACCGTGCTCCTGTCCCAACAGCTTCAAAAAATGGCGAAAGATCGGAGATCGGCACCGCACGGCCTGCGATGGAAGCGGATGCACCCCGGACCGGCTCGCGGTACGTCACCCCGCCAGTTCAGCCGGCACCGGAAGCTCCTCCCCCTCCTCGCGGCGGAGCATCCAGACCATCCAGCGTTCGGTATGGATCAGGAGACGCCGGGTTTCCACGCTGTCGCAGCTGCGGCTGTGTTCACGCAACAGGCGGATGGCACGGCAAATGGCGGATTGAGGGTCAGCGGATCGTTCCGGCACGGCGGCTTCCCTAGTGGACGATGAGGTCCGTCGACACATAGCGGACCATTCCGCAACCAAAGCGTGATCTTTCTTGGCCCAACGCCTGCCGCAGCCGGGCGGGCCCGCCTGCGCTTGCCCCTATCTGCGGCATTTATCCAATGTTATATCTTCCGGCATAGTTCCTGGGTCGGAACGCTGCCGCCCCCACGGCCGTCTGCCAACCCGCTGCCCCGGAGGTTGCGATGACCGACATGCCCAGTGCCCCGGATGCCGACCTCCTCGACGAGGAACAGGTCTCCCTCCTGCTGGAGGTGCTGACCGCCGAGGATTGGAGCGCCTCGCTGGACGGCTTCACCGACAACGGCCGCAGGACCATCGACAGCATGATCGCCCAGGCCCGTGCCGGGGAACCGCACAACCGCACGGCCCATACGCTGAAGGGCACCTCACTGAATCTCGGCGCCGCCGCCCTCGGCCGTCTGGCCAAGGAGCTGGAGCAGGCCACGTCCGCAGCGGTCCTGGCGCAGGAGAACCGGCTCTACGACCTGCTCGACCGCTCGCTGGGCGCTTTGCGCGCCCGCAAGCCCCAGAGCGCCTGAATGAGCATCTGAACGGATAGGCAGGCGGCCGGGCCTGCACCAACAGGCGGTTCCTCCCCCCACGTTCGGACAGGTATGCGCGGCACAAAAGCCTTCCTGCGGCGTTGTCCATTCAGGACCACGACCAGAGAGGCGACATGAGCGAGCTTGCGGACGATCTCGACCGGCCGACCGGCCTGCGGACGGAAAAGGTGCGCGCGACGGTGCGGGAACCCCTGACGGCGGCCGGCTTCAAGCCGATGGATCTGGGCGACGGCTGCCATGCCTGGTATCGGCGTTCCGACGACGGCACCCATGCGCTGGTCTCGCACAACAACGCACTCGACGGCGACCCTACGGTCAGGGACTGGATCGTCGGCCAGTACGGCGAGCGCGGCGGCTTCGTCGAGGTCGGCGGCCTGCCGCTGTCCCGCGCCCTGGAAGGGGCGGATGTGCTGCCGTCGCCGGTTCGCCCGGACGGGTCTGTGGTGGAAGCCCTCTATCCGTCCCTCCAACAGGCGCTCGATGATCTGGGGTGATAGTCCGGATGCAGCTTGCGATGGCCCAATGGGCGATGACCAAGGTCAGGATGGACAAGCGGATGGCCGAACGGAAAAGCTCACGCCTGTTGCCGCATGGGATTTCGGTCCCTATGTCCGGCTTGACCATCGCCCCGACCAGCAGCGAGTCGCATGTCCATGGAAGCCGACCAGTCCAAGCCCTTGCGCATCCTGCTCGTGGAAGACGAGCCGCTGGTGGCGATGGCCATCGAGGATTCGCTGGAAGTCCAGAATGTCGGCGTCATCGGCCCGGCCGGCACGGTGGCCGAAGCGCTCGACCTGATCGCCAAGGGGGGGATCGACGCGGCTCTGCTCGATGTCTCGCTGCGCGGGGAGCGCGTCGACAGCGTCGCGGACGCGCTGAGCGCGCAGGGCATCCCCTTCGTCTTCACCACCGGCCATGGCGCCGCCGGCTTGCCGAAGGGCCATCAGGACCGCCCCGTCCTGACCAAGCCCTTCCGCGAGATCGAGATGAACGACGCCATCGACCGTTATTTCCGCGGCGCCGCCTGAGAGTTCACCAGCCTCAACCCGGACGACCGTCGACGCGCGGCGCCAGCAGGACCGGCGCATAGGCGGCCAGATACAGGATGAAGGCGGCGACCCAACCGTAGCCCGACCATTGCAGCGCCGCCCATATCCAGTCCACCGGCAGCATCGGCGACAGGGTGCGGGCGACCGCCGCGGCCGTCAGCAGCACATAGGCCGTGACCGTCAGCCGCGACACCACCAGCGGACGGCCGGTGTGGCCCAGCGAGGCCCGGCTCATCACCGCCAGGATCAGCGTGGCGAAGGCGCCGACCGTCAGCGCATGCGTTCCCGCCGCGGCGGGAATGTCGGCAAGCGCGGACAATCCGCGCAGCAGCAGCGCCACCGGCACCCACAGATAGCCGACATGCAGGATCCACAGGATCGGCGAGCGCCAGGCCTTCCAGCCCTGCCAGCCGGCCAACCGCGCACTATGGGCCGCGGCGGCGGCAAGCGCGATCAGCCCCGTGACCACGGAGTCGGGTGCCACCATCGCCGCCGGGATCAGCGCCAGCGTCAGGACGAGGGTCGCCCGCTCCACCAGCGGCCATGAGCGCACGCCAAGCCCGGCCCGGCCCAGCCCGTTGCGGGTGAAGGCCGGCAGGATGCGCCCGCCGATCACCGTCACCATCATCAGAACGATGCCGAGGCCGAGCGCGAACCCGGCCTCCGCCCCGCCGTCGAGCAGGCCGAGCCACTCCAGATGGATCAGCAGGTTGGAGGTGGTCAGCAGACCCAGCAGGATCAGGAAGGCGCTGTTGCGCCACTTGCCGGCGGCCACAAGCGGCCGGGCGAGCGCCACGCCCAGCCCCGGCAGGAAGGCGATGTCGATCGCCGCCGCCACCGGTTCCGGCACGCCGGCCCAGGGGAAGACGGCGACGCGGCCGGCCATCCACAGCGCGGCAAGCGCCATCAGCGGCGCGCCGGCCACCGCCTTCGTGCCGGTCCAGCTCGGCACGGCGGTCAGCAGGAAGCCGGCGACGGCGGCCACCACCATGCCGAACAGCATCTCGTGCGCATGCCAGGCGCTGGCGCCGACGGCATGCTGCGGCCATTCCCCGGTCGCCAGCACGCCCAGCCATGCGGCCAGCAGCCCGACGGCGGCAACGCCGCTGAACAGGAAGAAGAAGCGGAAGCCATATTGGAACAGGATCGGGATCGCGGGGCCGTCGTCGCGGCCGGCAAGACTGGGTGAGGACATGAACGGGAACTCCCCAAAACGGGTGCTGCGGTGCAGGATTGACCGCCAGCGTGAGCCCGGCCCCCCGTCCCCGCCTTGACGAAAATCAAACGCATTCGCAAGCTCGTCCCCCCTTCCTTTTTCCTTCCAGGTCCATGCCCCGTCCCGACAGCCTGTCCCTGCGTGAGGCCCGCCGCATCGCCATCGCGGCACAGGGCTTCGCCAACTCTGTTCCCGATGACGCTTCGACTGCCGCCGCGGTGGAGGCCCGCCACGCCCGGCGCCTCATCGGCCGGCTGGGGCTGGTGCAGATCGATTCCGTCAATGTGCTGGTGCGTTCCCATTACCTGCCGCTCTTCTCGCGGCTGGGGCCCTATGAGGCGGCACTGCTCGACCGGCTGGCCTATGGCGGCAAGCGGCGGGCGCTGTTCGAATATTGGGGCCACGAAGCCTCGCTGATCCCGGTGGAGCAGCAACCGCTGTTCCGCTGGCGCATGGCGCGGGCCGAGCGCGGCGAGGGCATCTATGGCGAACTCGCCCGCTTCGCCGTCGAGCGCCGCCCCTACATCGACTCCGTGCTGGCGGAGGTCGCGGCGCGCGGACCGATGGGTGCGTCGGAACTCAGCGAGGCCGGGCGCGGGGCCGGCGGCTGGTGGGGCTGGAGCGACGGCAAGCGGGCGCTGGAGTATCTGTTCTGGGCCGGCCTCGTCACCACCGCCGGACGGCGCGGCTTCGAGCGGCTCTACGACCTGCCGGAGCGGGTGCTGCCCGCCGCCATCCTCGACACCCCGACGCCGGAGGAGGCCGAGGCCCAGCGCGCCCTGCTGCGCATCGCCGCCCGCGCCCATGGCGTGGCGACGATGAGCGACCTGCGCGACTATCACCGGCTGGACGTCGCCGACGCCCGCCTGCGCATCGCCGAACTGGTGGAGGCCGGCGACCTGATCCCGGTGACGGTGGAGGGCTGGGACCGCACCGCCTATGTCACGCCCGACCTGCGGGTTCCCCGCAAGGCGCCGGCCCG
>JBKHVJ010000122.1:0-6679 GCA_046570145.1 Alphaproteobacteria bacterium
CGAGAGACCGTCTCGGTCCACACCACATAGAAGGAGGAGGCGCCGGTCTTCGGATCGGCCTCGCGCTCCTGCACGCGGATGTCGGCGACGTCGCGGCTCCAGCCCTCGGCCGGGTCGAGATCGGCCGCCACCAGGGCATCCCATTTCTTCTCGGCCCCGGCGGTCAGGCGGGCGCGGGCCGCGGCGCGGTCCCTGGCCAGCATCACCGGGTCGGTGCCGATCTGGCGCTGCCAGCGGATGAACCAACTGACCGCATTGATCCGCGCGCCCTTGCTGACGCTGAGCGTGCTGTCGAGCAGCAGCAGGCTCTGGTGACCGTCGAGCGCCTGCTCGACCCGGTAGACCGGCTTTGTCCGGGCGATCTCCACCAACTGGCCGGCGACGCGCAGATTGTCCCAGGTCATCAGCCCGCCCCAGCCGAGGCTCAGGATGGTCAGGCCAAGGTACCAGCGCTTCAGCCGCAGCGCCTTGGCCTCGCGGCTGGCGCGGTAGGTCATGGCCTCCAGGTAGCGGGCGCTGTCCGGCACCCCGGCCGGCGGCGGATCGTAGGCGTTGACGATGCGCTCCCTCATGATGGATCTCCCTTCTCCGGAGCGTCGGGTTTGGGCTTGCGGGCGCCAGCGCGAAGCCAGGAGTCCTCACCGCCCCACTCCTCGATCAGGCGGCTGGCCTGCCCACGGGTGAGGTCGGCAGGATAGGTCCGGCCGGCAGAGAGACGGTCGAGCTGCCCGCGCTGGGCCTCGGTCATCGGCTTGTCCCAGCCGCCGCCTGACCGCTGAGCGCTCCCCTGCCCGGCGCCTCCCCCTGCCCCACCGAAGTGCCCGGCCGGATAATGCCGCCCCGATCCGCCCGATCCGCCCGATCCGCCCACCGAGCCGGATCGGCTGCCTGGCATGGTGCCGACCGAAGCGGTAGCGCCACCAGCCACTGTGCGCAGCAGGCCGAGGGCCGTGGTGCTCCCAGCCAGTACGCTGCCGGCAGCACCGCTCGATGCGGCGGCTCCACCGGCGACGCTACGGGCGCCGAGCCAGCCGGCGGTCCACAAGGCGGCCAGCGCCGTCATGCCGTCCATCACCGGCCCGCCATTCACCAGGCCGGCGGCGGCGCGCGGTGCCTTGATCGCCAGCACGAAGATGGCGGCGGCCAGCACCGCCACGCCGAAGGCCTGGGCCAGGGTCGGCGTGCCCTGGAAGGTCAGGCTGGTCAGGGTGGCGCCACAGACGGCAATGATGGCGCCCAGCACCAGCAGCTTCATGGCCGACGCCGCGATGTAGCCGATGGCGCGCTCGGCGACGAAGCTGGTCGGCCCCAGCACCGCGAAGGGAATGGCGAGATAAGCGGCCAGCGACAGCAGCCGGTATTCCAGGAAGGCGAGGAAGACCTGAATCGCCAGGATGCAGAAGCTGACGATCACCACCAAGCCCGCCAGCAGGAAGATGACGATCTCAACGAAGTTCAGGAAGAAATCGACCGGCCCCAGCATCTCCTTGACGCGCAGCATCAGCGGGATCACCGCCTGGATGCCGAGATGGGCGATGTAGCCGGGATCGTCGAGGGCGAAGGGGGCACCGGGGCCGAGGCTGAGACCCTGCCGGGCCGCCGCCTGCATCAAGGCGGCCGAGCCCGCAGGAAACCACTCCACCAGCGCACCGATGACGGTGAATTTCAGCAGCATGCGCAGGAAGGGGCCGTGCACCGCCGGCTTGCCCTCGAACAGCCAGAGCAAGAGGGCAAGGGTGTAGGATAGCATCATCAGCAGGCGGAGCGCTTGGTGGGCGTCCGGCCCGAGCAGACCGAGAGCGGTCACCACCATGGCGGTCAGCTGGTGCAGGGCGATCGACAGGCCGCTGACGTCCATGGCCGGTCACTCCCGGCCGGGCGGCACGGCGCGATAGCGCTCGATGCCGCGCCAGTCCGACAGGCGCTCCAGCCGCTCGCGGGTCCAGGCGCCGTCGTCGGTCAGCATCATCCCGACCAGCACGGCGGCGCCGAGAATGCTGAGCAGGAGTAGGCCGGCGAAGATCAGAGCGATGCGTGCGAGGCTCATGGTTCAGCTCTCCCTGTTCAATGTCCGGGGTCAGCTTCCAGGGGCACCGTAGGTGTCGAGGCCGCGCCAGCTGAGGATGGCCTGCTGACGGGCGCGCTCGACGGCGGCCTGCTCGTAATCGAGTTGAGCCTCGAGGGCGCGGCCATGAGCGGCCTGCAGCATGAGGAGTTGGCCGGCCATCTCGGCGTTGAGCAGGGTCGCCTGAGCCCCGGCATCGATGGCACAGGTCTGGCCGTCGCAGGCCTTCAGCGCCGCCATCAGGTCGCGCGCCCGCTCCGGATAGGCTTCGATGCCGGTGACGACATCGGCCGACACCCGCTTGCTGGCCCGGCTGGCATCGCGGGCGAGGCGGGCCTGCTCGGCCTGATGCGCAACCACCCCCTCCGCATCCAGACCGTTGGGCAACACGTCCGGGTAGAGGGCGGTGAACTGGCGGTCGACGCCGTCGAGGCTCCACTGGACCCGGCCAACGCCGTCGGCGGCCCGGCGGGTCTCGCCCAGACGGGCAGCCACCGCTCCACCGCTGTCGAGATCGGACAGGGCGCGCATACGGATCATGTTGTCGATCTGGGTGAGCATATGCGCGGTCTGGGCGATGATCTCGACCTCCTGGCGCTGGACCATCCCTTCGACCATCAGCGGCTTGCTCTCGACGATCGGGCAGCCCGGACTCTGCCCCTGACCGCCACCGGCAAGACTGGAGCCGGCGCCCATCGCGGCCCCGCCCACCCCGCCGGTGAAATAGCCGACCGCCGCGGACACGATCAGGCCGAACAGCCCGTCGCTCTCTCCACCGCAGCCGCCGCCACTGCCACCGAACAAACCTCCCAGCCCACTACCGCCGAACATCTGGGCGGCGGCCGGCGATGGGGTGATGGTGAGCGCCGTCGAGGCCAACAGGGCAAGGGCGGCAAGGGCCGAACAAGCGCCAGCTCGGAAACGCAGGATCATGATGCTTCTCCCAGGGAAGCGCAGGTTGCAGCGCGGTCCAGGATGGCTGCCGCCTCATGCAGCCGGTGCTGGCGCAGCCAAGCTGCGGCGAAACCCGCAGGCCCGGCTTCGGCGATGGTCTCGAAGGCGGCCCGGCGGTGGGTGGCCCCGCCACAGCCACACACCGCCAGCGCCACCGGATCGAGGGTGAGCTGGCCGAGCCGGCTGCCGTCCGGCGTCTTGAAGAAGACGTCGCGCCGCGGCATGGCGCCGGCCACCAGGGCGGCCTCGGCCCGGTTCAGGCCCCAGTCGCGGTAAAGCGCGCGCTTGGCGGCGTTGGGATCGGCGAGCAGCAGCAGGACGCGGATCGTCTTCAGCAGCGCCGCGATGGCCGAGCCCTCGATGTCGTCGAGCTGGTGGGTGGCCAGCACCAGCGTGACGTTCTTCTTCGGCCCGCGCCGACGCAGTTCGTCCAGCTCCGCCGGCTGGTGTTTCAGCGCCTTGAAGGCCTCGTCGACCAGGAACAGGGTCGGCCGGCCGTCGGCGAAGAGCCGGTAGAAGCGGCGGAACAGCGCCTGGATCACCGGGGTGGCGCCAACGCCGCGGTCGATCAGCGCGCCGATGTCCACCGTGGTCCAACAGGATCCCAGCAGCCGGTCCTCGCCGGCATCGACCAGATCGCCGTAGGGGCCGCCGCGGCAATAGGGCTCCAGCGCCACCCGCACCAGATTGTCGGGCACCAGATGGGCGAGGTGCGACAAGGTGCGTTCCCCCGGTGGCGAGGCCGCCAGCAAATGCAGCGCCGAATCCACCGCGTCGCCGGCCTCGGCCGCCGAGATCCCGCCCGGCACCAGCAGTCCCTGGATGCGAAGCAGCTCCATGATGAAGCCATGGCCCCAGGCAAAGCCGCCTGGTGTGTCGACATCGGCCAGTGGCTGCAGCGCCAGATCGGCATAGGCAAGGTCGCCCGAGCCCATAGAAAGGAACTCGCCGCCGGCCGCCCAGGTGGCGGCGAGGCTGGTGCTCTCGGTGGCGTCGACGTCGATCCACACCACCCGACCCTCCGGCACCCGGGCGAGGAACTGGTGGCCAAGGAACGCCAGCACGGTGGACTTGCCGGTCCGCGGCGGTCCGATCACCAGCGCCGCCCCGTCCGGCCCCTGGTGCAGGTCGATCCTCAAGGGTGTGCCGCCCTCGGCCTCCAGTTGGGCCAGCGGGTCGCAGCGCAGATGCGCGTTGCGTTCCGGCCCACCCCAGACCGCGGACAGCACCAGGAAGTCGGCGAGCTGGACCTGGGTCAGCGGCACCTTGCGCGGATTGGGGCGGACATGGCCGGGCAAGGTGCCGTACCAAGCGCGCTCGGCTCCCCAGCTCTCCTCAATCGCGGTGAAGCCCAGCGAGCGCAGCGTCTTGACGAACTCCTCCTTCCGGCCCTCGGCCTCCTCGACGGATGAACCCCACAGTATGGCGGTGGGCGTCATCCAGCCGGAGCTGGTGCCGGCCTGCTCGGCCTCCAGCCGGGCGGCCTCGGCTTCCAGCGCTTCCAGCACACCGACCGGATCGTGACGCAGCGCGGTGAAGCCGCCGACGGCCCGCAGCAGCACCGAGCGCCAGTCGTAGGAGGTGTCGTCGTGCTTGCGCCACAGGGCGGCGAAGACACCGCGGGCCTGGACATGGTCCATCGCCTCGAAGCGCACCGACCAGCGGACCGGAAAGGGCAGCGCGTCGAGCGCGTTGAGCAGGCCGGGGTGGCTGGCCTTGGGATAGCCACCGATGCCGACGACCCGGACATGCCAGCGTTCCGCGCCATTGGTCCAGGCCGGGAAAGAGCCAGGGAGGAATCCGACATCGACGAGGTTGGCCTTGATCGGGAAACCGGGAATGTCGGGGGCAGAGACATGGGGCTGCTCGATCGGCGAGACGCAGGAATGGAGGAAGGCCATCACCGCATCGTCGTCGAGCATGCGGGCCCAGCCGACCGCGCGGCCGAGCAGGCCGGCGAACTGCAGCACCAGCTGGCGGAAGGGCTCGACATGGTCGCGCATTACGTCCGGCCGGGACCGCTCCGGCGGATTGCGGGTGAACCAGCCGGCCAACCGGCGGGCCTGCCGGTGGGTGGGGGTGAAGGTGATGGTGATAAACGTGCGCGAGCGCAGTTGGCGTCCAGCGGCGTCGAGCCTCGCGCGGCGTTCGGCGTCGATCAGGCTGGCCACCGAATGGACGCCAGTGCCGCACGGGTAGCCGCGGCCCCAGCGGCGCTGCATCTCGAAATGGAAGGTCCAGCCGCCAGTGAAGGGGAACAGGACATTGGCGGCGGCCATGGCGGTCTGCTGGATCTCGACCGGATCCTGCACGCTCTGGTCGCGGCCGCCATATTCGACGACGGCCATCAGTGCCCCGTCCTCCTCCAGCAGCACGACACCCGGCCAGACGAAGCAGTCCCAGGGCAGGTGGCGCGACAACGCGTCGAAGCCGTCGTCGAAGGCGGTCAGGTCGAGCATGATCGGCGCTTTCCAATCAGCGGGGAGCTTTGTAGGCGGACCGGCCCAACGATCCGCTGCGGGTGCGGAGGACGCGCGCCAGCCAGGCAGCGGTGCCCTGGCGGACGATCTCCAGCCACCAGGGATCGCGGCGGGTCAGGTGGCGCGCGGTGAGGAAGATGGCGAAGAACCCCGCCACCGCTTGGGGGAGGGCGCCGAGCGCCAGCCACAGCTCGGCGGCCAGCCAGAGGGCGATCGCCAGCAGCTCGATCGGCACGCCGAACGGCATCTTGTTCGGCCGCACCGAGGTGCGGCGTACCGGCTTCTCCCAGCCATCCGGCGGCAGGGTGTCCAGCTCACCCTCCCGCCAACGCGATGATGGCGTCTCGCGCGCCGTAGGCGGCGGCGCCGGCGACGGTGAAGACGAACACCACCACCCCGGCGATGCGGGAGAACATCGCGGCGACCAGCGCCAGCAGCAGCCCGGCGGTCACCGCGATCGGCACGAAGTTGGTGTCAAACACCGCCTGCCAGGACAGCAGCTCGGCGCCGAGGTTGGCGATCACCTGCGCCCGCGCCGGACCGCTCACCGCGGCCAACGTTAACGTCAGAGCGAGCGCCCGGTATGACGTACCCTTGCTCGTCATCATCACCTCCACCGGTGAAATCCCCCGCCCCCAGCGGGCGGAGGAGGAAGCCGCGGGCGGAGTCGTAGCCCTCGACCCGGACGATCTCGTTCACGAAGCGGCGCCCGTCGGGACGGCGGGCGAGATGCACCACGGCATGGACAGCCTTGGCGATCCAGCGCATCTGCAGAGCGTCCATCGCGATGCCGCCCAAGCCCACCATCTGGGCGACGCGGTCGAGCGCGTCCCAGGCCGAGCCGGCATGCACAGTGCAGAGCCCCGGATGCCCGGTGGTCCAGCCGACCACCATGGCGTGCGCCTCGGCCCGGCGGACCTCGCCCAGCACCAGATGCGTCATCGGTACCCGGAGCGCGCCGGCCACCAGGGCCTCCAGCGTCACCGGCGGGTCGGCCAGCGGATCGGCGACCATCGCGTAGGCGAAGGGACAGGGCGGCTCGAACTCGAAGGGATCCTGCAGGACGGCGGGCAGACCCTGCTGGAAGGCAGGCTCCTCCAGGCAGGCACGCAGCAGCGTCGTCTTGCCGGTGTCGACGTCGCCGGCGATCACCATCGTGCGGCGGGCAGCGATCAGCTTG
>JBKHVJ010000123.1:0-17251 GCA_046570145.1 Alphaproteobacteria bacterium
TCACCAGCAACCTGGCGCCCGACTATTCGCTGGGCGAGGCGTTGTCCTTCCTGGAACGCACCGCGTCCCAGGTGCTCAAGCCCGGCTACACCACCGACCTAAACGGCATCTCGCGCGAGTTCCGCTCCTCGCAGGGTGCGCTGATCATCGTCTTCGTGCTGGCGCTGCTGTTCATCTTCCTGGTGCTGGCGGCGCAGTTCGAGAGCTTCATCGATCCGCTGGTGATCATGTTCTCGGTGCCGCTGTCGATGATCGGCGCGCTGCTGGCGCTGCAACTCACGGGCGGATCGATCAACGTGTACTCGCAGATCGGCCTGATCACGCTGGTGGGGCTGGTGACCAAGCACGGCATCCTGATCGTCGAATTCACCAACCAGTTGCGCCAGCGCGGCGAACCCATGCTCGACGCGCTGGTGCACGCCAGCGCGCAGCGCCTGCGCCCGATCCTGATGACCACCGGCGCCATGGTGCTGGGCGCGCTGCCTCTGGCCTACGCCGAGGGGGCCGGTGCGGAAAGCCGGCAGGCCATCGGCGCGGTGATCGTCGGCGGCATGACGCTGGGCACGCTGCTGACCCTGTTCGTCGTGCCGACGGTTTACAGCTATCTTGCCCGCAAGAAGCCGATGCAGGATGAGGAGGAAGGGATGGGCGTGGCGCATGGCGCGGCCCATCCGCCAGCGCATCCGGCCGAGTGAGGAGCCTTGCCCCATGGCGAGCGTGCTGATCATCGATGACGACGACGTGGCGCGGGCGGTGCTGCTGCGCACGCTGACGATGGCCGGCCACGAGGCGGTCGGTGCCCGTGATGGCGTGGAGGGGATGGCGCGGTTCCGCGACCGTTCCGCCCACAGTCCGCCCGACCGTCCGATTGACCTCGTCATCACCGACATCTTCATGCCGAATCAGGAAGGTCTGGCGACGATCATGGAGCTTCGGCGCGCGTCTCCGTCGCTGAAGATCATCGCGATCTCCGGCGGCGGCGCCCGCGCCTCGCTGAACGTGCTGCCGGTGGCCGAGGCGCTGGGCGCACACCGGACCATGCGCAAGCCCTTCACCCCGGCCGAGGTGATGGAGACCGTGCGCGCCGTTCTGGAGGGGTGAGGGGAGGTTCGACGCCGTCCCCCTCCCAACCCATACGCCAAAACACAAAGAACCGCCGTTCCGGACTTCATGCCGGCACGACGGTGCTTTGCGCTTCTTGCGGTCCCTGCCTGGGAAGGAGCCGTCGGATGGCCGTGTTGGTTTGTAAGGGGGAACCAGCCGACTTGTTCTGGCCGCGCAGCCAGTGACCGGATCCATCCGACGGGCGCGAATGCCGCCTCGACCTGTTCCTGCTTGCCTCGCGCCTGCGCGATTGTCAGACGGTCGGGTCAGGCGGCGGCAGGGTCAGGCGGCGAGCCGCTGCTCCTGTACTCGTCGGCTCCGGCGAAGGCGCTCGAACAGCTGCTGGATGCTGTCGGGGCTGATGCCGTCGCGTGCCATGACGGCGATCACGATCGGATCAGCGAGCAATTCGGAAAGGGTCGGCGTCGTGTTCCGGTCCATGCGTCCCTCCCTTTTGGTCCGGCTTCCGTAAACCGTGGCCGTCCCGGAAGGGGGATCGGCGGACGGTCGAAGCCGGCAATGGCGATTGGCCTAATCCCTGCTGCGCGCTCGTCTCGGCTTTCGGCATCCGGATGGCCGCCGGGGATATAGCCCCTTTGATTCGGATTGTGCGTTGAAAATACAATATGGTGACCATAGCGCAGCCCAGGTGGTATTGTCACCCGTCCTTTTGTCAACAAGCGCTATATCTTTCCGTGATTCAGTAATGGATGGTGCCGCCATCGGTCGGCGGACCGTGCGCGTTACTGTTCACCCCTGTCCGGACGGGCCCGCGTCAGGCTTGCCCCGGCGGCGGGATCGCCGGAGTCGGCTGCGGGAATCGTAACGTCCGCCTGGACCCGGCGCACCTTGGCGTGGGTCAGGCAGAGCTCCGCGGCGCGGTCGGCCAGATAGTCCGGGCCGGATATATCGGATTCGGCACAAAGACGGCGCAAGTCTTCGACGATGTCCTCGTAAGACATCACGGCGGCGATGTCGTCGGGAAACCCGGGGCCGGGATGGCTGACGGTCAGGGTCAGGTCGAAGGACACCCGCGGCCGGTCGGCGCGGCCGGCGATGGCGACCGGCGCGGCGAAGCCGCGCACCAGGATGGTGTAGGTGAGCGGCGCGCCGCCCGGCTGGACCAGGACGGTCCGTTTTGCGCTATCGTCCGACAACACACTCTCCTGGCCGGCGGCCCGCCACCGGCATTGCATTCAGGCCGGCACTATAAGCGGTGCCGCCGCCGCATGCCACCGCACTCGGTCGGCGGCGGAGGGGTGGGTTTCCACAGGATCAGAGCCCTTCGGCGATCCGCAGTACGGTCTCGCGCCCCGGCACCTCATCGCGCAGCGTGTCGATGCGGCGGTTCAGCACCGGGTGCAGGACATCGGCGGCGATGTCCGCCAGCGGGCAGAGGACGAAGGCGCGCTCCGCCATGCGGGGATGGGGGATTTCCAGGTCCGGTCCCGCCAGCACCCGGTCGGCATAGAACAGGATGTCGATGTCGATGGGACGCGGGCCGAAGCGCAGCCCGCCCAGATCGCGGCCCAGCGTCGACTCGATCCCCTTGATGAAGCGCAGCAGCGCCTGCGGGTCCAGCCGGGTGGTGCCGCGCACCGCCATGTTGAGGAAGGCCGGCTGGTCCGTCACATACATCGGCGCCGTCTCGTAGAGGGCCGACTGCGCGTCGATCTCCACCGCCTCGCCCAGCCGACGGATCGCCTCGGCCAGATTGGCGGCGCGGTCGCCCATGTTGCCGCCCAACGCCAGATGGACGGTGACGGGAGAGGAGGGGGTAGGCGTAAGCTCGGCCATGGCGTCGGCGGTCCTGATGTGCTGGGATGGGCGGGTGGCGGAATACCTAGCAAATCTCCGCCCGCCCGTCATGTTGCCCGTCATGTCGCCCGTCATGCGGAGGGCATGCGCTCCTTCGGGGAACGGACGGGCGGCGGCGGGGTTTCAGCATCATATCAACCGGTTGAGATGAACCCGGCAATGACACGATATCCTGGTGGAGGACGAGACATGGGCCGCGTACGGAGCCTGGGCGCTGCGGTGATCCTTCTCGGCGGCACGGCCGCCATCCTTGCGGGCTGCGCCACCGGCCCCGATCCCGAAGTGGCGCGGCGCGCCCAGACCGCCATGGTCGGCATGCCGAAGGCCGACCTGCTGGCCTGTGCCGGCGTGCCGGACCGTCAGGCGATGGCGTCGGGGCGGGAGTATTACACCTACGTGGCGCGCCCGACAGCGGCTTACAGCCCCGGCAGCAGCATCGGCATCGGCGCCGGCAGCTTCGGCGGCAGCGGCGGGGTCGGGCTCGGCCTCGGTTTCGGGGTGCCGGTCGGCGGCAACACCACCTACGGATGCGAGGCCACCGTCGTGGTCGGTCCGCGCGGCACGGTGGAGCAGGTCAGCTACCCGGCGGGCGCCTCGCTGTCGGCCTGCACGCCGATCGTCAGCAACTGCATGGTGCCGCGCGGCTGAAGCCTTGTCCCGGCGGGCCCCCAAGCAGGGTCGCCCGGATCGGACCGGGAATGACCCGGCTCCGGCGACCCTGCGGACTCTTCGGTCTTGCAGGATTTCCGGGCCCGCCCCTTTGGGGGCGGAGTTCGGAAATCCCGCGTAGCGCCCATAAGACTTAGAGATGAGGCGGTCGGGGCTGTCGCGGGACCGGTCAATTCCGTATTCTCGAACCAGAACCCCGGCCCCGGAAACTCCGGCCACGGTCGGGGAAGCGACGCCCGCAAAGGGCCGCATCAGGGTTGGCATAGGGTTGGAGGAACCACGAACCATGGACATGAGCGGAAGCCACCGGATCGAGGCCAGCCGCGAGGCGGTGTGGGCGGCGCTGAACGATCCGGACATCCTGCGCCAGTGCATCCCCGGCTGCGAGGAAGTGGTGCGGCAGTCCGATACCGAGATGACCGCCAAGGTCGTCGCCAAGGTCGGTCCGGTCAGCGCCAAGTTCGCCGGCAAGGTCACGCTGTCGGACCTCGACCCGCCCAACGGCTACACCATCACCGGAGAGGGATCGGGCGGAGCCGCCGGCTTCGGCAAGGGCGGCGCCAGCGTGGCGCTGTCCGACGACGGCGGCGCCACCCTGCTGACCTACACCGCCAAGGCACAGGTCGGCGGCAAGCTGGCGCAGATCGGATCGCGGCTGGTCGATGCCACCGCCCGCAAGATGGCGGAGGAGTTCTTCGCCCGCTTCACCCAGATCGTCGGGCCGGTACCGGCCGAGGCGGCGCCCGACCAGGCGGCGGTAAATGCCGGTGTTCCCGGTGCCGAAGCGGTCCTGGCAGTGACGCCGACGGTCGGGACCGAACCGGCTGGCGCCAAACCGGCCGTCCGGCCTGCCATC
Organism: Alphaproteobacteria bacterium; assembly: GCA_046570145.1. Lineage (GTDB taxonomy): Bacteria > Pseudomonadota > Alphaproteobacteria > Azospirillales > Azospirillaceae > Azospirillum. The sequence goes on from JBKHVJ010000123.1 coordinate 4,448, forward strand.
TATTCCGATACGACGGCGGCGACGACGGCCGCCTCCTCCTCGGCACCGAAGCCTGCGACCCGCATGGCGGAGCCGCCGCCGGAGATCCCGCTGCCTCTGCCGGCCGGGCTCGGCAGCCGGATCGGGGGGGTGATCGGCGGCGGAAGCGGCGGTTTCTACGTTCCGTGGGCTGCACTTCTGTTGGTTGTGGTGCTGCTCGCGTCGCTTGCCTTGATTCACTAGTGTGGCAGATTGTTCATTGGTCGTACGGCCATATCAAAGGGGTTTGACGTACCCCTGGAATGTGTATGCTGCCGCGCGATTCCGGTCGGCGCCGTCGGCCGGTCGATCCATCGGAAGGGAAGCCGAAGTATGAAGAAGCTGTTGATGGGCGTAGCCACCCTGGCCGCGATCGTGATGGGTGCCGGTGCCGCCCAGGCTGCCGATGCCGCCGCCGGCAAGGATGTCTTCAAGGTTTGCATGGCCTGCCACACCACCGAGCAGGGCAAGAACAAGGTCGGCCCGTCGCTGCACGGCGTCGTCGGCCGCCAGGCCGCTGCGGTCGATGGTTTCAAGTACTCGGGCCCGATGAAGGAAAAGGCCGCCGGCGGCCTGACCTGGACCGCTGAGAACCTGGACGCCTACATCAAGGCCCCGAAGGAAGTCGTCCCGGGCGGCACCATGGCCTTCGCCGGCCTGAAGGACGACACCAAGCGCGCTGACCTGATCGCCTTCCTGGCCGAGCAGAAGTAAGACCGTGCCCCCCGGCCCGGCCGGGGACCGCGGACGGCGAAAAGGGCCGGAGGCAATGCCTCCGGCCCTTTGCATATGCCCATGGTCCTTTGGTGCCGAGTCTCAGCCCGCGGCGGCCAGACTCTTGCTCGCCACTTCATAGACGTCCGGCGAGAGGCCCGCAGTGGCGACGATCCGCTCTAATTCGGCCTTCATCAGTGCCTGACGAGCCGCGTCATAGCGCCGCAGGCGGGAGAAGGGACCCATCAGGCGGGCCGCAACTTGCGGGTTCATCGGGTCCAGGCGAAGCACCTGATCGGCGAGGAAGCGGTATCCGGCTCCACTCCGGTCGTGGAAACGGACCGGGTTGCCGTTGGCGAAGCCGCCGATCAGCGCATAGACCTTGTTCGGATTCCGGATCTCGAAGGCGGGGTGGCCGAGCAGGGCCGTCACCCGCTCCAGCGTGTCGGCGCGGTGCGACATCGCCTGCACGCTGAACCATTTGTCGACGACCAGCGCCTCACTCTTCCAGCGCTCGTAGAAGTCGGCCAGCGCCTTGTCGCCTTCCGGCGAGGCGGCGTTGGACAGGAACTGCAGCGCCGCGATCTCGTCGGTCATGCCCTTGGCGTTGCGGTACTGGGTCAGGCACAGGTCCAGCGCCTCGTCGTCCTCCAGCGCCATCAGATAGGCGAGGCAGAGGTTCTTCAGCGCCCGCTTGCCGATAGCGTCGGCATCGACGGAGAGAGGTTCCTGGCTGCTGTTGCGGCGGTAGAGGTCGAGGAACTGCGCACGCAGGCGGCCAGCCAGCGTCTTGCGCGCGAACTCCCGCACCGTGTGGATGGCGTCGGGATCGACCACCGCCATCTGGGTGCCGAGATAGGCCTCCGTCGGCAGAACCAGCGCCTGGGCGGCGAAGGCGGGGTCGCGGCCGGCATCGGCCAGGATTCGGGTGAAGGCGTCGGCATAGCCCTCCGGCAGCACCGGATCGCGCCCGGCCTGCCGGTCGGCGACGAGGTTCAGCAGGATGCGGGTGCCCAGAATCTGCCCGGCCTCCCACCGGTTGAAGGCGTCGCTGTCGTGCGCCATCAGGAAGGTCAGGTCGTCATCCGTCAGGTCGGTCTTCAGCTTCACCGGAGCGGAGAAGCCGCGCAGCAGCGACGGCACCGGCCGGGCCGGGATGTCGCGGAAGGTGAAGCTCTGGCTCTCGGCCGTGACGTGCAGGATGCGGCTGGTACCGTCGGCCGCGTCTTCGCCATCCAGGCGCAGCGGCAGGTCCTGCCCGTCGGGGCCGAGCAGGCCGACCACCAGCGGGATGTGCATCGGCTGCTTGGTCGGCTGGCCCGGCGTCGGCGGGATCGTCTGCTTCACCGTCAGGGTGAAGGTGTTCGCCGCCGCGTCATGGCTGCCGGCGATGTCCAACTCCGGCGTGCCGGCCTGTCGGTACCACAGCTGGAACTGGGTGAGGTCGACTCCGCTGGCATCCGCCATGGCGGCGACGAAATCGTCGCAGGTCACGGCCTGCCCGTCATGGCGCTGGAAGTAGAGGTCGGTGCCCTTGCGGTACTTCTCCGGCCCCAGCAGGGTGTGGATCATGCGGATGACTTCCGCACCCTTGTTGTAGACGGTGGGGGTGTAGAAGTTGTTGATCTCGACATAGCTGTCCGGGCGCACCGGATGGGCCATGGCGCCGGCATCCTCTTGGAACTGCACGGTGCGCAGGCCCTGGACGTCGGCGATGCGCTTCACCGCGCGGGAATGCATGTCGGACGAGAATTCCTGGTCGCGGAAGACGGTCAGCCCTTCCTTCAGCGACAGTTGGAACCAGTCACGGCAGGTGACGCGGTTGCCGGTCCAGTTGTGGAAATACTCGTGCGCGACGACGGCCTCGATGTTGAGGAAATCGGTGTCGGTCGCGGTTTCCGGCTTCGCCAGGATGTATTTGGTGTTGAAGACGTTGAGCGACTTGTTTTCCATCGCCCCCATGTTGAAGTCGCCGACCGCGACGATGTTGAAGATGTCCAGGTCGTATTCCAGCCCGTAGACCTCTTCATCCCAGCGCATCGACTTGATCAGCGAGCGCATGGCGTGGTCGATCTTGTCCTCGTTCCCCGGCTCCACATAGATGCGCAGGGTGACGTCGCGCCCCGACGCCGTGCGGAACCGGTCCTCGCCATGGACGAGGCTGCCGGCGACCAGCGCGAACAGGTAGCAGGGCTTGGGGAACGGGTCCTCCCAGCGCGCCCAGTGGCGCCCGCCCTCCAATTCTCCCGACGCGGCGAGGTTGCCGTTGGACAGCAGCACCGGATAGCGCGCCTTGTCCGCGGTGATGGTGGTGCTGTAGCGCGCCATCACGTCCGGCCGGTCGGCAAAATAGGTGATCTTGCGGAAGCCTTCCGCCTCGCACTGGGTGCAGAAGTTGCCGGAGGACTTGTAGAGCCCCTCCAGCGCGGTGTTCTCCTGCGGCTTGATGCGGACGATTGTCTCCAGCGTATAGCTGTCCGGCACCTCCATCACGATCAGATGATCGGGCGTGGCGGTGAACTCGTCCGGCCCCAGCGTCCGGCCGTCGAGCGCCACCGACACCAGCTCCAGCCTCTGCCCGTCGAGCGACAGCGGCTCCGTCGCCGCCTCCGGACGGTCGGGATTGCGGCGGATCGCCAGCACCGCGCGGACGGTGGTGACATCCTCGCCCAGGTCGACGAACAGGTCGACCGTATCGATCAGATGCGCCGGCGGGCGATAGTCCTGAAGCCGGATGGCCTTCGGCGTGCCTTTGTCCATGTGCCTTGTCTCTGGTCTGTGTCTGTCTTGCGGATCAAGCCGTTCGGGACAGGTCCGAGGAACAGGGACTGTAGCAAGGCGGCGGCGGGCTGTCTTGAGTGGGAATGGGGGTGGGGCGCTACGCGCCCCCGGGGATGCCCTAGCGCTTGACCTGCGCCACCTTCAGCAGGGTGAAGGCGCCCATCTGGTCGATGTATTGCTGATAAAAGAAGCGCCATTTCTTGCCGTTGCGCACGCCCACCAGCGTGACCTTCACCGCGTCGGTGCCCGGCACGTTCATGTATTGCGATTTGTGAAGGGTGGTGCCGTGCAGGCGCATGCCCTGGCGCAGGCCGGCCTCGTCGATGCGGCCCTCGGCGGTCTGCAGGTTGCCGTGGGAGGCGGAGAAGGTGCCGCCGCCATGGTCGCTGAAGCCGAAGGAGCAGCCGTCCATCGTCGGCGTGAACATCACGTCGGCCTCGTCCTCCAGCACGACGAGATGCTTGAAATCCTGGTCGTAGGGCAACCAGTAGGCGTTCCAGCTTCCCGGCAGGTTGCCCTGGTCGTAGCGCACCGACCAGACATCGACGTTCTTGGTCGAGAACTGCGAGACGATGCCGGTGCCCTTGCGGGTGCAACTCATGCCGTCGTCGCTGAGGCTGAAGCTCTTGACGCCGCCGACGCGGTAGTTGGGCTGGTAGGCCTGATACTGGATCCAGATCAGGTTGTTCTTGAGGAAGCTCTCCGGATTCGCGACCAGATCGGCGATATTCGGCATGTGCGCGACTTTCCTGCGGAATGGATCAGATGACGCCGGTCACGGACCGCTTGAACCCGGCCTCGGACTCGTTGCCGGACAGGAACCAATAGGCCTTCATCAGCGCGAACTGCTGGTTGTCGTCGCGCAGCAGCACATAGGCGCAATAGACGGTGCCGTCGTCCGGCCGCAGGAAGGCGGAGATCCACGGGTTCTGCCGGGTGCCGATGTGGGCGGCATGGCCCAGCTTGCGCGTGATGTCGTTGCGGTAGCCGACCAGCGTCGCCGCATGTCCCTGACGGAAGGGCAGCGCCGACAGTTCCTGATAGTTCTGCAGGATGCGCGGGTTGCCGTCGCCTTCTTCGGCATACCACTGCGCCACTTCCATATACTCGTTGGCCCGTGCATTCGCCCGGTCGTACCGCGCCTGTTTCTGGCGGTCGGTATGACCGGCGGCGGTCTTCTTCAGAAAGCTGATCAGTCCCATGGTTCGCGCCCCTTCCGTAACCCGGATTGGACGCTAGCAGAGCAATCGGGGAGGCGCAAAAGGGTGGGGGTCATATGAGGGCATACGGTTCGCTTTGTGCCGCCGAACGCGATACCGCAAGGACGGTGACTTGGCGAGGTGCCTCAAAAAGTAGTGCCGATATCGACATCGTAAGAGCACTCTGCCATTCTTAGGTTGAGCGTAAGCTCTCATTATCGCAGAAACGAGGCGTCGAGTCGCAATGCGAAAGCTATTGATTTCAGCCGCCACAAGCATATGCCTTGCGGCGAGCTTAACTGGTTGCGCCACGCAGGGACAAAGCCGCTATAGCTTCCAAGATGTCGGCCGTGCATCGGCTGTCGAATTCGGCACGGTCGTGGCGTCCCGTCAGGTGGACATTCGGGGACAGAACACGGGTGTTGGCGGGGTCGTCGGCGGGACAGCAGGCGGTTTGGCGATGTCGAATGTCGGACAAGGGTCTGGCAACGTCGCGGCGATTCTGGGCGGCGTTCTCGTTGGTGCCGCAATTGGAGCCATGGCGGAGCAGGCCGCCAGTGACCGCGTCGGGATCGAGTACACCATCACTCTCGCGAACGGGAAAACCATCACCATCGTACAAGAGCAGGCGGCGGGAGACCGCGTGTTCAATCCGTCCGAGCGCGTGATGGTGCAGGCCAATGGAACTTACCAGCGCGTTCTGCCTGCCGATCATTTGCCCAATCAAATTGCGCGGCCTCAAGGCATCAAGGTCGTTGATTGAAATTTTGTAGGAACAAACCCGAATGATTAAGATTTTTACCTGCGCACTTCTGGCGGCAATGGTGTCCGGTTGTGCGCTGACCGAGGACGCCATTCCAGTCAAATACTCTGCTCCGGCCAATATTTCGGTGGTGCAGGGAGCCAAGGACGTAACCGTCAACGTTACTGCAGCCGATGGCCGGGTCTCGAATCGTGACCGTGTGTCGACGAAGAAGAACGGCTACGGCATGGAGATGGCCAAGATCACCGCTGCCAACGACGTGGTGGCCGAAGTCAGTCAGGCGGTGCAGACGGAACTGGCCTCTCTTGGCTTCAACGTCGGCCCCGGCGGCATCGCCATCACCGTGCAGACCACCAACTTCTATAACGACTTCAAACCTGGTTTCTGGACGGCGGAAGCGGTCGCGGAGGTCGCCTTCGACCTGACGGCGAAGCGTCAGGACGGTACCCTGGTCTACAGCCGGAGCTATCGGGCGATCGGTGTGAACAAGGATGTCATGCTCATGATGGGTGAGCAGGCTGCCCCGGCCTTGTCGGCTGCGCTGCGGGACGCCGTTCAACTGGTGGTTCAGGACGCGAACTTGCACCAAGCCCTGATTCAAGCCGGAACCAAGCCGAAAGTTGCAACTTTGCCGACGTCTTGATTGTCACATGCGTCAATGCGTGTACGAACCCGTTGCCCATGCGGCGGGTTCGTCCGTGTTATTCTGCTGATGGATTGGTGAATCGAGTGGCGGATGGGGTGGGATTCGAACCCACGGTAGGCTTGCACCTACGCCAGTTTTCAAGACTGGAGCCTTAAACCGCTCGGCCACCCATCCTCCGGCCCACGGGAGTAGCGAATGCGCCTCGGTGGGTCAAGTGTCGCGCGTAAATCGGCGTTGATTTCTCCGTCAATTCCGGATCGGGCGGCCCAGCGTGCGCAGGCGGCGGGTCGGTTTGGGCGGGCTGGGGCTGTCGGAGAAGTCGGGAAGGCTGGGGGCTCGGGCGATGGTCTTGCGGATCAACTCTGCCGTGGCGTCCAGATCGTCCAGCACATCCGGGGCCACGCGGTCGGCATAGCGGGGGCTCAGAAGGCGGGTGCGGGTCTGGTCGATGCTGCGCAGTTCCGGTTCGAACAGCTCGCGGGCACCGATGGGCAGGACCTGATCCTGCCGCATGCCGGAGAAATAGTTGCGCATCGCCCGCACCAGCATGCGGGTCAGCAGCAGGTCCATCCGCTCGAACTCGGCGCGAAGGTCGCTCAGCCGCGACTCGTCGACGCCCTGCAGGCGCTCCTCGGTCAGGGCGAACAGGGCGCGGATTTCCTCCACCTTGCGGCGGAAATCGAGGAAGGAGGCGAAACGGTCGTCGCCCATGTCGCGTTGGGCACGCTCGGCAAGCCGTGACGCCTCGGTCGCCTGACGTTCAAGCGCCGCCAGCAGCCGCTTTACTTCTTCCCGGCCATTGTCGCGCCCCCACGCCATGCCGCCCTTCGCTCCCCTGTGGCCACGGCGGCCGGTTGTCGCGCCGGCCGCGCAGTCATCTTAGTGGCGAGAGTTTTAACAAAATGCTGTTGTTACGGCGATTCCACAGGGCGAGGGTCAGGCGTCGCGGAGTTCCAGTACCACCGGGGTATGGTCCGACGCCTTTTCCAGACCGCGTGGGCCACGGTCGATGGTGCAGCCGGCAAGACGGTCGGCGGCCTGCGGCGACAGCAGGAAATGGTCGATGCGCAGACCATTGTCGCGCGGCCAGCTGCCGGCCTGATAGTCCCAGAAGGTATAGGCGCGGTCGTCGTCATGCAGGGCGCGGTAGGCCTCGGTCAGGCCGAGATTCAGCAGGGCGCGGAACTTGGCCCGCGATTCCGGGCGGAACAGCGCGTCTCCCGCGAAGGCCTGCGGCGAGTAGACGTCGCGCGCCTCGGGGATGATGTTGTAGTCGCCGCCCAGCACCACCGGGATCTCCTGTGCCAGCAGGGTCCGGGCATGGTCGTAAAGCCGGTCCATCCAGCGAAGCTTGTAGGCGAACTTCTCGCCCGGCACCGGGTTGCCGTTCGGCAGGTAGAGAGAGGCGATGCGCACGCCCGACACGGTGGCCTCGACATAGCGCGCCTGTTCGTCTTCCGGCTCGCCGGGCAGGCGGGTCAGCACATCCTCCGCAGGCGCCTTCGACAGCAATGCTACGCCGTTGTAGGCCTTCTGCCCGACGGCATTGACGTGGTAGCCGAGCTCCTCGAACGCCGCGGCGGGAAAGGCGGCGGTCTCGCATTTGATTTCCTGGAAGAGCACGACATCCGGGGACGCCGTGCGCAGCCAGTCGGTGATCAGCGGAAGGCGGGCCTTCGCCGAGTTGACGTTCCAGGTGGCGATCTTCACGAAAAAGGCCTGCCTTCTCTTCTTGGTCTTGTGAGGTCAGATTCTTGTGATCTCGGACGGTGGCCTTAGACCGCGAATGAGTTGCCGCAGCCGCAGGAGGCGGTCGCGTTGGGGTTCTTGATCTGGAAGGCGGCGCCCATCAGATCCTCGACATAGTCCAGCGTGGCGCCGGCCAGCAGGTCGAGCGAGGCGTCGTCGGTGACCACCTTGGTGCCGTCCTTCTCGAAGACATGGTCCTCGTCGGTCGCGGTCTCGTCGAAGGTAAAGCCGTACTGGAAGCCGGAGCAGCCGCCGCCGGACACGGTCAGGCGCAGCATCAGCTTCGGATTGCCCTCCTGCTCGATCAGGAAGGCGACGCGCTTGGCGGCGCTTTCGCTGACGCCGAGGACACGGGTTTCGGTGGGGAGTGCGGTATCGGGCATGGGGCGGCCCCTTTGGTGCGATGCGGAAGTTGCCACAAATGTAAGGGGGAATGCAGCCTTCGTCAAAGTATGGGCACCGTTGCGCCAAACCGTTGCGCTTCTGGCACGCTCGATTGAACGCTGCCCTTGGGGCCGGGGCATAGCACGCCTTCGCCGTTGCACCCGCGTCCCCCCATCGGTAGTGTCCGCCCCATGACGGCGGACTGTTTTCACGATCGGCTGGCTTCCTATGCCTGCAACCCGGCGGACACGCGCGGGCGGCTGACGGCGGAGCCGGAAAGCCCGACGCGCTCGTGCTTCCAGCGCGACCGCGACCGCATCGTGCATTCCGGGGCCTTCCGCCGGCTGAAGCACAAGACGCAGGTCTTCGTCTATCACGAGGGCGATTACTACCGCACCCGGCTGACCCACAGCCTGGAGGTTGCGCAGATCGCCCGCTCCATCAGCCGCACGCTGGGCCTGAACGAGGATCTGGCGGAGGCGGTGGCGCTGGCCCACGACCTTGGCCACACCCCCTTCGGCCATGCCGGGGAAGAGGCGCTGAACGCCTGCATGGAGCCGTTCGGCGGCTTCGCCCACAACGACCAGACCCTGCGCATCCTGACGCGGCTGGAACGGCGCTATGCCGAGTTCGACGGGCTGAACCTGACCTGGGAAGCGCTGGAAGGCGTGGTCAAGCACAACGGCCCGCTTCTGCCACTGCTTCCCGGCCATCGCCTGCCCACCACCATCGCCGCCTTCCGGGGCGAGTGGGATCTGGAACTGCACACCAATCCCGGTGCCGAGGCGCAGGTGGCGGCGCTGGCCGACGACATCGCCTACAACAATCACGACATCGACGACGGTCTGCGCGCCGGCCTTTTCACGGTCGAGGAGGTGGCGGAGCTGCCGTTGGTCGGTCCGATCATCAGCGAGGTCTGCGACCGCTATCCGGGGCTGGAGCGCTCCCGCCTGATCCACGAGACGGTGCGGCGGATGATCAATGCCATGGTCGTCGATCTGGTGACGGAAACCCGGCGGCGCTTGGCGGAACACAGGCCGGGCAGTGCGGCCGAACTGCGCGCCCTGCCGCTGGCGATGGTCAGCTTCTCCGATACGATGCTGGAGGCCCAAAGGCCCTTGCGCGCCTTCCTGCGCCAGCGCATGTACCGGCACTATCGCGTCAACCGCGAGATGAGCAAGTGCAAGCGCGTGGTGCGCGCCCTGTTCCAGCTGTTCATGGACGAGCCCAACACCCTGCCGACCGAATGGCAGCGCGACATCGCCAGGCATGGCGGAGACGCCGACCTTGCGGTGCGCGCGCGCCATGTGGCCGATTACATCGCCGGCATGACCGACCGCTACGCGCTGGCCGAACATGACCGGCTGTTCGACCTGCATGTGAAGACCTGAGCCGCGAAGCTCCCGTTACCTCCTGAAAAGACGACCTGAGACGATGAATATTTTCAAGGCCTTCGAGACCGATATTCGCAAGCTGCTGGAAGAGCTGGCCGCGGAGGGTGCCATCCCCGCCGGGCTGGACAGCAGCCGTCTGACGGTCGAGCCGCCGCGCGAGGCCTCGCACGGCGACCTGTCCACCAACGCCGCCATGATCCTGGCGAAACCGGCCAAGATGGCGCCGCGCGCCCTGGCGGAACTGCTGGTGGCCAAGCTGAAGGGCCGCGCCGATGTGGCGTCGGTGGAGATCGCCGGTCCGGGCTTCGTCAACCTTCGCCTGACGCCGGACGTCTGGCGCGACCGCATCCGCGACGTGCTGAACGCCGGCACTGCCTATGGCGACAGCGATCTGGGCGGCAGGACGCCGGTTAATGTGGAGTATGTGTCGGCCAACCCGACCGGCCCGCTGCATGCCGCCCATGGCCGTGGCGCGGTGTTCGGCGACGCTCTGGCTTCGCTGCTGGAGAAGGCAGGCTACGCGGTCACCCGCGAATATTACATCAACGACGCCGGCGCGCAGGTCGATGTGCTGGGCCGCTCCACCTTCATCCGCTACCGCGAGGCGCTGGGCGAGGAGGTCGGCGAGATCCCGGCCGGCCTGTATCCCGGCGAATATCTGAAGGAGGTCGGTCAGGCCCTGGCCGAGCGCGACGGCAGCCGCTGGGTCGGCACCGACGAATCCGAATGGCTGCCGGCCTGCCGCGACTTCGCCATCGCCATGATCATGGGCTGGATCAAGGAGGATCTCGGCGTTCTCGGCGTCACCATGGACGTCTACAGCAGCGAACGCGCGCTGGTGACCGCCGGTGCCGTCGACAAGGCGCTGACGGCGCTGGAGGAACGCGGCCTGATCTACACCGGCGTGCTGGAGCCGCCGAAGGGCAAGAAGCCCGACGATTGGGAGCCGCGCCCGCAGACCCTGTTCAAGTCGACCGATTTCGGCGACGACGTCGACCGGCCGCTGAAGAAGTCGGACGGCTCCTTCACCTACTTCTCGAACGACATCGCCTATCACTTCGACAAGTACAAGCGCGGCTTCGGCAGCCTGATCGACGTGTGGGGCGCCGACCATGGCGGCTACGTCAAGCGCATGCAGTCGGCGACCACCGCGGTGACCGAGGGCAAGGCGTCGCTGGACGTGAAGCTCTGCCAGTTGGTGCACCTGATGCAGAACGGCCAGCCCGTTAAGATGTCCAAGCGGGCCGGCACCTTCGTGACGTTGCGCGATGTCATCGATCAGGTCGGCCGGGACGTGGTCCGCTTCATCATGCTGACCCGCCGCAACGACCAGACTCTGGACTTCGACTTCGCCAAGGTGACGGAGCAGTCGAAGGACAACCCCGTCTTCTACGTGCAGTACGCCCACGCCCGCTGCCGCTCGGTCCTGCGCCATGCCGCGACGGCGCTGCCGCAGCTGGACCAGACGCCGGCGGCCCTGGCGGCGGCGGCGAACCTCGCCCGCCTGGATGCCGAGGAGGAGATGGCGCTCGCCAAGCGCATGGCGACCTGGCCGCGGGTGGTCGAGGCGGCGGCGGAGGCGCATGAACCGCACCGCATCGCCTTCTTCCTCTACGATCTCGCCAGCGATTTCCACGCGCTGTGGAATCGGGGCCGGGACGACACCTCGCTGCGCTTCCTGATCGAGGGCGACGCGGAGCTGACGACGGCCCGTCTGGCGCTGATCGCCGCGGTGGCGACGGTCATCGCCTCGGGCCTGACGGTGATGGGTGTCGAACCGGTGGAGGAACTGCGTTCATGAAGTACGACGGCGACGTCAACTACGCGGCCGATCCCTATGGGATGCCGCCCCGTCAGTCCGCGAACAAGCGGGGGCTGATGGCGCTGGGCTTTGCCGTGGTCGGCGTCGTTGCGTTCGCCGGTGCGGCGGTCGTCGGCCTGCGCGGTCCCTCGCGGCTGGCGGGCGAAGGTCCGCCGCTGCTGACCGCCGATCCGGGGCCGGTCAAGGCGCGTCCCGACCAGCCGGGCGGGCTGGAGGTGCCGCACCAGGACATCCTGGCCTATGAGCGGTTGCGCGACCATGACGGCGGACGCGGCCAAACGGTGGAGCGGCTGCTGCCGCCGCCGGAGGTGCCGCTGCCGCGCCCGGTGGTGACGCCGCAGATGCCGGCGGTGGTGCCTCTGCCGTCGGTTCCGTCGGTCGCCCAGCTTCCACCGGGCGCCACCGCCACGGTGCCGCGCGACAGCGTCGCCGCCGCGGTGGCCGCTGCCGCGCCGCTGGCGACGCCCGAGCCGGCGCCCGGGCTGCCCGCTTTGCCCGCCGGCACACCGCAGGCGCAAATGCCGCCGATCCAACTGCCGCCGATCCAACTGCCGTCGACCCAGCTGCCGCCGAGTGCGGCCGGCAGACCGCAGCAGCCCGCCGCCGTTCCGGCCAAGCCCGCCGCGGTTCCGCAGCAGCAGGTCGCCGCCGTCAAGCCGCCGGCCGCTCCGCCGCCCCCGGCGCAGCAACAGCAGCAGAACGCGGCCCCCTCGGTCGGCCAGCTGATCGCCAAGCTGGAGGCGGCACCGCCGCCCGCCGCCCCGGCCAAGGCGGCTCCCCAGCAGGCGAAGGCCGCCATCGCCCCCGCTCCCGCCGGCGCCGGCGGCAGCGGAAGCTGGCGCATCCAGCTCGCCTCGGTGCGCAGCGAGGGCGAGGCCGCGGCTGAATGGCGCCGTATCGCCGGCCGCCATCCGGACGCCCTGGGCGGTCTGTCGATGCAGGTCGCCAAGGTCGATCTGGGCGACAAGGGCGTGTTCTATCGGGTGCAGGGCGCCGGTGCCGACGAGGCCCGGGCAAAGTCGGTCTGCGCCCAGCTGCGCGCACAGAATGTGGGGTGTGTGGTTGTCCGTCCCTAGTTTTTCCGGCCCTGAGTCCGTGGGCCGTCGGTCTGTGGGTTCCATCGCCCCGGTTGGCCAGCCGCGTGCCGTCGTCTTCGGCTGCGCCGGGCTGGAGGTGACGCCCGACGAGGCCGCCTTCTTCCGCGATGCCGATCCGCTCGGCTTCATCCTGTTCCGCCGCAACTGCGACAGCCGCGGCCAGATACGCCGGCTGGTCGACGACCTGCGCGCCAGCGTCGGCCGGCCGGACGCCCCCATCCTGATCGATCAGGAGGG
>JBKHVJ010000124.1:0-9449 GCA_046570145.1 Alphaproteobacteria bacterium
AAGGCTGCTGGGCCACATCGTCCACACCCTGCGCGACCGTCTGGACGCCGCGGAGGCGCTGGCCGTGGCCGCGACCGAGACGGCGCGGGCGCTCAGCGCCGACGGCTGCCGCATCTACCGGGCGGAAGAGGGGAGTGGGGAGGGCGGCCGCGTCGCCCTGTCGCTGGTGGCGGAATTCGGGGCTGAACTGCCTGAGGTTGGCACGGCTCTGCTCGACCGCATCGCCAATGGCGAGGGGCTGGTGGCCGACCGGCTGGGCAAGGTCCAACTGATCGGTGAGCGGACGGAATACCGGCAGGCGGTGAACGGCGCGCTGCTGGTCTGGCGCGCCGGCGATTCCGAACCGTGGGACGACGACGATTGGCAGCTGATGTCGGGCGTGGCCGACCATATCGGCATCGCGCACGCCCATCTGGCGTACCAGGAGCGGCTGCGGCGCCTGTCGGAGCGCGACGGCCTGACCGGTCTGTTCAACCGCCGCACCTTCTTCGAACGGCTGGAGGAGTCGATATCGCGGCCGGACAGCGGCCCGTCGGCCCTGCTCTATGTCGACCTCGACAACTTCAAGGCGGTCAACGACCTGCACGGCCACCAGCAGGGCGATACGGTGCTGAAGGCCATCGGCACGCTGCTGACCACCGGGGTGCGGCCGGGCGACCTGCCGGGCCGGCTGGGCGGCGACGAGTTTGTCCTGTGGCTGGGCCGCACAGACGAGGCGAAGGCCCGCGTCGTCGCCGAACGGCTGCTGAAGGGCATGCGCGAGCTGGCCCACCTGTCGGCCAGTCATGAGAAGCCGCTGGGCCTGTCGATCGGCATCGCCGTCCACGCCCCCGGCCGCGGCGAGACGGTGCGGGAATTGACCGACCGTGCCGACGCCGCCATGTACGACGCCAAGAAAAGCGGCAAGGGCCATTACGCCCTGGCCCCGGCCTATCAAATGTCCGCTTCTCTGGAGTCATCTTCCGACGTTTCCGCCGCGGAGCCCGCATCGTGACCCCGCCTGCCACCCAGCGACCCGAAACGCTCGATCCCGCCGACTACGAATCTGCCAAGCGGATGGTGCAGAGCGAGGATCCGGCGGTTCGCCGGAAGGTCGCCGAACATCCCAAGACCCGGCCGGAACTGCTGTATTTCCTTGCCGCCGATGCTGCGGCGGAGGTGCGGCGCGCCATCGCGACCAATGCCGGGACCCCGCGTCAGGCCGATCTGCTGCTGGCCAAGGACCGTGAGGTCATGGTGCGTCAGGCGGTGGCGCGGAAGATCGCCCGCCTGTTGCCCGAACTGTCGGCCGATCAGGCGATTCAGATCGAGCGGCTGACGGTGGAATGCCTGGAGACGCTGGCCCGCGATCAGGCGACGGAGGTGCGCGGCATCCTGGCAGAGGCGCTGAAGGACCTGCCCAACGCCCCGCACGGCGTGATCAACCGGCTGGCCCGCGACGTGGAGCTGTCGGTCTGCGGCCCGGTCCTGCAGCATTCGCCGATCCTCACCGAAGAGGATCTGACCGACATCATCATGAAGGGGCCGGTGCGCGGCGCGATGACCGCCATCGCCAGCCGGCAGAACGTTACGGCGTCGGTCGCCGACGCCATCGCGCGATCGGACGACGAGGCGGCGGTGACGGCGCTGCTCGGCAACCCGTCGGCCCAGATCCGGGAGGAGACGCTCGACCGCATCCTCGATCAGGCGCCGCAGCACGAGCCCTGGCATTCGCCGCTGGTCCGCCGTCCGCGCCTTCCGGCCCGTGCGGTGGCACGGCTGGCCAGCTTCGTCGCCGACAGTTTGCTGAAGGTCCTGCAGGACCGCGACGACCTCGACCCTGCCGCGGCGCGCGGCCTGGTGGAGGCGGTGCGCCAGCGGGTGGGGCAGGCCGCGGCCGGCGCCGCGCCCGGCCTGCCGCTCGGCCCCGTCGATTTCGGCGAGGAAGCGGTCGGCGGTGCCGCCGCCGGACCGGAAAAGCCGGTGGAACGCCCCAGCGACAAGGCGGCACGCCTGAACAAGGAAGGCAAGCTGACCGAGAGGCTGATCGAAGGATCGATGGTGGAGGGCGACCGCGCCTTCGTCATGGCGGCGCTGGCGGAGCTGTCGCAGATCGAGTTGGCGGTGGTCGACCGCATCGTCGCCACCCATGCGCCGCGCGCCGTCACCGCCCTGGTGTGGCGCGCCGGCCTCACCATGCGCTTCGCCCGGCAGGTCCAGTTGCGGCTCGCCCAGATTCCGCCAAAAACGGCGCTTAATGCTCGCGACGGCACGCACTATCCGATGACCGATGAAGAGATGCGCTGGCAGCTCGAATTCTTCGGCGTCGAGGCGAAGGCGTGACGTTCCGTCCCTTATCCGGTTCTTCTGGTATGCGTGTCGCTTTCCTTGCCTTTTTCGTCATCCTGATCGCCGCCGCCACCAGCTTCGCCGCCCCGCCGCGCGAAACGCCGGAGGAGCGGGCGGTGGCCGCGACCTTCGATGCCGCCCGGACGGCACTGACCGAAAAACGCGGGTCGGCGGTGATCCCGCTGCTCACCCGCAACTCGGTCAAGACGCTGGAGTCGGTGCGCGATGCCGCCCGCCAGCCCGGCGAGGCGCCGCTGCAGCGGTTGGAGCCGGCGGAGCGCTTCGCCGCCATGGGGCTGCGCCGCTATCTCGGCCCGTCGGACCTGCGCCGCATGTCGGTCGGCGACATTGCCAACCATGCGCTGAAGGCCGGCTGGCTCGGACCCAACGTCATCTCCCGCAGTGCTCTGGGTCCGGTGCGGGTGAAGGGCGACCGGGCCTCGGGACTGCTGATGGTCGACAACCGGCCGGCGCTGGTCCCCGCAGATTTCGTGCGCGAGGGCGGGGCTTGGCGCATCGACCTCGCCAGCGTCTTCACCTTCGGCAGCCAGATGCTGAAGGGCTTCGCCGCCATGTCCGGCAAGGACGAAACCGCCTATATCGACGACCTGCTGAACAGGCTGCCGGCCAAGCCGGGAGCAACCCCCGGCTCGGCAAAGATCCGCTGAGGCGGAAAAGGGGCTACCCCGTCCCGCCGCATCCACGCGCGCGATTGCGGGAAACTCGGTCAGTGCGTAGACTCGCGCCCGATTCCACTTTGCGTTGGCGCAGACCATGACCGCAGCGGCGACGACCGGACCGGAAGAGTCCCGTTCTTCGGCAGTTTCCGGGCGCAGCCTGCCTTGCGGCGCCCGCTTTCGCGCCTCCGTGCTGGAACTGGCCGCCGCGCGCGGCGTCGGGGTGCCGATGCTCGTCACCGCCGCTCTGCTGCTGGCTCCCGACGGCGCCGCCGATCCCGGCCAGCACGATGCAGGGGGGGAGGTGTTGCTGGAGGTGGGGAGTGCCACCCCATCCGATGCATCCGACGCCGCAATCCGCAAGGCACTGGCCGCGGCGCTGGCGCTGGCCGATCCCGGCGCCCGCATCCTGCCGGGCGAGGATGTCCGCCGGCTGGAGGCTGCGGTCGAAACGCTGGGCTACCGCAACAAGACGCTGGCCCATGCGTTGCAACGCCTGTCCTTCCAGCCGCTGGACCGCCGCATCACCGAGGTGCGCGACGCCGCCCAACTCTTCGGCTTCGTCAACGAATGGTGTTTCGACGAGGATCAGGTCCGGCGCCGCTTCCGCGAACTGGCCCCGGTCTACCACCCGGACACCGGGATCGTCGCCTGCCGTGAGCGGATGGGACAATTGATCGACGCCCGCAACCTGCTGGTCCACCATGTCCGCAGCGTCTACGGCTCCGGTGACTGGATGGCGAAGCGCGGCGGGCCTTCGGCGTGAGCTGACCTCAGCCCTCCAGCCCGATCGCCTCCTCGACGATCGCCTGATCCAGGGTGGCGCCGTCCAGGACAGCGCCGGTGAGGTCGGCCCCGGTCAGGTCGGCTTCGCTCAGATCGGCCCCGGTGAGGTCGGCCCCCGCCAGGTTGGCTCCGGCGAGATTGGCCTTGCGCAGGTCGGCCTTGCACAGCAGCGCCATGCCCAGCCGGGCCCGTTGAAGATTGGCGCGCCAGATGTGGCCGCTCATGGTCTGGATATGGACCGGGCCGAGCTGGACGCCGGTCAGGTTGGCGCCGGTCAGGGTGGCCCGCTCGAAATTCACGCCGCGCAGATCGGCGTTCGACAGGTCGGCCTTGCGCATGTCGGCCAGCGACAGGTCGGCTATCGCCATCGCCGCACCGGTCAGCGTGGCGCCACGCAAGGCGATGCATTGCAGGATTGCCGCAGACAGGTTGATGCCGTCCAGCTTCCGCCCCGACAGGTCGAGAGCCGACAGGTCGGCGCGCTTGCCGGCCTTGCCGCCGCTGTCGATCCAGGACAGATGCTCCACCAGAATGTCGCGCAGGTCGTCGTCCGGATTCTCCAGCGTCTTCGCCAGAACCGCCGCCTGGATGTTGGGGGAACGCAGCTGGGCCGCGTCCAGAATGGCGCCGATCAGCGTGGCGCCGCTGAAATTGGTGCGGTTGATTGCGCAGCCGGTCATCACCGCTCCCGACAGCCGGGCCCCGGAGAGGTTCGCCTCCGTCAGGTCGGCGTCGGTCAGGTCGCAGCCGGTCAGGTTGGAGCCGGTCAGGTTGGCGCGCATGAACTTCGTGCCGCGCAGGATGGCGTCGGTCATGTCGGTCTGCATGACGAAGGCGTTGGCGACCTTGGCCCGCGACAGGTCGGCGCCGCGGATGGTCGCCGCCGTCAGTTCCGACGTCAGGACGCTGTCCTCATACTGGTGGGAGAACATCTCGCCGCTGGAATCGTAATGCAGCAGGGTGCCGTCGCGCAGATCGACCTCGACCAGCGTGGCGTCGCTCAGCACCGCACCGCGCAGGCAGGCGCCGCGCAGGTCGGCCCGGCGCAGGTCGGCCTTCTCGAGGTTGGCCAGCCGCAGGTCCGCGGCATAGAGATTGGCGTTGGCAAGATTGGCGCCGGTCAGCCTTGCGCTGAACAGCTTGGCGCCCGACATGTCGGCATCCGACAGGTCGATGCCGGAAAGGTCGAGATGCGACAGGTCGCGCATCTTCAGGTTGGCGCGCACGCCGCCCGGCTGACTCTTGCGGAAAGCCTGGTGCCGCAACAGGATCGCGTTGAGCTGGCTCTGGGTCAGCTTGGTTCGCGGGCTGTTGGAACCGAAGCCCTGGGCGGACGACATCGCCGGGATACCCTCTCTATTTGGTTACTCATATTCCGAAAGAGTCGCCAAAATTTCGTTAAGGTGCGAAGATTTGTGACAAGTGTTGGGCCGATAACAGCCCGGCAGCAAGGGCAACCTTCGGCCGAAGCCACAAAGGTCCTTCTGGTGGTTGACTCTCCAAGCCGGCTTCTCTATGGTCCGCCGACCTGTCTTCCGCCAAGTCGATAGACCGGGTACCCCGGCCCAATGCCGGGTATCTCCGCCAGTCCGCGAGTGTCGCGCACTGGCGCTTTCGTGCTTGTGCGGGCGGCGGTCTGACGCTGGACCCGGAACTGGGGAACGAGTATCGCATGTTCGAAGGCCTGACCGGACGCCTCGGCGACATCTTCGACAAGCTGCGCCGCCGTGGCGCGCTGACCGAGGAGGACGTCTCCGCCGCGCTGCGCGAAGTTCGCGTGGCGTTGCTGGAGGCTGACGTCGCGCTGCCCGTCGTCAAGCAGTTCGTCGCCCAGGTGAAGGAGCGCGCCGTCGGGCAGGAGGTGCTGAAGTCGGTCACCCCCGGCCAGCAGGTGATCAAGATCGTCCACGACAATCTCGTGGAGATGCTGGGCGAAGGCTCCGACATCAACCTCAATGCCGCCGCCCCGGTGCCGATCCTGATGGTCGGCCTCCAGGGCTCGGGCAAGACCACCAGCACCGCCAAGATCGCGCTCCGCCTGAAGACCAAGGACCGCAAGAAGGTCCTGATGGCCTCGCTGGACGTCCGACGTCCGGCCGCCCAGGAGCAGTTGAAGGTTCTCGGCGAGCAGACCGGCGTCGCCACGCTGCCGATCGTTCCCGGCCAGGACCCGGTCGCCATCGCCAGGCGCGCCATCGAGACCGGCCGTCTCGAAGGCTACGACGTGGTCATGCTCGACACCGCCGGCCGCCTCGCCATCGACGAGGAGCTGATGGCGGAGGTCGCGGCCGTCCGCGACGCGACCAAGCCGGCGGAGACGCTGCTGGTCGCCGACGCGATGACCGGCCAGGACGCCGTCACCGTCGCCACCAATTTCAACGACAAGGTCGGCATCACCGGCATCGTGCTGACCCGCATCGACGGCGACGCGCGCGGCGGCGCCGCCCTGTCGATGCGCCAGATCACCGGCAAGCCGATCAAGCTGCTGGGCGTCGGCGAAAAGATCGACGCGCTGGAGCCCTTCCACCCCGACCGCATCGCCGGCCGCATCCTCGGCATGGGCGACGTGGTGTCGCTGGTGGAGAAGGCCGTCGAGACCATCGACAAGGACGAGGCTGAAAAGCTCGCCCGCAAGATGGAGAAGGGCCAGGGCTTCGACCTCGACGACATGGCGATGCAGCTGAAGCAGCTCCGCAAGATGGGCGGCATGTCCGGCCTGATGGGGATGCTGCCGGGCATCGGCAAGATCAAGGACCAGCTGAAGGACGCCAACGTCGACGACGGGATGATCAAGCGCCAGGAGGCGATCATCTCCTCAATGACCAAGGCGGAGCGCAAGAACCCCGACATCATCAAGGCTTCGCGCCGCAAGCGCATCGCCGCCGGTTCCGGCACCTCGGTGCAGGAGGTCAACAAGCTGCTGAAGCAGTTCGAGACCATGCGCGGAATGATGAAGCAGGTGCAGAAGCTCGGGAAGAAGGGGATGCTGCGCGGCGGTCTGGGCAATTTGCTGCCGAAAGGACTCGGCGGCTTCGGCGGGAAGGGCCCCTTCGGGTGACCTGACCGCCTTTCGAAATCACCTGATACCTGTTTGACTTGAGAAGAGAAAGTTTCGACCAATGGCTCTGAAGATTCGTCTGGCTCGCGGTGGTGCGAAGAAGCGTCCGTTCTACTCGATCGTCATCGCGGACGCCCGCAGCCCGCGTGACGGCCGCTTCATCGAGAAGATCGGCACCTACAACCCGATGCTGCCGCGCGAGCACGAGCAGCGCATCATCCTGAACGCCGAGCGCGCCAAGCATTGGCTGTCGGTCGGCGCCCAGCCGACGGACCGCGTCGTCCACTTCCTGGCCAATGCCGGCCTGGTCGAGAAGCCCGCCGTCCGCGAGACCCCGAAGAAGTCGGCTCCGAAGGCCAAGGCGCAGGAGCGTCTGAAGGCCGAGGCCGCCGCCGCTGCGGCAGCCGCCGAGGGCTGACAAGGGTGAGGGTGGGCCTGACGGCCCGCAGGGTCGAGGTCATGACGACGTGCCGGGTGCTCCTACGATGACCGCCAAGATCTGTGTCGGCCAGTTCGCGGGATCGCATGGCGTGCGGGGGTTGGTGAAGCTGCGAAGCTTCACCGCCGAACCCGCCGACGTCATGACCTATGGCCCGCTGTCGGACGAAGCCGGCGCCCGCCGCTTCACGGTGACGCTCCAGGGCATGGTCAAGGATAACTTCCTGGCCAAGGTCGACGGGGTGACGAGCCGGGAACAGGCGCAGGCGCTGGCGGGTGTGCGGCTCTACGTGGACCGCGACGCCCTGCCGGCGACGGAGGACGAGGACGAGTTCTACCACGCCGACCTGATCGGCCTGCGTGCGGAACTCGCCGACGGAAGCCTCTACGGCACGGTGAAGGCGATCTACGATTTCGGAGCCGGCGACGTGCTCGAAGTCCGGACCGCCGGCGGGCCGCTGGAGATGCTTCCCTTCTCCAAGGCCTGCGTGCCGGTGGTGGATGTACGGGGCGGACGCATCGTTGTCGATCTTCCGGCCGTAATCGAAGCCCGCGAGGGCTCCGAGGACGAGGCGGAGGATGGGGGTGAGGACGAAAACGGGGACCGGAGCGGGAAGGAGGGGCCGTGAATCACGGCGCCGAAGGCCCGCGGGTCTGGACCGCCAAGGTTCTGACGCTGTTCCCGGAAATGTTTCCGGGGCCGCTCGGCCATTCGTTGGCCGGCAAGGCGTTGGAAAATGGAGTCTGGGCGCTGGAATCGGTGGACATTCGCTCGTTCGCGCGCGATAAACACCGCTCCGTCGACGACACCCCCTTCGGCGGAGGGGCCGGCATGGTCATGCGGCCCGACGTGCTGGACGCGGCTTTGACCGCGACGGCGGGACCTGTGGGGGCACCGGAACGCGGCCGGGCGATCTATCTGTCGCCTCGCGGACGGGTGCTGAACCAGGAACTGGTCAAGGAGCTGGCCGCCACCCCGGTGGTGACGCTGCTCTGCGGCCGGTACGAAGGGGTGGACCAGCGGGTCCTCGATGCGCACGGCCTCGAAGAGGTCAGCCTCGGGGATTTCGTGCTGTCCGGCGGGGAACTCGCCGCGCTGAGCCTGATCGATGCCGTGGTGCGCTTGCTCCCCGGCGTCATGGGCAACGTGGAGACGGCGGGGGAAGAGAGTTTCGAACGGGGGTTGCTCGAATACCCCCACTACACCCGGCCGGCGGTCTGGACCGACGGGCAGGGTGTGGAGCGCGCGGTGCCGGAGGTTCTGCTGTCCGGTCACCACGGAAAGGTCAAAGCCTGGCGGCTAGCCGAGGCGGAGAAGATCACGGAGGCCCGACGGCCCGACCTGTGGTCGCTCTACCAGGCGAGCCGCCCGGCAGTAACTGTTACGAACAAGGGTCGGCGGCAGGCTCGCCGGCGCGACCCGAAACCGGAGTGACGGTCCGCCGCGAGGCGCGCCGATAGAAAAGGGGTAGTGCTATGAACCTGTTGCAGCAGCTCGAGCAGGAGCAGATCGAGAAGGCCCTCGGCGGCAAGACGATCCCGGAGTTCTCCTCGGGCGATACCGTCCGCGTGAACGTGAAGGTCGTCGAAGGCACGCGCGAGCGCGTCCAGGCCTATGAGGGTGTCGTCATCGCCCGCAAGAACGCCGGCGTGAACAGCTCCTTCACCGTCCGCAAGATCAGCTACGGCGAGGGCGTGGAGCGCGTGTTCCCGCTGTACTCCCCGCGCATCGACTCGATCGAACTGGTCCGCAAGGGCGCCGTCCGTCGCGCCAAGCTGTACTACCTGCGCGATCTGCGCGGCAAGGCCGCCCGCATCGCCGAGCGCACCACCGGCCGCGGCATGGTCAACGGCCGCCGGGCTGCCGAGTAAGGCGCCTTCCGGTTCGTTCCAGGTTCATAGGTTCGGCGCCCGGCCGTCAGGCTGGGCGTCTTCGTCCCGTCACCATCAGCAAAGCTTAAGGAGTAGGCGCCATGAAGCGCACGTTCCAGCCCTCCAAAATCGTGCGTAAGCGTCGTCATGGCTTCCGCGCCCGTATGGCCACCGTCGGCGGCCGCAAGGTGATCGCCCGCCGCCGCGCCCGCGGCCGCAAGGTTCTGAGCGCCTGATCCCCGCGATGGCGGCGCCGGACCATAAGGTCGGGCGCCTGATGCGGCGGCCGG
>JBKHVJ010000125.1:0-5358 GCA_046570145.1 Alphaproteobacteria bacterium
GGGGCGGTCGCTGTCCAGAACGGCCGCCAGCCGGCGGGTGGGATCGGGCGTGATGCCCAGGTCGCGCTCGACGGCGATCAGGCGGTCCAGCCGGTCGGCGTCCATCGCCTCCGGCAGCAGGTGGACCATGATCCCCTGCCCCATCATCAGCCGCCAGACCGCCGCCGCGCAGGGTGCCGTCAGCAGGCGGAACAGCTCGCCCCGTACCCGCTCACCGGACAAGGTCGGCAGGCGCGGCGCCAGTTCGCGGCAGGCGGCCAGCGCCTCGGCATCGGGATCGCCGCGGCCGTAATGGGCATGGAAACGGAAGAAGCGCAGCAGGCGCAGCACATCCTCCTCGATCCGCCGCCGTGCCTCGCCGACGAAGCGGACGCGGCCGGCGGCAAGGTCGGCCAAGCCGCCGAACGGGTCGAACATCGCGCCGTCCGGCGTGCAGCTCAGCGCGTTCATCGTCAGGTCGCGGCGGGCGGCATCCTCCATCCAATCGTCGGTGAACTCGACGCGGGCATGGCGGCCATCCGTCTCGACATCGCGCCGCAGAGTGGTGATCTCGTAGGGCTTGCCGCCGCACAGCGCGGTGACGGTGCCATGGTCGATGCCGGTCGGAATGACGCGGATTCCGGCGGCCTCCAGCAGTTCCATCACCCGTTCCGGCGGTGCGTGGGTGGCGACGTCGATGTCCTTGACCGGCCGGCCGAGCCACGCGTCCCGTACGCAGCCGCCGACGAAGCGCGCATCGGCGCCGCCCGCGTCGAGGGCGGCGAACACCGCCCGGCTTTCGGGCGCGGTCATCCAGGGCTGGGGGGACAGGCGTGCGGCGACGGTCATGGCGCGGCGACGCTATCCGATTCCCAAGGCGTCTTCCACCACCGTCAGAGCGGACCGGTGGATGCCCCACCCTCCCCGGCTTCGCGCGCCGCATCGCCCAGCACGTCGCGCAGGTTCACCAGCATGCCGGCGGTCGCCCCCCAGATGTAGCGCTGCGGATAGGGAAAGGCGTAGAACCAGCGCGGCCGGCCCAGGAATTCGCGGCTGTGGCGCTGCGGATTGGACGGGTCGAGGATGAAGGACAGCGGCACCTCGAACACCTCAGCCACTTCGGTCGGGTCGGGCGTCAGGATGAAGGGCGGCGTCACCACCCCCACCACCGGCGTCACCCGGAATCCCGTGCGCGTGACATAGGTGTCCAGCCGGCCGACGATTTCGATCCGGCCGCGCTCCAGCCCGATCTCCTCCGCCGTTTCGCGCAGTGCGGTATCCTCGGGACCGTCATCCTCCGGTTCCATCCGGCCGCCGGGGAAGCTGATCTGGCCGGCATGCGCGCTCAGCGTCGCGGTGCGCTGGGTGAAGATGACGGTCAACTCCTCCGGCCGGTCGACCAGCGGGACCAGCACCGCCGCCTCGCGCAGGGTCGTCGGCGGTCCCATCTCCGGGTTCAGATCGTGGTCGCCGCGGATCTTGGCCGCGTGTCTGGGCGCCATCCGGTTCGACCGGACCGCGTTCTCCACCGCCGCGTCAATCGTCTCATCGGGCGTCTCATCGGGGCTCATCGCCGGGAAACGCCGGCGGACTTCCTCCAGGCTCAGTCGCCAGGCAGCCTGCCCAGCGCGAAGAAGACCTTGTTGCTCCATAGACCCACCTCGGACTCGCCGGTTTCGGTGCGGCGCGTCTCGCTGCGCTCCACCATGTCGTAAAACACCGGCCGCAGGATTAGCGCCTCCAGCCGGCTTCTGATCTGGATGTAGGGTGACGGCTCCCCGGTTTCAGGGTTTACGGCCACACGGATCGGGTGTTCGGGGCCGGCTTCGACCCAATGGTCAAGGTTGGTGCGGAAGGACAGGACCTGATCGGCCCCGCTGCCCGCGACCGTCATCTCCACAGCGACGAAGGGTGCATCCTCCACCACGATCCGGCCGCGTTCGACCGGCGTGACCAGCCAGTAATCGCCCTCGTCGTCGCGCCGCAGGACGGTTGAGAACAGCTTCGCCAGTTCGATCCGGCGGATCGGATCGCCATTGTGGAACCAGGTGCCGTCGCGCGCAATGCGGATGTCGTATTGCTCCAGCGTCGGAGTCCGGCCCAGGGCCGCCGGCAAATCCGGCTGCGTTTCCTGACCGGTTGGCCCATCTGCGCGCTTGTCTTTCGCCATCGCGTTACCGACCTTCATGGAATTGGGAACCGTTTTGTCCCCGAACATGCGTATTTTCGCCACACTCGACCGTTAGGTCCACTCCAATGGTCCGCCGGCCCTACCCGCTCCGGCGGCGGGATCCGGAAAATGGGTGTCGACAACGCGCAGGAACAGGGCCAACCATGCGGATCCCGTGTTTCCCGTCGCGGACGACCGCGACTGCCACGCCGAACCGGCCCATCGACGGGCCAGCCCATCATCGGGGGAGCAGCAGACCTTGAGCGCACAGGACATCCTGAGGGGGCAGCCACCCGTGCCGGAGGACCCGCAACGGCTGATGGAGGAGATCGAGGCGCTGGGCGATCGCCTGGCGTCCGTCCGCGACCGCATCGGCCGCGTGATCTTCGGCCAGCAGGAAGTGATCGACCGAACGCTGGTCACGCTGCTGGCCGGCGGGCATGTGCTGCTGATCGGCGTTCCCGGCCTTGCAAAGACGCGGCTGGTGGAAACTTTGGGCATCGTGCTGGGCCTCGCCGAAAAGCGCATCCAGTGCACGCCCGACCTGATGCCCGCCGACATCCTGGGATCCGAAGTGCTGGAGGAGGGCGAGAACGGCCGCCGGTCCTTCCGCTTCCTGCCCGGCCCGGTGTTCAGCCAGCTTCTGATGGCCGACGAAATCAACCGCGCCAGCCCGCGCACCCAGTCGGCGCTGCTGCAGGCGATGCAGGAGCATCGCGTGTCGGTCGCCGGCCAGTACCATCCCCTGCCCCAGCCCTTCCACGTCCTGGCGACCCAGAATCCGCTGGAGCAGGAAGGCACCTACCCGCTGCCGGAAGCCCAGCTCGACCGCTTCCTGATGCAGATCGACGTCGAATATCCGGACCGCGAAGCGGAACGCCGGATGATGATCGCCACCACCGGCTCCGCCGACGAGCGCGCGGTGACGGTGCTGTCCGCCGCCGACCTGCAGGCGGCTCAGCGCCTCGTGCGCCGCGTTCCGGTGGGCGAAGGGGTTGTCGACGGCATCCTCGACCTCGTGCGCCGCGGCCGGCCGGAGATGTCGGAACTGATGGAGGTGCGCCAGCACGTCGCCTGGGGTCCCGGCCCTCGCGCCAGCCAGTCGCTGATGCTCGCCGCCCGCGCCCGCGCGGTGCTGGACGGCCGGTTGTCGCCCTCGCTGGACGATGTGGTGGCGCTCGCCAAGCCGATCCTGAAGCACCGCATGGCGCTGAACTTCGCCGCGCGGGCCGACGGGGTGACGCTGGACGACGTCATCGACCGCCTCTGCGCTCCCCTGATGTGACCCCTTCGGAGCGGAGCCGCGATGCCGCGTAGCCCAGCCTCACAGCCCAAGAGTCCGGCAAAGACCCCGGTGGCGACGACGCTGCTGGCCCGCCACCGCGCGGAGGAGTTGGCGTCCGCCCTCCCCCCGCTCCTGGTGGCGGCGGAGCGAGTGGCCGCCACCGTCGCCCAGGGCGTCCACGGCCGGCGCCGCGTCGGGCTGGGCGAGACCTTCTGGCAGTTCCGCCGCTATCAGCCCGGCGACGCGCCGTCGATGATCGACTGGCGCCAATCGGCCAAGACCCAGCCGGTCTATGTGCGCGAGAATGAATGGGAGGCGGCGCAGAGCGTCTGGCTGTGGCGCGACCGCTCGCCCTCCATGGATTTCCGCAGTGCCTCGGGCTTGCCGACCAAGCGCGAGCGGGCCGACCTGCTGACGCTGGCCACCGCCGTCCTGCTGGCGCGCGGCGGCGAGCGGGTGGCACTGCTGAACTGCGGCGTGCGCCCCGACCATGGCAAGACCGCCATCGACCGCATTGCCCGGCTGATGACCGACCCGCGCGCCGCCGCGTCGCCGGACCCGCTGCCGCGGGTGGAGCCCCTGCCCCGCCATGCCCAGACCGTTCTGTTCGGCGACCTGCTGTCCCCCCTGCCGGAAATCCACGCAACCGTCGCCGGCCTGACCGGGCGCGGCCTGCGTGGCCATCTGGTCCAGATTCTCGATCCGGCGGAAGAGACGCTGCCCTATGACGGCCGCGTCGATTTCCACGGGATGGAGGGCGAGCAGAATCTGCTGGTCCCACGGGTGGAGGCGGTGCGCGAGGCTTACCGCGAGCGGCTGAAGGCACAGCAGGACGGCTTGGCCGCGCTGGCCCGCACCGCAGGATGGAGCTTCGCCGTCCACCGCACGGACCGCTCTCCGCAATCGGCGCTGCTCACCCTGTGGGGTGCGATGGCGATGGAGGCGGTGTGAAGCGGCGGCCGACGCCCCATACTCATAAAACGGTCGTCATCTCCGCGCAGGCGCGGATGACCGATTTCCGCCCCTCCCCCCTCTGCCCCTTACCCTCGTGAAGACGCGCCAATGCTGGGTCTCGGACCGATCGCCTTCGCCGCCCCCTGGGTCTTGACCGCACTGGCCGCCTTGCCGGTCCTGTGGTGGCTGTTGCGCGTCACGCCCCCGGCGCCGCGTGCCGTCCAGTTTCCGGCCATCCGCCTGCTGCGCGACCTGACCGCGCGGGAGGAGACGCCGGCCCGCACCCCCTGGTGGCTTCTGCTGCTGCGCCTGATCGTGGCGGCGCTGATCATCCTGGCGTTGGCCGGGCCGCTTCTGAACCCGCGGGCGGCGCTGCCGGGCGGCGGCCCTCTTCTGCTGGTCGTCGACAATGGCTGGGCCGCCGGCCGCGACTGGCCGACGCGCAAGCGCACGATGGACGAACTGATCGCCCAGGCCGAGCGCCAGCAGCGCCCGGTCATCCTTCTGCCGACCGCTCCGCCGGCCGACGGCCAGCCGATCCATGCCAGCGCCGTCCTGCCCGCCGCCGAGGCCCGCCGTCTGGCCCAGGCGCTGACTCCCCTGCCCTGGCCCGCCGACCGCGCCGCGGCGCTGGAGGCCTTGAAGGCGGTTGCAGCCCAGGCGAACGGCAGCGGCTCCATCCATGCGGTCTGGCTCAGCGACGGGGTCGGCGACAGCCGTGCCGCGGCGCTGGCTGCCGGGCTGCAGCGGCTGGGCTCCGCCGACGTGCTCGACGATTCGGCCGAACGCCCCCCTCACCTGCTGCTTCCGCCGTCGAGCGAGGGAACGGTGCTGACCGCGCGCATCGTCCGGGCCGACCCGTCCCGGCCGGAGCCGGTGACCGTCCGCCTCACCGCCGCCGACGGCCGGCTGCTGACCCGCCAGACCGTGGCCTTCGAGCCCGGCCAGAAGATGCGGGAGGTGCGGCTGG
>JBKHVJ010000126.1:0-5816 GCA_046570145.1 Alphaproteobacteria bacterium
CCAAGCCGACCGGCGCCAAGATCGCGTCGCGCTTCGGCACGCCGTCGCGCTTCGGCCGTCCGACCGGGCGGCGCTGAGATGACCGACCTGACCCGCGACGCGTCGCTCGCCCGCCGGCTGGCGCGTGGCGACCGGCGGACGGTGGGCGACGCCCCGTCCGTCGCCGACGAGGTCTCGGCCGACCGCGGCAAGCTGGCGGAACTGGTCGGCTGCCTGTTCGACCAGGATGCCAGCGTGCGCATGCGCGCCGCCGACGCTCTGGAACGGGTGTCGCGCGGCAATGCAGGCTGGCTCGATCCGTATGTCGACCATCTGCTGACCGATGCCGTCGCCATCGAGCAGGCGGAGGTACGCTGGCACATCGCCCAGATCGTGCCTCGGCTGACCATGGACGACGAACAGCGCCACCGCGCTGCCGTCCTGCTGGCGGACTGGTTCGAGAACAGCCCAAGCCGCATCGTCCAGACCAGCGCGCTGCAGGCGGTGGTCGATCTGGCCGAATCGGACGCCGATCTGCGCGCCACCTCGGCGGAGATGCTGGGCCGCGCCATGCGGTCGGGCGTGCCGTCGCTGGCCGCCCGCGCCCGGCGAATCCTGAAACCCTTCGAGGTGGACGAGGCGACGCTGAGTGCCGCCCTGGTGCGCGAGCAGTCCGGCTTGACCCTGTCCGTTCTGCCCGACCGTCTGGCGGTGGCACAGTTGCCGCCCGGCAGCGGCCTGCCCGACTGGCTCGATTGGACCGACCCGCTGGTCGGCGCCACCCGCACGGGGGAGGAACTGTCGATCCTCTGCCGCGAGGACCGCGTGCCCGACGGCGTGAAGGCGGAACGCGGCTGGCGCGCCTTCCGGGTGGAGGGGGTGGTCGATTTCTCGCTGTTCGGCATTCTGGCCCGCATCGCGGTTCCGCTGGCGCAGGCCCATGTGCCGATCTTCGCGATCTCCACCTACAGCACCGACTATGTGCTGGTCCGCGCCGACGACCTCGACAAGGCGGCGGACGTGCTGTCGCTGAGCTGTACGGTGAAGCGGTAAGGCAGCGGTTGCGCCAATTGCCCCCACCGTCCCCCGCGATCGGGCCGGCCGAAGGCCGGCCCGATCGCGGGAGAGTGCAGATTCGCAGCGCAGCAGCGGTCCCCTCTCCCTCGAATAGGGGGGTTAGGGAGAGCGTAATTGTCTCCTTTTAAGCCCCGCCTCCCTCGCGCTGGCTCTGTTCGATGATCTCCTCCCGCTCGCCCATCTCCTCCCACTTCTTCTGGACGGGCTTGTCGGGGTCGCCCGAGGCCTTGCCGGTCTTGTCGACTAGCTTGTCCTCGATTCGCTGGGCGGCGTCAGACGGCGCATCGGAGGTCACGGATTTGGCGCGGTCCTGGTCGGTCATGGCGGCGGTCTCCCAAGAGGTTGGCTGACCACACAAACACTCCAGCACCGGCAAAGTTCACGCGCCCGCGCGCAGCGCCTCCACCAGCCGCTCCACCAACGCTTGCGCCTCCGCCGGATCGTAGGGTCGGGCATGGCCGGAACCCCAGACCGGACCCGGCCAGGCCGGATCGCCTCGCGTCCGGCCGATCACATGGACGTGCAACTGCGGCACCATATTGCCCAGCGCCCCGACATTCATCTTGTCGGGTGTGAACAGCCGCTCCACCACGCGCGACGCGAGCGCGATTTCCCGCATCAGGGCCATCTGGTCGGCCTCGTCCAGCCGGTGGATCTCAACCGCCTCATTGCGCATCGGCACCAGGATCAGCCACGGCCACAGGGCGTTGTTCATCAGCAACACCCGGCAAAGATCCAGATCGGCCACAGGATGGGTGTCGGCCCGTAACCGCTCGTTGAGGGAAAACATGCTTCACTCCATTCCTGACGTCCACGGGACGCACTCGGGGAATAAACCGGACGCTGCTCTGTTATAGCCGGCAGTGGCGGGGCAACCGCGAAGCTTGTATAGAATGCCGTGCGCGCCGGCCATACGGCGCAGCGGCATTCGTTGGACGATTGAAGAGTTCGGTCCGAGGAGATGGTCGGGGCGGCAACAGTCGCTTTGCGCCATTTCCACGGGCCGTATCCATGTTATCTGGTGCGGCGAGCGAGAACGACCCACATGCGCAAGTCAGCCTTCGCGGTTCTGATTCTGGTGATCCTCGGCAACGTCGCCCTCTGGGCGCTGTGGAACCGTCCGGTGGAGGAACGGTCCTGGGCCGGCGCCATCACCGGCGTCGCCTATACCCCCTTCCACGCCGACAAGAGCCCGTCGAAGGGCGACAAGGCGACCGCAGAGGACATCGAAAAGGACATGGCCGCGCTGCAAGGCGCCGTGAAGGCCGTCCGCACCTATTCCACCACCGACGGCTCGGAAATGGTGGCGGCCATCGCCGCCAAGCATGGGTTGCCGGTCACCGCCGGTGCCTGGACCGCCGGCAAGCCCGAGATCGACGAGCCCGAACTGGCCGGCCTGATCAAGCTGGCGCGCGCCAACAGCAATGTCCGCCGCGTTCTGGTCGGCAACGAGGCGATCCTGCGCGCCGACCTGACCGTTCCTCAGGCCATCGAATACGTCAAGCGGGTGAAGAAGAAGGTCAACGTCCCGGTTTCCATCGCCGAGCCGTGGCACGTCTGGCTGAAGCACCCGGAACTGGCCGACGCCGTGGACTTCCTCGCCGTCCACCTGCTGCCCTACTGGGAAGGCGTTCCGGTCGACCAGTCGGTCGACTACGCCATGTTCCGCTACAACGAGCTGAAGCAGAAGTTTCCGAACAAGCACATCCTGATCGGCGAGATCGGCTGGCCGGCCGACGGCCCGTGGCGCCGCGGCGCCGAAGCCAGCCAGGTCAATCAGGCCAAGTTCATCCGCAACTTCCTGAACGTCGCCGCCCAGAACAAGCTCGATTACTTCATCATGGAAGCCTTCGACCAGCCCTGGAAGCGGGAGATCGAGGGCACGGCCGGCACCAGCTGGGGCCTGTGGGACTACCAGCGCAACCCGAAATTCCCGATGATCGGCGGGGTGCAGGAGATCCGCAACTGGGAGATCAAGTGCGCCACCGCGGTCGCGCTGGGCTTCCTGCCGCTGGTGTTCTTCCTGTGGCGCCGCAGCGACCTGAAGATCGGTGGGCAGATCTTCTACGGCGCGCTGATCCAGGCGGTGGCCTCCGTCCTGGTCTTCACCGTCAGCGCGGCGTCGGCCGCCGGCCTCGCGCTCACCACCGAAATCGCCTGGGGCCTGCTGATCTTCTGCCAGCTGGTGCTGTTCGCGGTCATGCTGATCGACGGCATGGAGCTGACGGAGGTGGTCTGGCAGCACAAATTCAAGCGCAAGTTCGTCCCCTGCTCTGCCGCCCCGCTGCCCAACGCGGCGAAGGTGTCGATCCATGTGCCCTGCTACAATGAACCGCCGCACATGGTCATGGAGACGCTGGACGCGCTGGCCCGGCTGGACTACCCGAATTACGAAGTCCTGCTGCTCGACAACAACACCAAGGACCCGGCGGTCTGGCGCCCGATCGAGGAATATTGCAAGAAGCTGGGGCCGAAGTTCCGCTTCTTCCACCTCGACAACTGGCCGGGCTTCAAGGCCGGTGCGCTGAATTTCGGTCTGGCGCAGACGGCACCCGATGCGGAGCACATCGCCGTCATCGACAGCGACTATCAGGTCCATCCCGACTGGCTGAAGGCGACCATCACACACTTCAACCGGCCGGAGGTCGGCTTCGTCCAGTCGCCGCAGGACTATCGCGAATGGGAACACGACCTGTTCCAGCGCATGACCAACTGGGAATATGCCGGCTTCTTCCACATCGGCATGATCCAGCGGAACGAGCGCAACGCGATCATCCAGCACGGCACCATGACCATCATCCGCAAGTCGGCCCTGGAAAAGGTCGGCCGCTGGGGCGAGTGGTGCATCACGGAGGACGCCGACCTCGGCCTGCGCCTGTTCGAGCATGGCTATGAAGCCGTCTATATGCCGGAAAGCTACGGCAAGGGCCTCGTGCCCGACAGCTTCTCCGCCTATAAGACGCAGCGTTTCCGCTGGGCCTATGGCGCGGTGCAGATCCTGAAGCATCATTGGCGCCAGTTGTCGCCGGGTGCCAAGGAGCTGACGGCCGGCCAGAAATACCATTTCATCACCGGCTGGCTGCCCTGGTTCGCCGACGCCGCCCATATGATCTTCGGCATCGCCGGCATCCTGTGGTCCATCGGCCTCATGGCCTTCCCGAAATATTTCGAGTTCCCGCCCAACGTCTTCATGATCCCGACGCTGAGCGTCTTCGCCTTCAAGGTCGGCGCGTCGCTCTGGCTCTACGAGGCGCGGGTGAAGTGCGGATTCTGGGACAAGGTCGGGGCGGCGGTCGCCGGCATGGCGCTGACCCACACGGTCGGCCGCGCCATGTGGCTGGGCATCTTCACCTCCGGCCGGCCCTTCGTCCGCACGCCGAAATGCGAGAACCAGCCGGCGCTGATGCAGGCCTTCCTGATGGCGCGGGAGGAACTGGTGCTTCTGGTGTCGCTGTGGGGTGCGGCGCTGGCCATCGTCATGGTCTTCGGCCACGAGAACCGCGACGCCTTCATGTGGTCGGGCCTGCTGGTGGTGCAGTCGCTGCCCTATCTGGCGGCCTTCATCACCGCGCTGATCAACGTCTTCCCCACCATCGGCTTCGGCAAGAGCAAGCCAGGGGCGGCAGACGATGCGGTCGGCGCCGGAGCCGGCGACTGACCGGCGTCCTTTAGGCGATGGATATAGGCCGGCGCTTTCACATTGACGAAAGCGCCGGCTATGCCAGACTTGAGCGCTGGGGAAACGGCTCCCGGAGGGCGGCTCATGTCCGGCACTCTCGCATCCGGCCGCGGCATCGGTCCGCCGGAATTCAGTGTCCGCACCACCGCCGGCGTGCAACGGAGCGGCAGCGCCACCGACCGCAACAGCCGCCGCAACCCCCGCCAGGAACAACACGACCGCGAGCAGGAACGGCGCGACCATAATCCGCCCAATCCGCAACGGCGGCGCCTCTATGACCTCTTGTTCGAGGAGGTCGACCAGTTCGACGGGCTGGATGAGCGGCAGAGGGCCCGTCTCAAGGAAAACCTCCGCGGTCATCTGTCCCAGCGTGCCCCCGCGCCGACGGGTGCGCCACCCCAGGTCCATCATGACGAAGAGGCGATTGCTGAGGCACTGCTGAAGGATCCGGCCGCACCGCTGCCGGTCGAGCCCGAACATATCGTCCAGGCAGCAACGGCCGCGGCGTCGGATCAGGACGCCGAGACCGCCCGGATGGCCGAACAGCTGCGCGATTGCCTTGCCCGCAACTCCGACCGCGCCCGCAAGGTGGCGGTCTACCTGCATCTGCTGCTAACGCTGGAGGGGGCGTTCCGACCCCATATGGTGGTGGATGTGTAGGTGGGCGCATTCCCCAGCCAACATCTCCCCAGAATGAAAAAAGCCCCGCCTCCCTTCCGGAAGGCGGGGCTTTCTCATCCCAAACCCTGGCGTCATACCGCCTCTCCTATGAAATGACCTTCTGGAGCCAAGGCGGGAAGCAGAGGGATTTGATGCGGCCGGTTTCGGCGACGAGCGCGTTCCAGGCGTCGCAGCAAGCGTCGATGATGGCGTCCTGATCGGGAAAGACCCGCAGCGACATCAGCTTTTCGCGGAGGAAGAGCCAGATCCGCTCGACCGGGTTGCACTCGGGCGAATAGGGCGGCAAGGGCACGAGGGTGAGATTGGCGGGCACGACCAGGCTCTTGCTGGCGTGCCAACCGGCACCGTCGAGGACCATGACGGCGTGGTCGTCCTGGGCCAGGGTGGCGGCGAAGTCGGC
>JBKHVJ010000127.1:0-15741 GCA_046570145.1 Alphaproteobacteria bacterium
CGCCGACGCCGAGTAGCGCGAAACCCCAGCCCCAAGGTGAGCCTCCGATCTGGCCTCCCATGCCGCCGGCCTGGTCCAGCACCAGCCCGACCGCCAGCGGTGCGGCGCCCCCGGCGCCGAAACCCAGTATGGAGCGCACGGCCAGTGCCGCCCCCAGGCTGCCGGGCTCGACCGATTCCGTCATCGCCGTGGACAAGACAGGAGAGTCGCCCAGCGCCGAGAAGCCATAGAGGGCGGCCACCGCCAGCACCAGGACCAGCGGCATCCCGTCCATCCAACCGATGGTGAAGGAACAGGCCGCGCCCAGCAGCCCCATTGCCACCAGAACGGCCCGCCGGCCCAGCCGGTCCGACGCCCGCCCCATCAGCAGCGACGACAGGAAGCCGGAGAGATGGATGGCCGCGGCGATCCACAGACCGCGGACGCCGGCGCCCCCGGACTCGGAAAGGCTGGCGGTGAGGAAGGCCGGAAGCCAGGCCCACATGCCCAGCAGTTCCCAGCAATGGGTGGTGTAGCCGGCGGTCAGCAGAAAGGACCGACGGTCGGCCAGGAAGCGGAAGGCGCCGCGCAGCCGCCGAGCGCCCCCGCCGGCGACCAGATTGGCGCGTCCGCGCAGTCCCGGCGTGGCGAGCAGCGCCGCCAGCAGCGGCCCCAGCCCACAGGCGATGAAAGCGGCCTCGTAGCCGAACCGCTCCGCCAGCCATGCTGCGACTGCGATGGAGGCGAAATAGCCGAGCGACCCCGCCGCCAGCAGCCAGCCGACCGCCGCCCCCCGCCGGGTGGCAGGCACGCCCTGCGCCACCAGCATGATGGAGGGAGCGTAGGTGCCGCCCTGGGTCAGCCCGACCAGTGCGAACAGCAGCAGCCCGCTTTCCGGCGAGCGGGCGAAGAAGGCGAAGGCGAGGCCGGTCAGCGCCGTCGCCCAGCTCGCCCACAGGAAGACGCGCTTGGCGCCCAGGCTGTCGGCGAACCAGGAGGAGCCCACCAGCGACAGGGCATAGCCGATGTTGAAGGCGGTCTGGATCGAACCGGCTTCCCCCGCCGACATGCCCCAGGCCTGCATCGCGGGCACGAGCGCGCCGGCATAGACCATGAAGGACAGCGATGTGGCGAAGCGGCTGGCGCACAGCAGCACGAGCCATGTGGAGGAGGGGGCGGGCGAGGGGATGGCTGCGGTCGTCATGGCCCCACCGTCGCGGACCGCCGTGGAAAAGGCAAATTTATTGATTTGATCGGAATCATAAGGAAAGCTGGGGGTATGCGCGGACTGAACCTCGACCAGCTCATCACCTTCGCCACCGTCGTCGAACATGGCGGCTTCACCGAGGCGGCAAGCCGGCTCGGCCTGACCCAGCCGGCGGTCAGCATGCAGATCCGAAATCTGGAGGAGCGGTTCGGCGTGCGCCTGGTGGAGCGGGTCGGCAAGCGCGCCCTGCCGACGGCGGCCGGCCGCGACCTGCTGCCCTTCATCCGCCGCATGCGCGACGAGGTGGAGGCGGCATCCACCGCCATGGGGCGCCACCGCACCGGGCAGGCGGGACGCGTGCGCATCGGTACCGGTGCCACCGCCTGCATCTACCGACTGCCGCCGATCCTGACCGCACTGCGCGCCGCCCATCCGGGCCTGGAGATCATCGTCGTCACCGGCAACACGCCGGACATCCTGGATTCGGTGGAGGCCGGGGCGCTGGATCTCGCGCTGGTCACGCTGCCGGCCGTCCGCGCCGGCCTGTCCATCGAACCGGTGTGCAGCGAGGAACTGGTCTGCGTCGGTCCGCTGGCTGCAGAAGGTGGCGCAGGGGCCGGAGACGGGGGCAGGCCGGTGCCGGACGACGGCATCGCTCCGGCGGCGCTGGCGGATGGGGCACTGATCCTCTACGAACGCGGGGGAACCATGCGGGCGGTGATCGACGGCTGGTTCATGGCCGGCGGCGTGCAGCCGCGCCCGTCGATGGAACTCGGCAATGTCGAGGCGATCAAGAACCTCGTCGCCGCCGGGCTCGGCCGGTCGATCCTGCCGTCGGTCACCGTCCAGGGACCGGGAGACCGCAACCGCTTCGCAGTCCAACCTCTGTTTCCGCCGCTGGTTCGCACGCTTGGGTTGGTGTTGCGGCGTGACAAAGTGCCTGATCCCGGTGTGCGGGCAATGGTGAGAGCGATCGTAGATATGCGGTATTGATAAAGATAAAATTGCGCATTCCAGCAATCATCAGGCCTATTTCCTTTGGAGGGTTTACAGAGGCTTTCGGTCTTGCGCACTCTTGTTTACTGAGACTTTCGTTTTTCTTGAGCGCCTATGACCAAGCCGCAGTCTGTCCCGGATGAGCCCGCGACCAGCCGGATGGGGGGCGGGCCGAACCCGAATGCCCAACCGAACGCTCCCCCGAACACTCAGCCGACTGTCGAACCGGGTAACGCTCCCGATCCGCAGCTGGTGGTGCGACTGGAAGAGCTGGAACGGGAAAATGCGCGGCTGCGGGCCGCTCTAGCCACCGCCCGCAGCGGTTGCGACGACCTGCTGACGGTCACCGCGCTCAACGAGGATCTGCGCATCGCCTTCGATGCCCTGGAGCACAGCCGCACCGCCCGTGCCGATGGCGAAAGGCGGCTGCGTGCCATCCTGGACAGCGCCGTCGGCCATGCCATCCTGACTGTGGCGCCGGACGGCAGGGTGACCAGTTGGAACCCCGGTTCCGTCCGCATCCTGGGCTGGACGGAGGCGGAGGCCCAAGGCCGGCCGGTCGCCTTCCTGTTCCCGCCGGAGGATGTTGTGGCCGGCGTGCCCGATGCGCTGAGGCTGCGGGCGCTGGCCGACGGGCGCATCCGGGAGGAACGTGCCTTCCGCCGCCGCGACGGCGCCACGGTCTGGGGGGCGCTGACCATCCTGCCGCTGCAGGGTGACGAGGAAGGCTTTCTTTGGATCCTGCATGACCGCTCAGACGAGCGGCGGATGGAGGAGGCCATCGCCGACGCGCGCAAGCGTGCCACCGACATCCTGGACAGCATCGACGAGGCGCTGGTGGCGCTCGACCGCGATTACCGGGTGATCTACCAGAACCGGCGGGCCGAGCAGCTCGACCATCAGCCCCTGTCGGCGATACGCGGTCGCCGCCTGTGGGAGATCTGGCCCCAGCTCGCCGGCTCCGACCTCGAGGCGCTGTGCCGCAAGACCATGACGGAACGGGTGCCGACCAGCATGGAGAAACGCCTGGACGGCGAGGACAACACGCTGTGGCTGGAGATCCGCATCCTGCCGACGCCGGAGGGGGTGGGCTGCTTCTCCCGCGACATCACCATGCGCAAGCGGGCGGAGGAGGAGGCGCGCGCCTCGCACGAGCGGGCTGTCCTGATCCTGGAGAGCATCAGCGACGCCTTCTATGCCGTCGATCACGACTGGCGCTTCACCTACATCAACCGCAAGGCCGAACAGCTCTGGGGCCGGTCGCGCGACACCCTGCTGGGCCGTCGCATCTGGGACGCCTTCCCCAAGGTGCTGGGCAGCGAGTCGTTCGAGGCGCAGAAGCAGGCGGTGCGCGACGGGCGGGAGATGACCATCGAGGTGAAGTCGCCCATCCTCGGCTTTTGGGTCGAGATCAGCATGTATCCCAGTCCGGACGGGCTGTCGGTCTATTTCCGCGACATCACCGCCCGCCGGCAGGCGCAGCAGGCGCTGATGCAGGCGAAGGAGTCGGCGGAGGCGGCAGACCATGCCAAGGGCAAGTTCCTGGCCGCCGCCAGTCACGACCTGCGCCAGCCGCTTCAGGCACTGCTGCTGTACGTCGACGTGCTGAAACCCCATGTGCAGGGCAGCCAGGGAGCCAACGCGCTGATGCATCTCGGCCGCGGGCTGGACGCGCTGAAGGAACTGCTCGACAGCCTGCTGGACATGTCGCGGCTCGACGCCGGGGTGGTGCAGCCGAACATCGAGAATGTCCCCATGGTCCCGCTGTTCGACCACATCGCCGCCTCCTACCGGCCGGTCGCGGCGGCCAAGGGGCTGGAACTGCATGTCCTGTCCTGCAATGCCGCCGCCCGCACCGACCGCACGCTGCTGACCCGCATGGTGCGCAACCTGGTGGAGAACGCGCTGCGCTATACCGAGAGCGGCCGGATCGACATCGAATGCCGGCAGGCCGGCGGCCGACTGCTCATCGAGGTGCGCGACACCGGCATCGGCATCCCGGCCGACCATCTGGAACGCATCTGGGAGGAATTCCATCAGGTCGGCAACCCGGAACGCGACCGCAACCGCGGCCTCGGTCTCGGCCTTGCCATCGTGCGGCGGCTGTCGCAGCTGCTGAACCATCCCGTGGACGTCCAGTCGAAGCCGGAGCAGGGGACCAGCTTCGTCATCGCCCTGCCGCTCGGCCGCACCATCGAGCGTCCGCTCAGCCCGGCGGAGGCGGCGACCACCGGCCACGGCCGCTTCGCCGTGGTGGTGGACGACGACGCCATCGTGCTTCTGGGGCTGGAGACGATCTTCCGCGAATGGGGCTATCAGGTGCTGGTCGCCGGTTCCGCCGAGAAGGCGGTGGAGGCGCTGCGCCGCAGCGGCCGCCGTCCCGATCTGGTCGTCGCCGACTATCGCCTGCGCGAAGGCCGCTTCGGGACCGAAGCCGTCGTCGGCATCCGCGGGCTGTTCGAGCAGGCGGGCGGCCCACCTGTTCCGGGCCTGATCCTGACCGGCGAGACCGGACCCGAATGCGAACGCGACGCCGCGGCCCATGGGCTGGGCATCATCCACAAGCCGGTGACGCCGCGCCAGCTCAGCCAAGCGCTCGGCGAACTGCTGGGGTTGCAGTGATCCTGCGGCCGATGTCCGTCTGCGGGCAGCCCCGTCCTCACGACGGCTTCGTCAGGAAGGCGGTCAGTTCCTTTTCTGCCGCCATCACATGGTCGATGACAATGGCGCAGGCGGCATCGGCGTCGCGGTCCCGGCAGGCGGCGAGCAGAGCGTAATGGTCGTCCTGGGAGCGTGACTGGTAGCCGAGCGCTACGAACTGGAAGCGCAGGTAGCGGTCGGCGGCGGCCAGATGCTGCTCCACCAACGCCAGCAGGCGCGGCCGTCCGGCACGGGCGTAGAGCGTCATGTGGAAACGTCGGTTCAGCTCTCCCATCCTGCCCGGATCGGCTTCCGCATCCATCTCCGCCAGCAGGTCGGCCGCCAGCGCCATATCCTCCGCCGCCAGCTTCGGCAGAGACAGGCGCAACGCCGTCGGTTCCAGGGCGGTGCGGATGGCGCTGATGTCGGCCGAATCCTCGGCGGAGATCGCCGCCACCACGGCACCCCGGTGAGGGTGGAACTCCACCAGCGCACGCGCCTCCAACTGGCGCAACGCTTCGCGGACCGGCATGCGGCTGACGCCGAAGGCGGCGGCCAGCTCCTCCTGCCGCAACGGGGCGCCGGCGGGTAGCGTGCCGCCCAGGATCGCCTCGCGCATCGCAGCCTCGACGAATTCGGTCGCCGTGCGGAAGCGCGGACGGTTGCGGGCGATTACCGCGGTCAGATCGGGGGAGGGCGTTTCCGGATTTTGGGGCATGCGGGGACCCGGAGTTGACGAGGGGAGCACGAGGGGGAAGCGGCCGGGCAAGAAAACCGCTTGCACGGATATTGGATCCAATCTAACGGTTTTTCCTCTCCTCTGTCACGCATCGGAAAGGACCGGACATGCCCGGCTCGCCTCCCGACACGTCCGCCGCCGCGCGGACTGTTGCCGCCGCCCCACCGCCGGGCCTGTCGTTGCAGGCGCTCGCCACCGGTCTCCTGGTGGCGCTGGTCGGCTATGCCGGTTCGGTCGCGGTGGTGATCCAGGGGCTTTCGGCGGTCGGGGCGGACACTGCGCAGATCGCGTCCGCCCTCGTGGCCGTCGGGCTCTCCATGGGGTTTTCGGCGGTCTGGCTGGCCTGGAGGCAGCGCCAGCCGATCAGCATCGCCTGGACCACCCCGGGCATGGCGCTGCTGGCGGCGACCGGCCCGGTGGCAGGCGGCTTTCCCGCGGCGGTCGGCGCCTTTCTGACGGTGGCGGCGCTGGTCATGGTAGCGGGGTTGTGGACGCCGCTCGGCCGCTGGATCGCGGCGATCCCGAAGCCGCTGGCCAACGCCATGCTGGCGGGCCTGCTGCTCAAGCTGTGCCTGGCGCCCTTGCTGGCGATCGGCGCGGCGCCGGGATTGGGACTGCTGGTTCTGGCGACCTGGGCGGTGGTCGGCCGGTTCGCCCGCTTCTACGCCGTCCCGGCGGCTGTCGCCGTGGCACTGGCGGCGATGGCGCTCGACCCGCCGCTGTCGGGCGCGCTGCCTTCCGATCCCTGGCCGTCGCTGGTGCCGGTGACGCCGGTCTTCACCTGGGAAGCGCTGATCGGCCTCGCCCTGCCGCTGTTCGTCGTCACCATGGCGTCGCAGAACATTCCCGGTCTGGCGGTGCTGGCGACCTTCGGCTACAGCCCGCGGGTGGCGCCGGCCTTCCTGGCGACCGGCTTCGCGTCCGCCCTGACGGCGCCGTTCGGGGCGCCGACGGTCAATCTGGCGGCGATCACGGCGGCCATGTGTGCCGGTCCCGACGCCGACCCGCGGCCAGAGCGGCGGTGGCAGGCTGCCGTCGCCGGCGGTGTCGGCTATGTCCTGTTGACGTCGCTTGCGGCGATCGCCGCCGCGCTCGTCACCCGGTCGTCCCCCATCCTGATCGAGGCGGTGGCCGGTCTGGCGCTGATCGGCGCCTTCGGCGGTTCGCTGATGGCCGCGCTGCAGGTGGAGGAGGAGCGCATCCCGGCTCTGGTCACGCTGCTGACAACGGCGTCGGGACTGTCGTTCTTCGGGATCGGCTCGGCATTCTGGGGCCTGCTGTTCGGCGGGGCGATGCATCTGCTGCACCGGTGGCGCCCCGCCGGAGCATGAGGCGTCAGCCCTGCTCGATCAGATCGGCGCAGGCCTCCACCGCGGCGGCGGCGTAGGGGCGGATGCGCGGCGGGATCTGCGACGGGTTGATGCCCGGCCCGAGGATGCCGACGCCGACCGGCTTCATGAACTGAAGCTGCAGGTCGATCAGGCTGGAGATGACGGCATGGCCCATGACGTTGCCATGTTCGGTCTCGCCCCGCTCGATGATGCCCAGCGCGACTGCACCGGCGACGTCGTCGCGCATCAGCAGGCGCTTGATCGCCAGCGGCTTTTCCATCGAGCCGGGAACCCAAACCTCCGCGACGATGCCGAGGCCGCGGCGGGCGGCGACCGCGCGCGCCTCGTCCAGCATCTCCTCCACCTCTTTGCGGTGGAACCGTCCGAGCACGATGCCGATGTTGCTCACCCTCTGTCTCTCCCCTGATTGGCGGCCTGATATCTGGCGGTCTGAACCAGCGCCCAAACTGTCGCGTCGCCGCGCAAAGCGCAAGGGCCGTAACCTGTTCAAAAGTTTCCGCCTGCACTTGGAATATTTCTCTCCGGTGCGTCGGCCCGAAGCCCGCTTCCACAGCGTCCAGTCAAGGTTTCGGGCAGGTACGAACGCCTGCGGACAAGGTTGAGCTTCGCATACGGTTCGTTCCCAACTGTGGCAGGCCGTCGCAGTGTGCTACAAATCGGTGCAAAATGCTCCCGGCCGCTTGTGTTGCAACCATGTAATTATGGGCGCGTGGGGTTCGCGCCGGTCCTGGCCCGCAGGGGCGGCGCGGCCGTAACAGATCGGTCAGGCGAATCCGGAACGGCAATGATGTTGAAGGGTGCGATCGAATACGCGCCGTCGACCTTCGAGGAACGGGGGGCCGCGGTGGCCTTCACCACGCCGCTGCTGTCCCAGACCCGCGTGCGCCGCGGTGACCGGTCCAAGCTGGAGGTGCTGATCCCCAGCCTGTCGCAGGGCATGGGCATCTATGTGGTCGCCTGGAAATCGGTGCCGGACATGGTGTCGATGACCATGCACGACCGCTATCTCCACGACCTGATCGTGAAGGAGGACGCCTGTTCCCCGCACGAGATCCGCCGGGCGACGCTGAAGGCGGCGCGGCGCGGGCTGGCCGGGCCGAAGGCGGCGCAGGCCGCCCGCCATGCGCTGGAGGAGGATGAGGAGCAGAGCACCCTCACCCATTATCTGCTGATCCTCTCGATCCTGAAGGCGGTCGGGTTGGAATCGCCGGAGATGTTGAAGGCCGGCATCGACACCGACGAAGGGCAGCGGCTGACCCGCCAGTTGATGACCCGCGCGGCGGAAAGCCTGCGGATGGACGCGACCCTGCTCTATTCCCGGCTGGCCGACATCGCCGCGGTCGCCGCTCCGGTCGGGCTGGCGCGCTCGCCCAAGCCCGGCCGGCTGACGCGCGGGCTGACGGATCTGAAGGGTTTCCGCGACAGCCTGACCGACTGGGCGCGCGAGGTGCCGAGCGACGCCGCCCCGGTTGCCGCCTTCTGCGCGGAGGTGGCGCAGCACACCATCGCCATCGGGGGCAAGGTTCTGGGCGACTTCCATCGGCGCATCGAGGCGATCGGTCCGCTCATGCGCGATTGGGACAGCGAGATCGTCCGCGTGCGCGCCCAGGCGGCGCGGATGGCGTGGCTGCTCGACGGCTGGAGCCACATCACCGGGGCCTGGGAGGTCGCGCAGACCGAGGACCACCACCAGCAGGCCGCGACCGTCAACGACCTGTTCCGCACCCTGCCCCTGCTGCCGAGGAGGGAGTCCAGCCGCGACTTCGTGGAGGATTCCAAGCAGGTCAAGCAGGCCCACCGCCGCTCCGTCCGCATGCTGGAGGACTGGCGCACGGGCCAGATGGACATGGACGCCATCCGCCGGATCGAGGCGGTGAAAGCGCGTTCGCCATGACGGACCCGGGAGCGGAGAAGGGGGCGGACGGAACGGGACAGGGCAAGGTCGACCGGCTGCCGGGTCTGGAAAGCCGGCTGTTCGACATTCCCGAAGACAAGTTCATCGAGGTCGTCCGCCTGCTGGAGCGGGTGCGCGAGCATCCCGACGTGCGCCAGACCTTCGCCGCCATCCGCCCGCGGCTGGTCCAGTTGCGGCCCGGCCGCCGGCCGACGATGAAGCGTGTCCTGTGCATGCCGTTCGAGGATGTGCTGGAGAGCTTCAGCGGGGTCGACGTGCCGCTGGGGCGCATCGAACGGCGGGTGATCGAACCGCTCTGGCGGCTGGTGACGGAGTGCGGCGATACCGCCCTGATCGACCAGCTCGACCGGCAGGTGCAGGAAACCGCGCCCGGCAACATCAACGCGCTGCGCAACATCGGGCGCCGGCTGTGGCCGATGGCCGCCGAGGCCATCCGGGGAGCCATGCGGGGGGCGGTGGAGCAGGACGGCTCGCCCCGGACGGTCTGGCGGCTGCTGCATGGCG
Organism: Alphaproteobacteria bacterium; assembly: GCA_046570145.1. Taxonomy (GTDB): domain Bacteria; phylum Pseudomonadota; class Alphaproteobacteria; order Azospirillales; family Azospirillaceae; genus Azospirillum. Next base: position 9,333 of record JBKHVJ010000127.1, read on the forward strand.
ACGAGGATCTGCGGCGGCAGGTTCTGGACGTCGCCGCGTTTCTTGAAATCGGCCTGACGGTGGAGGCGCTGAAGGACGCGCTGGCGCCCAAGCCGCTGCCGGCGCTCGACGACCACCATGTCGCCGCTGTCGAACAGGCGGCCCAGGCGGCGGCGCGCCAATCGCCGACGCTGGCCTATTACCTGCTGCTGGTCGCCGCCTCCCGCATGGCGAACCCTGCCGAGCTGCTGGCGGTGCTGAATGACATCGACCTCGGCAAGGCGCGGCGGGAGCAGCCGGTGATCTTCGCCCAGCTGAGCGGGCTGGTGGTTACCAACCTGGAGGAGCGGAGCGCCCGCCTGGACGGCAAAGGCCATGGCACCGGCTATGGGGCCGGGCCGGACGGGGCTGCCGTCGCCATCGCTCCGGAGGAGGCCATCGCCATCGCCGAACGGCTGGTCGCCAGCGTCCACACCACCTCCGCGGTCATGGATTTCATGGCCGAGCCGGTCTATCGCGAGCGGCTGGAGGCGGTGAAGGCGGCGGTGCGGACCATGGTGACCGGCAGCGTTCTGGACACGGCGCCCAAGGGCATCCTGACCGCGGTGGCAGCCCCCACCGCAAATGGCCGGCCGGTTGCCGTGGACGACGACGCCCAGACCGCGGCGGAGGACCATGCCCGCGCTTTGCGTCGCTGCGAGGGGCTGGCCGACGCGCTCGGCCTGCACCAGCCGTTGAAGGACGCCATGGCGTCGATGGAAAAGGGGCTGCTGGAGCGGGCCCACGCCCTTTTGGACCTGTATCCGAAATCGGCCGGCGACCCGGAGGACGCGGAGACGGCGGAGATCAACCTGTTCTACGCCCTGCGCCTGCTGGAGATGGTCGCGGGTCCCGCCAAGGCCGACCGGCTGCGCACCGCCATCATGGCCGCGACGGGAGAGTTCGAGGGGGATGGGGAGTAGGGGGTGTTCCCTCTCCCGGCGCGGGAGAGGGCGAAAAATCTCAGGAGGTTGCCGGCAGGGCGTCGCGCGCTTCCTCTTCCTCGGCGTAGCGGCGGGCCAGGACGGCCCCCACCATCAGCTGGATCTGGTGGAACACCATCACCGGCAGCAGCACCAGACCGGCGGTGGCAGGGGCGAACAGCACGCCGGCCATCGGAACGCCGCTGACCAGCGATTTCTTCGACCCGCAGAAGACGATCACCGCTTCGTCGGCGCGGGAGAAGCCCAGGCGGCGGCTGAGCAGCGTCGTGCCGACCAGGAAGAGCGCCAGTATGGCGCAGTCGATCAGCACCACCATGCCCAGCGCGGCCGGGGGCACCTGATGCCACAGCCCGTTCACCACCGCCTCGCTGAAGGCGATGTAGACGACCAGCAGGATCGACCCGCGGTCGGTGAATTTCAGCATCGCCTTGTGCCGCGCCGCCCAGGCGCCGACCCAGCGCCGCAGCAGCTGTCCGGCGACGAAGGGCAGCAGAAGCTGTGCTGCGATGGTCTGCAGCGTGTCCAGCGACAGCGCCGTGCCCTGCACCTTCAGGAACAGCGCCACCAGCAGCGGCGTCATCAGGATGCCGGAGATGTTGGACAGGGTGGAACTGCACACCGCCGCGGCGACGTTGCCCCGCGCCATCGAGGTGAAGGCGATGGAGGACTGGACGGTGGAGGGCAGCAGGCAGAGGAACTGCACCCCGATGGCCAGGGCCGGCGGCAGCAGGCTGTGCGGCAGCGTCGACACCACCGCCCAGCCGATCAGGGGGAAGGCCACGAAGGTCAGGCTGAAGATCAGCAGGTGCAGGCGCCAGTGCGCCATGCCCGCCACCACCTCTTCCCGCGGCAGGCGGGCGCCGTGCAGGAAGAACAGCAGCGCGATGGCCGCCTCCGCCAGATAATGCACCCAGTGGGCGATCTGGCCCTGCACCGGCAGCACGGTCGCCAGCCCGACGGTCGCCACCAGGGCCATGGTGAAGCCATCCATGTTCGGGCGCGGTACGCGGATCATCGTTGCAGGCTCCCTAAATCGGCGTTCCAGGTATACGGTATCCAAACTAGCCCCGCGCCGCAGCAATATGAAAGCGCGACCAAGCCTCACCCAGGCGGATGGCGCGCATGGCAGCGTTGAAGTGATTGCCTTTTTTGGACTCCTTCCACGATGCGGCAGCGTATCCGCAAGGCCGAAGGCGCTGGCGAAGCTCCCTTAATCCCTTGAAGGAATGCAGGTTTCGTGCACGTCAGCTTGCCCCTTGCCTAGCGCCTCGCCATACGGTAACGTATGGTCAAAGAACGGATGATTTCCCAGGGGAGCGATACGCCATGCTGTCCAACCAGTACCCGAGCCTGAATTTCGACCTCGGTGAATCGGCCGACATGCTGCGCGATTCGGTGCGCAGCTTCGCCGCCAACGAGATCGCCCCCCGCGCCGCCGAGATCGACCACAGCAACGAATTCCCGAACGAGTTGTGGCGCAAGATGGGCGACCTCGGCATCCTCGGCGTGACGGTGGAGGAGGAATATGGCGGCGCCGGCATGGGCTATCTGGAGCATGTCGTGGCGATGGAGGAGGTGTCCCGCGCCTCCGCTTCGGTGGGGCTCAGCTACGGCGCGCATTCGAACCTCTGCGTCAACCAGATCCGCAAGAACGGCACGGAGGAGCAGAAGCGCCGCTACCTGCCAAAGCTGATCTCCGGCGAGCATATCGGTGCGCTGGCGATGTCGGAGCCGAACGCCGGGTCCGACGTGGTGTCGATGAAGCTGCGGGCGGAGAAGAAGGGCGACCGCTACGTCCTGAACGGCACCAAGATGTGGATCACCAACGGCCCCGACGCCGACACGCTGGTGATCTACGCCAAGACCGACATCAACGCCGGCCCGCGCGGCATCACCGCCTTCCTGGTGGAGAAGGGCTTCAAGGGCTTCTCGGTGGCGCAGAAGCTGGACAAGCTGGGGATGCGCGGCTCCAACACCGGCGAGCTGGTGTTCGAGGATTGCGAGGTGCCGGAGGAGAACATCCTGGGCGGCGTCGGGCGCGGCGTGAACGTGCTGATGTCCGGCCTGGATTACGAGCGCGCGGTGCTGTCCGGCGGCCCGCTCGGCATCATGCAGGCCTGCATGGACGTGGTGATCCCCTATGTCCACGACCGCAAGCAGTTCGGCCAGCCCATCGGCGAGTTCCAGCTGATGCAGGGCAAGATCGCCGACATGTACACCATCATGAACGCCGCCAAGGCCTATGTGTACGCCGTCTGCAAAGCCTGCGACCGTGGCGAGACCACCCGCAAGGACGCCGCCGCCGCCATCCTGTTCTCCGCCGAAAAGGCGACCTGGATGGCGCTGGAGGCCATTCAAACGCTGGGGGGCAACGGCTACATCAATGAGTACCCGACCGGCCGCCTGCTGCGCGACGCCAAGCTCTACGAGATCGGCGCCGGCACCAGCGAGATCCGCCGCATGCTGATCGGGCGCGAACTGTTCAAAGAGACCGCGTAAAGCGGTTCGGCAACAAGGCATCGAGGGAAAGGGACAGACCACCATGACCGACAGCATCGTCATCGCCGCCGCCGTCCGCACGCCGATGGGCGGCTTCCAGGGCGACCTCATGGGCCTGACCGGCCCGCAGCTGGGCGCCGTCGCCATCCAGGCGGCGCTGGAACGCTCGGGCCTCGCCGCGGACGCGGTGGACGAGGTGTTCATGGGCAACGTGCTGTCGGCCGGTCTGGGGCAGGCCCCGGCGCGTCAGGCCGCGCTGGGCGCCGGGCTGCCGAAGGGGGTGGGCTGCACCACCATCTCCAAGGTCTGCGGCTCGGGCATGCGGGCGGTGATGTTCGCCCATGACGTCATCAAGGCCGGCTCGGCCAAGGTGGTGGTGGCCGGCGGCATGGAGAGCATGTCGAACGCCCCCTACCTGCTGGACCGCGCCCGCGCCGGCTACCGCATGGGCCACGGCAAGGTGCTGGACCACATGTTCTTCGACGGGCTGGAGGACGCCTACGAGAAGGGCCGCCTGATGGGCACCTTCGCCGAGGAATGCGCCAGCAGCTACAACTTCACCCGCGAGGCGCAGGACAACTATGCCATCGAAAGCCTGAACCGCGCCCGCAAGGCGGTGGAGGACGGCTCCTTCAAGGCGGAGATCGCGCCGGTTCTGGTGAAGGGCCGCAAGGGCGACACGCTGGTCGATACCGACGAGCAGCCGGGCAAGGGCGATCCGAAGAAGATCCCGACCCTGAAGCCCGCCTTCGCCAAGGACGGCACGGTGACGGCGGCGAACGCCTCGTCGATTTCCGACGGCGGCGCGGCGCTGATCGTCACCACCCGCAGCGAGGCCGACAAGCGCGGCTTGCGCGTGATCGCCGAGATCAAGGGCCATTCCAACCACGCCCAGCAGCCGGCGCTGTTCACCACCGCGCCGGTGGGCGCGATGCAGAAGCTGTTCGAGAAGGTGGGCTGGTTGGCCCGCGACGTCGATCTGTTCGAGATCAACGAGGCGTTCGCGGTCGTCACCATGGCGGCGATGCGCGATCTCGACCTGCCGCACGACAAGGTGAATGTCCATGGCGGCGCCTGTGCGCTCGGCCACCCCATCGGCGCGTCGGGCGCGCGGATCCTCGTGACGCTGCTGGCGGCGCTGGAGAAGTACGACCTGAAGCGCGGGGTGGCCAGCTTGTGCATTGGTGGCGGTGAGGCTACGGCGATTGCGGTGGAGCGGGTGTAAGGGCAGGCGCTTGCCCCCTCCCTAACCCTCCCCCGCTTCGCGGGAGAGGGGACTGCCGCTGTATTCCCGCAAAGCTCCTACCCCCTCTCCCGCCAAAGGCGGGGGAGGGATGGGGAGGGGGCACAGCAAGCCGCCAGCACGCCACCAACAAGAACCATCGCCCGAGGAAACGCCCGATGCACCTGACCGAAGAACAGACCATGGTCCGCGACATGGCCCGCGCCTTCGCGCAGGACCGGCTCGCTCCGACCGCCGCCGAGCGCGACCGCAGCGGCGCTTTCCCCAAGGCCGAACTGGCCGAGATGGGCGAACTCGGCCTGATGGGCATGCTGGTGCCGGAGGAATTCGGCGGCGCCGCCACCGACCATGTCGCCTACGCCCTCGCCATCGAGGAGATCGCCGCCGGTGACGGGGCCGTCTCCACCATCATGAGCGTCCACAACTCGGTCGGCTGCATGCCGATCCTGAAGTTCGGGACGGACGCCCAGAAGGACCGCTTCCTGAAGCCGATGGCGCGCGGCGAGATGCTGGGCGCCTTCTGCCTGACCGAGCCGCAGGCGGGATCCGACGCCTCGGCGATCAAGACCCGCGCCCGGCGCGATGGCGATCACTGGGTGTTGAACGGCACCAAGCAGTTCATCACGTCGGGCTCGCAGGCCGATGTCGCCATCGTCTTCGCGGTGACCGACCCCGCCGCCGGCAAGAAGGGCCTCAGCGCCTTCATCGTGCCGACCGACACGCCGGGCTATCAGGTGGCGCGGACGGAGGAGAAGCTGGGCCAGCACTGCTCCGACACCTGCCAGATCGTCTTCGAGGAGTGCCGGGTTCCGGCCGACCTGATGCTCGGGGCCGAAGGCGCCGGCTACAAGGTGGCGCTGGCAAACCTGGAGGGCGGGCGCATCGGCATCGCCTCGCAGTCGGTCGGCATGGCGCGCGCGGCACTCGACCATGCCATCCGCTACGCCCAGGAACGCCAGAGCATGGGCGTGCCGATCATCCAGCATCAGGCCGTCGCCTTCCGCCTCGCCGACATGGCGACGCGGGTGGAGGCGGCGCGTCAGATGGTGCTGCATGCCGCGAGCCTGCGCGATGCCGGGGTGCCTTGCATGAAGGAAGCGGCGATGGCCAAGCTGTTCGCCTCCGAGATCGCGGAGAAGGTCTGTTCCGACGCCATCCAGATCCATGGCGGCTACGGCTACCTGAACGATTTCCCGGTCGAGCGCATCTATCGCGACGTCCGGGTCTGCCAGATCTACGAGGGCACCAGCGACATCCAGCGGCTGGTCATCAGCCGTGCCCTTGTCCAGTAACCAGCCCAGTAATCAAGACCGCCAAACCGGGAGGAAGACGGCATGACCGTCCTGAAGAGCGTCCTGAATGCGCGCTCCGCCGAGTTCCAGGCCAACGCCGACGCCATGCAGGCCCTGGTCGACGATCTGCGCCGGAAGGTCGCCGCCATCCAGCAGGGCGGCGGGGCCAAGGCCCGCGACAAGCACCTCGCCCGCGGCAAGCTGCTGCCGCGCGAGCGCATCCGCCAGCTTCTCGATGTCGGCTCGCCCTTCCTTGAGCTGTCGCAGCTGGCCGCCGACGGCGTCTATGCCGAGGACATCCCGTCCGCCGGCATCATCGCCGGCATCGGCAGCGTCGCCGGGCAGGAGTGCATGATCGTCGCCAACGACGCGACGGTGAAGGGCGGTACCTATTACCCGCTGACGGTGAAGAA
>JBKHVJ010000128.1:0-5796 GCA_046570145.1 Alphaproteobacteria bacterium
CTGCTTGAACCCATCGGCAACATTCCGCCCGCCGAGGCCGAAGCACGCTACTATGCTCAAACCGAGGACGTCGCCATGGCGGCGTGACTCAACCAAACCGGCCTCCGACAAACCCGGTGCGGTTCACTGGGCCTCCCAAGTCTGGCCTTTGGCAAGCATGGCGTTGAGGCGCACGATCAGTTTGCGCATGCAGGCAGTCAGCGCCACCTTCGACGGCTTGCCGCGCCCTTTCAACTGGGCGTAATAGGCGGCGATTACGCCTTTGCTGTGGGTCGCGGCGACTTCGGCCGCGATGTAGAGGGCGTGTCGAACGGCTGCGCGTCCACCGGCGATGTGACGCTGGGCGCGCGATTGGCCGCTGTCATGATCGAAGGGGGCAACACCGACCAAGGCGGAGATGCGTTCTCCGGTTGTCTTCCCCAATTCCGGGAGCAGGATCGCGAGTGTGGTGGCCACCACCGGCCCGACGCCGGGCGCGGTCTGGAGCGCAGCCACTCGGTCGGCTAGTTCCGGCTGAGCCTTGACCCGGCTGTGGATCTCGGCTTCCAGCGCCGCAATCGCCGCCGTCAGTCCCTCAATGTGTGCATCGGCCTGCAACACTGGGCCAGTTTCAGGGGTGATCGGCGTCCAATAACCAGCCACCCCTGATCTGGCAGACTACCACCCTGGGTTTGGACGACAGGGTGGCGGACAGGGATGTTGACGGTGGAGACGATCGCACGGATACGACGCGAGCACGCGAAGGGGAAAAGCATCCGGGCCATTGCCCGGTCGCTGAAGGTGTCGCGGGAGACGGTGACGAAATACCTGCGCTCGGGCGAGACGGCGCCGCGCTACGAGCGTCAGCACCAGCCGCTTCCGAAGTTGGCCGGGTTCCAGGAGGAGCTGGAACGGCTGATCACGGAGAACGAGCGGCGGCCAGCCCGCGACCGGCTCGACTACCTGGGGCTCTTCGGACGGCTGAAGGATGCCGGGTTCCAGGGCGGCTACGACACGGTGCGGCGCTACATCAAGCGCTTCAAGCAGCGCCAGCCGCCGAGTGGGCCGGTGAACGCCTACGTTCCGCTCACCTTTGCCCCGGCCGAGGCGTACCAGTTCGACTGGGCGGAAGAGTGGATCATCCTGGACGGCGTGACGACCAAGGTGCAGGTGGCCCATGCCCGCCTGTGCCACAGCCGCATGCCGTTCGTGGCGGTCTACCCGCGCCAGACCCAGGAGATGGTGTTCGACGCCCACGCCCGTGCCGCGGCCTTCTACGGCGGCCTGTGCGAGCGCGGCATCTACGACAACATGAAGACGGCGGTGGACGCCGTATTTGTCGGCAAAGAGCGCCGCTTCAACCGCCGCTTCGCCCAGATGTGCTCGCATTACCTGGTCGAGCCGGTGGCCTGCACCCCGGCTTCGGGCTGGGAAAAGGGCCAGGTCGAGAACCAGGTCGGCACCTTGCGCCAGCGGCTGTTCACGCCGCGGCTGCGGGCCAAGACGCTGGAAGAGGTGAACGAACGCCTGCACGACGAGGTGATCGTCTGGGCCCAACAGACGTCGCATCCAGAGGATAAGAGCCGGACGGTGTGGGAGGTGTTCCAGGCGGAGCGGCCGGCGCTGATCACCGTGAGCGATCCTTTCGACGGCTTCCACGAGGCCACGCTCAGCGTCTCGAAAACCTGCCTGATCCACTTTGACCGCAACCGCTACAGCGTGGCCGCGATCGCCGCCGGCAAGCCGGTGCAGGTCCGCGCCTACGCGACACGGATCGTGGTGTGGTTCAACGGCGCGATCGTCGCCGAGCACCCACGGGCTTTCGGGCACGGCCACACGCGGTACAATCCGCTGCACTACCTGCCGGTTCTCGTCCGCAAGCCGGGGGCGCTGCGCAACGGGGCGCCGTTCCGGGACTGGGATTTGCCGCCAGCCCTGGCGACGGTGCGGACCCGCCTGGGCCGCGGCGACGACGCTGACCGGCAGTTCGTTGGCGTGCTCGCCGCCATCCTCACCGATGGCCTGGAGGCGGTGGAGGTCGCCTGCCGCGAGGCACTGGCGAGCGGTACGCACAGCCGGGACGTGATCCTGAACATCCTCGCCCGGCGCCACGACGTCACACCGGCACCGGCCATGGCGGTGCCGACGGCGTTGACGCTGTCCATCGAGCCGGCCGCCGACTGCGGGCGCTACGACCGCCTGCGCGCGGTGCGGGAGGGATGCCATGGAACGGCATGAGCTGATGGCGCTGATGGCCGAGCTCAGCTTGGCCGGCATGCGTGCCGCCTACGACGAGGTGATGAGCGACGGGCTGAAGCGGCAGCGCACCGTCCAGCAGATCCTGGGCGATCTGCTGGCGGCGGAGCGGGCGGAGAAGCAGGCGCGCTCGATCCGTTACCAGCTCGGCGCCGCCAAGCTGCCCCTGGCCAAGACGCTGGCCGAGTTCGACTTCACCGCCAGTCCCCTCAACGAGGGGCTGGTGCGCGACCTGCACGATGGCGGCTTTCTGGAAACCCAGCGCAACGCCGTGTTCATCGGGGGAACCGGGACCGGCAAGACGCACATGTGCATCGCCATTACGGCCAACTGCGTGCGCCGCGGCGCCCGTGCCCGGTTCTTCAACGTCATCGACCTGGTGAACCGGTTGGAGGCCGAAGCCCGGACCGGGCAGGCGGGCAAGCTCGCTGACCAGTTGACCCGCGTTGATCTCGTGGTGCTGGACGAACTCGGCTACCTGCCGTTCTCACAGAGTGGCGGCCAACTGCTGTTCCACGCGCTCAGCCAGTTGTACTCGCGGACCTCGGTGTTGATCACCACCAACTTGAGCTTCGCTGAATGGCCGACGGTGTTCGCTGGCGACGCCAAGATGACCACCGCTTTGCTCGACCGGCTGACGCATCACTGCGACATCCTGGAAACCGGCAACGAGAGCTGGCGGTTCAAGAACCGCTCCTGATCCAAAGCCTTCCCCCCGTCCGTTGCCCAGGGGGGCCCACAGGCCCCTCCCACGCGCGCCGCTGCGTCAGCCATGAGGGCACTCCGCGGCGCGCGCGGGACCCTCCCGTGGACTCCCTGGACAACAGGTTCTGCAACCGCAAGCGTGGCTGGAAATTGCAAGCCGATGCCGGCTGGAAATTGGAAGCCGATTGACACCGGGCGGCGGGATTTCGCGATCCTGATGCTGCTCTGCCGCCTTGGGCTGCGGGCGAACGAGGTGACCACGCTGACGCTTGACGCCATTGATTGGCGATCCGGCCAGTTGCTGGTCGATGGCAAAGGCCGGCAGCGCATGGTGATGCCGTTGCCCGCGGACGTCGGCGGCGCCATCGCGAGCTATCTGCAGGACGGCCGCCCCCGTTCCGACGACCGCCGGGTTTTCCTGCGCCAGGATGCACCGCATGTCGGGTTCGCCACGTCGGCCTCGGTGTTCGTGGTGGCCAACACCGCCTTGAAGCGCGCCGGCATCCAGGGCTTCGCCCACATGGGCGCGCACTTGTTTCGGCACAGCCTCGCGACCGCACTGCTGCGATCTGGCGCCTCGCTGACCGAGATCGGTCAGGTGCTGCGGCACCGCGACCAGGACACCACGCGGCTCTACGCGAAGGTGGACATCGACACCCTGCGCCGGCTGGGCGCGGCTTGGCCGGGAGGTCTGCCATGACCTCCCTCCGATCCGCCCTCAACCGCTACGTCGCCATGCGTCGCGGCCTGGGCCACCAGTTCCGAGCCCAGGAGCGGCGCCTGACGGATTTCGTCACCTTCATGGAGGAGCACGACGCCACCGTCATCACCCACAAGCTGGCGCTCGAGTGGGCGACCTTGCCGCCCGACCGCCACGCTTCGTGGGCCTTGCGTCTGTGCGACGTTCGTGGCTTTGCCCGTCACCTGCTGAACGTCGAGCCGCGCACCGAGGTGCCGCCGGTCAAAACCCTTCCGCCGCTTCGGCGCGCCAAGCCGTACCTCTACACCGACGAGGAGATCCGCAAGCTGCTGGCGGCGGCGCTGGAGCTGCCGCCCGCCGCCGGGTTGCGCCGCTGGACCTTCCATTGCCTGTTCGGGCTGCTCGCCGTGACCGGACTGCGCGTCGGCGAGGCCCTCCGGCTGCGACGCGAGGACACCGATTTGCGCCAGGGCGTCCTCACCATCCGCGACACGAAGTTCGGCAAGTCGCGTCTCGCGCCGGTGCATGCCACGACCCAGGAGGCGCTGCTGGGCTATGCGGCGCGGCGCGACGAACATCCCGACCGACGCGGCAGCCCGTATTTTTTCGTCACCGAGCGGGGGCGCCGCCTGCTGATCCAATACGTTCATCCGGTCTTTTGGAAGCTGTCCCGACAAATCGGCTTGCGGAGCCGGGATGACCACACCGGCCCGCGTCTTCACGATTTCCGCCACCGCTTCGCCGTCCAGACGCTGGTGGACTGGTACCGGGCCGGCGAGGATGTCAAACGGCTCCTTCCGGCTCTGTCCACCTATCTCGGGCACAGCTGCGTTCGCGACACCTACTGGTACCTGTCAGCCTGTCCCGAACTCATGGAGCACGCCGCCAAGAGGCTCGAAGCGCGTTGGGAGACCTTGCCATGACGACTCACCCCACGCTCGCGCCCTTGATCGAACGTTTCTTCACCGATCGGCTGATGCGTCAACGCAACGTCAGCTCGAACACAATCGCCTCCTACCGCGACACGTTCCGGCTGCTGTTCGCCTTTGCGCAAGAGGAGGTGGGCAAAGCGCCGTCGGCCCTCGATCTGTGCGACCTCGATGCGCCGTTCATCGGCAAGTTCCTCGATCATCTGGAGGCGAACCGATCCGCGAGCGTCCGAACCCGCAACCTGCGCCTGACGGCGATCCGGTCCTTCTTCGCGTTCGCCGCCTTCGAGGAACCGGCGCACAGCGCCCAGATCCAGCGCGTTCTGGCCATCCCGAGCAAGCGGCACGACCGCCGGCAGGTTCATTTCCTGACCCGTCCGGAGATCGAAGCGCTCCTGGCCGTGCCCGACCGGTCGACCTGGATCGGACGGCGCGACCATGCCCTGCTTCTGCTCGCCGTCCAGACCGGCCTGCGCGTTTCCGAACTGGTTCACCTCGACCGAGACGCCGTCTGCTTGCAGCAAGGCGCTCATGTCCGGTGCCTGGGCAAGGGGCGCAAGGAACGATGCACGCCGCTGACCTCGACGGCGGTCGCCACGCTGAAGGCGTGGCTCCTGGAACCGCGCCGGCGCGGTGCCCAGGCTCTCTTCCCGAGCATCCACGGTGACCGCCTCAGCGTCGATGCCGTCCAACGTCTGATCGGCAAGCATGTGGCGGTCGCCGCCGAACGGATGCCATCCTTGAAGCAAAAGCGGATTTCGCCGCACGTCCTCCGGCACAGCGCGGCCATGGAACTCCTCCAGGCCGGCGTCGAGTGCTCCGTCATCGCCTTGTGGCTCGGGCACGAGTCCGTGGACACCACCCAGGTCTATCTGCACGCCCATCTCGCCTTGAAGGAGGCCGCGCTTGCCAAGCTCAGCCCTTACGAGGGCGAAAAGGCCGATCGGTTCCAACCGGATGACCAGCTCCTCGCGTTTCTGAATGCCCTTTGACCGCCGCCGACTATGCCGAGCGTTGGAACGCGACCGCACCGGCCCACCTGCTCAGGGCGACAATGCTCGGCATAGTTCGGCGTTCGGCATAATCTGCCAAGCTCAACGGCCTCGATCCACAGGCCTACCTACGCCATGTGCTCGGCTGCATCGCGGATCACCCGATCAACCGCATCGCCGATCTCCTGCCTTGGAACATCACCATTCCAGAGCAGGGGTGAGCGGCGCCGGCAAC
>JBKHVJ010000129.1:0-4561 GCA_046570145.1 Alphaproteobacteria bacterium
GGCAACTGCCGATGCCGCCGGGTGCACGTCTGTTCCTCTACTCCGACGCGGCGATCGAGATTCCGTTCGGCTCGGAGGGTCATGATGTGCTGGACGAACCGGGCCTGGCCGCGCTGCTCGCCCGCCACCTGGATGAACCTGACGGCGCCCGCCTGCTCGACGGCTTGCTGGGCGATCTCCACGCCACCGGTCCCATCGACGATGACCTGACGGCTCTGCTGGTGTCCCGGCGGAGGTGAGTGCGGGGTTTGGGGGACTGACGTCGCATTGAAATGAATCGCACCCGAACGCAAAAAAGGCCGCCCCCGAGGGAGCGGCCTTTCGCATTCGGCGGGAGCCGACCGATCAGCGCGAGTAGAACTCGATGACCAGGTTCGGTTCCATCTGGACCGGGTACGGGACGTCGGCCAGCAGCGGGGCGCGGACGAAGCGGCCCTTCAGCGCGCTGCTGTCGACTTCCAGGTAATCGGGGATGTCACGCTCGCCGGAAGCGGCGGCTTCCAGGACCAGCGCCATCTGCTTGGACTTGGCGCGCACCTCGACGGTGTCGTTGTCCTTGATGCGGGCCGACGCGATGTTCAGGCGACGGCCGTTGACCAGGATGTGGCCGTGGTTGATCAGCTGGCGGGCGGCGAACGGGGTCGGCGCGAACTTCATGCGGTAGACCACGGCGTCCAGACGGCGCTCCAGCAGGCCGATCAGGTTCTCGCCGGTGTCGCCCTTGCGGCGGACGGCCTCGGCATAGATGCGGCGGAACTGCTTCTCGCCGATGTTGCCGTAGTAGCCCTTCAGCTTCTGCTTGGCCATCAGCTGCAGACCGTAGTCCGACGGCTTCTTGCGGCGCTGGCCGTGCTGGCCCGGACCATACTCGCGCTTATTCAGCGGGCTCTTGGCGCGGCCCCACAGGTTGACGCCAAGGCGGCGGTCGATCTTGTACTTGGACTCTTGACGCTTGCTCATAACTCTCAGGCCTCGTTGGACACGAGTTGATGTTGTCCCGGTAGTTCCGACCGCCCTTTCAGGCGGCGGACGGGGCGCCAAAGATTGCGCGCGCCCGCTTTCCCAGGAGGTGAAGGCGCGCACAATACCCATTGGCGTGCCGGAGTCAAGCTCAACGCTTCAAGCCTGACGGCGCCCCTGTCTCCCCCTTGCATTGCCCCGTCCTTTGCGCTCCCCTTCCGGTCACCGCAGCGGCAGGCAGGAACGGCGCGATGGAACGGGTGGAGTGCGTGGTCGTCGGGGCGGGGGTGGTCGGTCTGGCGGTGGCGCGCCGGCTGGCACGGGCCGGGCGCGAGGTCATCGTGCTGGAGGCGGCGGACGCCATCGGCACCGGCACCAGCTCCCGCAACTCCGAGGTCATCCATGCAGGCATCTATTACCCCACCGGCAGCCTGCGCGCCCGGCTGTGCGTGCCCGGCCGCGACGCGCTCTACGACTACTGCGCCGCCCATGGCGTGGAGCACCGCCGCATCGGCAAGCTGATCGTCGCGACGGAGGAGGCCCAGCTGCCGAAACTGGCGGCGATCCATGCCCAGGCCGCCGCCAACGGCGTCACCGACCTGACGGAGATCGATGCCGCCACGGCGATGCGGTGGGAACCGAACCTGCGCACCGTCGGCGCCCTGCTGTCGCCCTCCACCGGCATCGTCGACAGCCATGGGCTGATGCTGGCCATGCTGGGCGACGCCGAGGATGCCGGGACGATGCTGGCGCTGCAGAGCCCCCTGCTGCGCTCCCACCGCACCGCCGACGGCTTCGAGCTGGAGGTCGGCGGGGCGGAGCCGATGCGGCTGGCCTGCTCCACCCTGGTCAACGCCGCCGGGCTGGGCGCCTGGGCGGTCGCGCGCGGGCTGAAGGGGCTGGATGCCGCCCATGTGCCGCCGCGGGTGCTGGCCAAGGGCAACTACTATGCGCTGGCCGCCGGCCGCTCCCCCTTCTCGCGGCTGGTCTATCCTGTGCCGGTGGAGGGTGGGCTGGGCGTCCACCTGACGCTGGACCTCGCCGGACAGGCCCGCTTCGGCCCCGACGTGGAATGGCTGGGCGATATCGCCGGCCATGGAGAGGGGCCCATCGACTACGCCGTCGATCCGGTCCGGGCCGACTCCTTCTACGGTGCGGTGCGGGCCTATTGGCCGGGGCTGCCCGACCATGCGCTGGTGCCGGCCTATTCGGGCGTGCGGCCCAAGCTGAGCGGACCGGGGCAGCCGCAGGCCGATTTCCTGATCCAGGGACCGGGCACCCATGGGGTGGACGGGCTGGTCAATCTGTTCGGCATCGAATCGCCGGGCCTGACCTCCTGCCTCGCCATCGCCGACGCGGTGGCGGCGGAGCTGGGCGAGGCCCCCGAGATCATTGGCGGCGCTTGGGGCTCACAGGGTTCTTGACCGCGACCTCGGCTCTCCCAATCTATAGGCGTGGCGGCGCCGGCATGTGCTGGGCCGCCGACCCGCCGGGCGCCGGAAACGGGCCCATCTTCCGCAACTCGCTCCCGTCGTGAGGAGGATGCGTCGTGACGACTCGCCTTTCGCTCTTCAACAGCCCGCTGCTTCTCGGCTTCGATCAGTTCGAGCGGACGCTCGACCGTATCGCCAAGAATTCGGCCGAAGGCTATCCCCCCTACAACATCGAGCAGATCGGCGACGACGGCCTGCGGATCACGCTTGCCGTGGCCGGCTTCACCTCCGAAGACCTGTCGGTGCAGATCGAGGACAACCAGCTCGTCATCCGCGGCCGCCAGACCGATGACAAGTCGCGCGTCTACCTGCATCGCGGCATCGCCGCCCGGCAGTTCCAACGCAGCTTCGTCCTGGCCGAAGGGATAGAAGTGGTGGGCTGCTCGCTCGACAACGGGCTGCTCAACATCGACCTGACCCGTCCGATGCCGGAACCGAAGGTCCGCACCATCAAGATCGAGCAGCCAAAGAAATCTGCCGGCGGTGCCATGCCGCGCACCATCGACGTGTCCGCCGACGGCAAGGACGACTGACCCGGCCCCCTCCTCTCCCTCCACCTGCCTTCCCGACACTCTGCACGCGCGGCCGCCCAAGATGGGGAGCCGCCGGGAGACCACGACCATGATCAACGATACCCACAGCCAGCTGCGCCAGCTGTCGACCCAGGATTTCGCCAGCTTCGGCCTGGGCGACGTCGCCTATGTCCGCCCGGTGGAATTGGAGGGCACGGCCGCCTTCGCGATCCATGCCGCAGACGGCACGCCGCTGAGCGTCGTCGCCGACCGCGAACTGGCTTTCGCCGCCATCGTGCAGAACGACATGGAGCCGGTCAGCGTCCACTGACCGGCCATTATCCTGCCGCGGAGCCCCGTCAGCCGGGCTTTGCGGCAGAAGAGTGACGATGGCGCCGGGCGTCACCAGGCTCGACATATCCGGTTGCACCGGAACACTTTCAATCGCTGGTTCCGCTTTGTCGCTTTTCCGTTGCAGCGCGCGGCATCTCGATCCTTGTCAGCCCTGACTCCTGTTGTAAGGTGCGCTCTGCGATAATCACGGACGCAAGACGCGAGAACGCATCGGGGGACGGTCGGTTGGACGGCGGGGCAAGCGATACGGCGGCGGATGCAAAGACCGCTGCCGAGACGGAACAACGCAAGGCGTGGGACGACGAGGCCCGCGATTCCCTTCACATCCTGCCGCTGTCGTCGATTCCGCTGGAAACCCCCGGCCTGCAGCATGCCCGGCTGATCAAGAATGTCCGGCTGCAGACGGTGGTGGAAATGTTCCACGACGCCCAGACCGGCAGCGGCCAGGTGACCGCCCGCCATCTGCCCGCCTATTTCGAATCCTACAAGGACGAGATCGAGCGCGATCTCGTGAAGCTGGAGAAGATCGGGGCCGCCTCCAGCTTCGACGTCTACTCCTCTCGCATCGAACTGCGGCGGCTGAACATCGACGTCAACAACGTCGAATCGCTGACCCTGTCGGACCGCAAGAAGGCGGAGCTGACCAGCTACATGCGGGTCTTCACCCGGCCGCTGATGGAGTATGTCTATGGTACGGAGGAGCTTCAGGTCGCGGACGTGACCGACATCATCCAGCTGTTCGCCAACCCCAACCGGGACGAGGCGCTGCGCAACCTGCGCATGATGGCCGACCGGCTGGACATCGGACTGAACGAGATCCCGCAGTTCCTGGAGGAATACGGCGACATCTTCCTGTCGCTGGCCTATTTCCGCAAATGCCTGGACGAGATCGTGCCGGAGGTGCAGCGCTTCGTCACCTGGATGGGCGAAATCCGCAGTTCGGCCGAGGTGAAGCGCGATTCGCGCCAGATCAGGCTGCTGGATGAGATCGCCCGCGACCTCACCGACATCTCCACCTCCATCACCGGCCGCTTCGAGAGCTTCGACAACCGGTCCAAGGATTTCTGGAGCGACATCAACGCCGAGACCTTCCGCACGATCCGCGAGCTGATCTCGTCCCACCACGTCACCATCGGCGGCGTGCTGTGCGGTCTGGCGGTGAAGATGAACCTGTGGAAGCACCGCTTCGCCCGCGGCGGCGGCGGTCCGAACCGGCGCATGGAATTCGTGAAGTCGGAAATC
>JBKHVJ010000130.1:0-6715 GCA_046570145.1 Alphaproteobacteria bacterium
TCGGAGTTCGAGCGGTGGTTGGCGCTGCAGATCGTCGGAATCTACCACGCCAGCGATCATCGCCAGCTCCTGCGCCCTCCTGTGGCCGTATGGAACGAGGCCATCGCCGCCCTCCCGGCCCATCGGCGGCGGGACCCCCCAGCAAGCGACGATCCGTTGCTGCTGGACTTCCTGCCGTTCCGCACCCCGACCGTCGATGGGCAGACCATCCAGCTGTTCAACCTCGTCTACCACGATCCCATCCTGAAGCATTGGCAGGTCCGCCGCGAGAAGCCGATCGTCCGCTATGACAAGCGGGACATGAGCCAGGTCTGGGTGTTCGACGACGCGGCGGACCACTACTGGCCGATAGGCCTGCGGGATCCGGTTCCCGGACGGATATCGTTCTGGGAACACCAGCAAGCCCGACAGGCGCTCCGGGCTCAGGGCTACCGAGAGGTCGACCAGAAGCTGGTCTACGAAACCATCCTGGAGTGCCGGGCGTTGGTCGCCGAGGGGGAAAGGCGCACCAAGCAGGCGCGCCGGGGGCTGCAATCCACGCTCGAAGCCTTCCGCTCCCTCGACCTGACCGACGTGCCCTCACCGGCCGCCCTCGTCCCCCCACCCCCACCGATGCTTCTCCTGCCGCCGCCCGAGCCAAGCGCAGAGCTTGCCCTTCCCCTGCAGGGCGGCGGGCGGGACGACCTCGCACCCCGGCCCGCTCCACCGCGTCCAACTCCTGCCGATCTCGCTGGAGAGGTTGAAGAATGGTGACTGCCATGGACTTGAACCACCTGGGTCCGGCCCAGCAAGAGATCGCCGGCCGCTCCGACGAGGAGCGCGTGCGATACATCCTCTCGGACCGTTGGGTGCCTTACCGGGTTGCCCAGCTGGTGGAGGAACGGTTCCGCTTTCTCATCGACTTTCCCAAACGCTCCCGCATGCCGTGCCTGCTGGTCAGCGGCGATCCCGGCATGGGCAAGAGCCTGATGGCCGAGAAGTTCATTCGCGATTATCCGGTCTCTTTCAACGAAGGAACCGGAGCGACGATCCGACCGGCTCTGCACATCGAGATGCCGGACGAGCCGACCCCGCAGGCGATCCGGGAGGAGTTGCTCGGAGCGCTCGGGGCGCCGGCGGGCAAGTCGGACAACCGCACTGTCGCCCGCCTGGTGGACAGCGTCGGCTGCCGCCTGCTGTTCATCGACGAGGTCAACAAGATCGGTGACGTCGGCCCCAAGCAGCAGACCCTCTGCCTCACTGCGCTCCGCACGCTGCACAACAGCCTGAAGATCCCGCTCGTGGCGCTCGGGACCCCGGGCGCGGACATCGCCATTCGTCTGGACCCGGCCCTGGCCGAGCGGTTCGAGGTGCTGGGATTGCCCCACTGGGGAAGCAATGAGGATCTGCACGATCTGCTGCTGCGCGTCTCGGCAGTGCTGCCGCTGCGCCGGCCATCGGAGATGGACACTCCACGGTTCCGACGTCTTCTCATCGATGCCACGTCGGGCGTGACGAGCCGCATCTTCCGGCTGCTGGAGACGGTCGCTGTCGCCGCGATCCGCACCGGCCAGGAGCGGATTGACGAAGACAGCCTGTCCGACGACAAGCTGCTCCTGCCTCTCGTGTCCATGGTGCGAAACCGCCGTCCCAAAGCCATGGCCTAGACCATGGCGGTCTCTCCCCTGCCGGTGGTGCCGCGCCCGCTGCCCGACGAATATCTCACCGCATGGTTCGGACGGGTGGCCGGCGTCTACAGCATGACGTCTCTGGAATTGCTCGATCATATCGCCAAGCAAGCGGGAGGGCGGAGTCTCTCCGATGCCCTGTCCCACCATCCCAATCGTGAATCGCTGGCGATCCTGTCACGATCACTCGGCCTGCCTGTACAAACCCTGGTCGGGTTGACAGTGCCACGCCTGCGTCCCTTGTGGGGCAAAACCTTCCGCACCGCCTGTAATGTTGGATCGCCGTCCCTCCATTGCCCCGCGTGCCTGGCCGGCGATGAAGCGGTTGGCCGTCCTCACCATCTGCGGGTCGACTGGACCTGTGCCCTGGCCTTCCATTGCCCGGTGCACGACATCGCGCTCGTGCCGGGGTGTCCCGTGTGCCGGCATCCCGTGCTCGTGTTTTCGGGACCTCCGGCAACGGCCCGCCTCCACTGCGCCCTCTGCCGCACACGGCTGGGAACCCGGTCGGCGGAATCGTCAGATCGGCTTCACCATCCGGGCCGGTGGCCCGCCGCTAATCGGCGGCAGGGTCCAGACCCCCAAACAACAAGCGAACCACCGTTCCGGGCGTTCATGAACGCTGCCATACGGTCGTTGGCTTGGACACCAACGGAGGATGCCTGGTCGAGGACCGGGTGCCCCGCTGCGATCCGAGCGATGCTGGTCGGTCTCTTGGAAATGCTCGAATTGCCCCCCCGGTTCAACAGCGGGCCGGCGCATCGGACGATGTTGGCCGACAATATCCGTCTGCCCTGGGCGCGGATGGCAATTCCCGTCTGGTTGAAGCCCGGCGCTCTCATCTCCGACTTCAGCACGCTTCCTGGCCCAGTGCGCTTCGATCTTCTGGTGACGGTCTATGCGATGCTCAGCGGAGCCGAACGGCTGATTTCGTTTCGGCAGTGGTCTCCTCACTGGGAGGATTGGCGCGTCTATTGTCTGGGCGACCCCATTGCCCAACTGTTGTGTGCTGCAGACCCTGAGGCGCATATCGTCGTTATTGAACGATCGAAGAGCTGGGCACCACCCCTCGCTCAAAGATTCGCAGCAGCCTACGCTTCCATGCAAGGTGCAGAAGATGAGCGTCAACGGGCGGAAGAGCGGCACCGGGACCGAGGGACTCTCATTCCTATAACGGAAGCATCACTGCCTGATCGCTATTTCTTTCTTCGCGACGCCAAAGGACTCAGCGATTATGACATGTTTACGGTGGACGACCTGCTGGTGCTGGATTATCCGCCTAAAACGTATAAAAGCAGAACCAACGCCGACACGGAGCTGACAAGCGCAATTACGGCAAAAGCTCCAGCACATAAGCGACCGGACCACGATACGCCGCAGCGATCACCGCCGGTTCCCGCTGCGGTTCCGCCGCCAGTCATGCTTCCGGACATCAAGCCCGCGGCGCCAATACCGGAACCGGTCCCTATCACGCTGTCACCTGACCTGTTCCTGGCGGCCGCCCATGCCGCCATTGCCATGAAAGGCCCATCCCGGGCCGAGTGGGCAGATTCCAAGTCCCAACGGCAAGCATGGTTCCGGATGATGAAGGAGGCGGCTTCCCAGCTGGAAAGGCTAAAGAAGGAGCGGCACCCTGCCCCAGCACCCAACTCGCAGGCGCCGGGTGACGATCTCCGTACTTAGGACCCATAGGTCAACCTGCCAGTACCTTGATGATCTAGAGAAAAGCCAACTGCCGGCCCTCGGTCCACGCCCAGCACCCGGGAAGCGCGGTATCCCCAAAAACACTCCGGTGCGGTCGCCGCCGGCAGCCAGACATGAGCCGCCTCGCCGATCTGGGTAGGCAGGATGTCAACGATGACGCCGAGCAGGCCGCCGCGCTTGATGGCTCCGACGATCAGCTCCACCTGCGCCGGCCGGTCGCCGTCGGGGACGCTGTCCGCTTGGAAATGCGACGATGTCTGCGGTGAGAGGGCTTGCCGTAGCGTCGCCGTTCTGCCACTTGCGGCGCGATCGAAGTGCCGATGATAACCGGGCTGCTCCTCTCACCAGTTGAAGTCGGGCCCGCTTACATCGAAGGTGAAGCGGCTCGCGAACACGGCGTCGTAGGATCGCTGCAGGTAGCAGAGGCCCGCCAGGATTCGTCTGAAGACGATCCTGTTCTCCTCCAGATACAGAGGGATGGCGTTCCGTGACCAGTCGTCGGGACGGAATGCGCCGGTTCTGTAGAAATCCGCGAAGTCCTCAAGATCGCTTTCCGTCCAATCGAAGCCGTTCGAGCAGAGGACCAGCCGCACCGGCCCATCGTCCTCCGGCTGCAGCAGCGCAGCCCTCTGTTCGACATCGGCGGTCCTGCTAAGAAACCCCCAACGGGCCTTGACGGCTTGCCCGGCAATGGCCGCACCCGCGAATTCCCGTTGGACGATCAGCTTGGCGTTCCCCGGAAAGTCGGCCGCCAGCCGCTCGAAGCGTTGCCAGGAGGCATCGCCGTCGTCCCAGCTTGGCCGGATGCTCTTCACCTCGAACCACGCCCGTCTCCCGTCATTGGACCGGACAAGGAAATCGATCCGTTTCTTGGTCCCCGCCAACGGCGGCTCATAGTGCAGGGTGGCGCGAGCCTCCATCCGATCCAGGAGCGACGCCGCGGTGGCCATCTCGTTCACGTCCACGATGAGCGCGCGGATGTAGTCCCGGTTTTCGGGCGCCGTTCCCAACAGTGCCGCTAGGCGCCGGACCTTCCCAATAAGCGCGTCGGCGTTCACAAAGCGCTGGTCATCCACGAGGCGCGGAACGAGCTGCGCCTCAATCCGATCGATCCATTCCATCCGGCTCGCTGGCCAATCGATCACAATCGTCGCTGGGTCGAGGCCGACGCCGTTGGAGTGGTCACGGTCATCATCTGCCATGACTTCCCCTCCTGGATGTTTTATCGAGCGAACTCAACGCTCACCTTCCAATGTGAGGGAAGAATATGGCATGGGCGTTGGTCGCCCTGTTGAGCGTTCAGCCAAGCTTGCGCCGCGCCAAACTCTCCATCTCCTTGGCCCATCCGCTGTAGTTGCGATGATAGTCGCGCAACGCTGGATCGCCCTTCGTCCGCTCCGCCATCGCCTGGAACAGCGGGGCCTGGGCGGCGGCAATCTCCGCAGCGTCCGGCCGGCGGGTGGCGGTGAGGAAGGAGGACAGGCTGGTGACCAGATTGCCGCCGGTCGGCTTGGCCGCCAGCTTCGCCAACTCGTCGACGATCCACGGCATGTATTTCAGCATGTAATCGGCATAGCGCTGGATCGCCGGCGCCTGGTCGAGCAGGTCGTCCCGCTCGCGGTCGAAATCGGTACGGTTGAGGATCGCGTGATCGCTGTAGACGACCGGCGCCGCCGCCGAGGTGTCGCATTGCCAGCCCTTGCGCGGGATCAGCAGGTCGGCCTGATCCTTCTCCTCGCGGTAGGGATAGAAGGGCATGGTGCGGCAGCGCGACGGCTTGGTCTCATGGATGCCACACAGCCCGTCCTCCTGCAGTTCCGGACAGGGGAAGGAGGTCGGCAGATAGGCGGTCGGTACGATCAGCACCGCCACCGTCTTGCGGTTGGGCAGGCGCACCGTGGTGCCCAGTCTGGCCGCCAGCTCGTAGGAGCGGGCGTTCGCCCGCACCGGCGTCCACACCATGGCCAGAGGAAAGCGGCCGGCATGGGCGACGGCGTCCTTCAGCGTCAGCGGCAGCCAGCCATGGCAGCACTTGCCGCAGGCGGTGCAGGAGAAGCGCGGTTCCATAGCGGCGTCCCTCCGCTCACTTGCCGCAGCAGGCTTTGTATTTCTTGCCAGACCCGCAGGGGCAAGGCTCGTTGCGCCCGACCTTGACCACGCGGCGCGGCTCGCCCTTGGGGTTCACCTCGCCGCTGACATAGTACCAGTGCCCGTCCTCGTGGCGGAAGCTCGCCCGCTCATGGTGGCGCATGTCGTTGCCATCCCGGCGGAAATGGATCAGGAACTCGACCGTTCCGGCATCGCCCTCCTCGCTGGCGCGCAGGATGTCGAGCCGCTGCCACTCGGACTCGTCCGCCACCCGTTCGGCTTCGCCACGGTTGAAGTCCTCGCGGATTTCCGGCGCGTGGGTGCGCTCGACATGGTCGAGGTCGTGGCGGACGAAGGCGGTGTAGCGGGACCGCATCAGCGCTTCGGCTGTCGGTGCCGGCTCCCCGGCCAGGATGGGGCCGCAGCACTCTTCGAAGGAGCGGCCGGAGCCGCAGGGGCAAGACGACATGATCGGTCCTCGGTTGCACGCAGGAAAGAGCTTAGACGGCGACCACCAGCGCCACGTAACGGGCAGCCTTGCCGATGGTCACCAGCAGCAGGAACACCCAGAAATTCTCCCGCAGGATGCCGGCGACCAGGGTCAACGGATCGCCGATGAAGGGAGCCCAGGCCAGCAGCAGCGACCACACCCCCCATTTCTGGTACCAGGCGGTGGCGCGGTCGATCAGCGAGCCCTTGACCGGAAACCAGCGCCGGTCGCGGAAGTGGATCAGGTAGCGGCCGAGCAGCCAGTTCACCACCGATCCCAGCACATTGCCGACGGTGGCGACGAGCACCAGCGTCAGCGTCGAATGGGTCTCGGCCATGTGCATGCCGGCCAGAACCACCTCCGACTGGGCCGGCAGGATCGTCGCGGCCAGCAGGGCGGCGCTGAACAGGCCGGCCAGACCGGCGAAATCGTCCATTTGGCCTCCGTCGGATCGGCGGACGGCCGGACCGGCGCGCAATGGCGCAGGCCCGGCCTCGGGCATCACTTCACGCGCTTGAGGTCGCTGTAGGCGCCGTTGGCGGTCAGGGTGATGGTGACGGGTGCTTCACCGCGGTTGCGCCAGAACCAGCCATGGTGGCCGTCGAAGGCGGCCGTCAGCACGCCGTCGTCGCCGGCGACGCCACGGCCCTTCTTGTAGCTGTGCGTTGCGTTGGGATTGCCGGTCGGCTCGCCGTGGGTGTCATGGTTGACCGTCCCACCCTCGGATTTCCAGCTGTAGGTCAGTCTCGCATCCTTGGTCATCACC
>JBKHVJ010000131.1:0-5963 GCA_046570145.1 Alphaproteobacteria bacterium
GTGCATGTCACCCTGACCGCCCGCAACGCCGATGCGCTGGAGGCGACCGCCGACGAGATTCGCCGGGTCACCGGTGCCACCGTCACCACCGCCCCCGGCGACATCACGACGGAGGAGGGACGGGCCGCGGCACTCGCCGCCTGTCCCGAGCCGGACATCCTGATCAACAATGCCGGCGGGCCGCCGCCCGGCGATTTCCACGACTGGGACCGCGAGGACTGGATCCGTGCGCTGGACGCCAACATGCTGGCGCCGATCTTCCTGATCAAGGCGACGGTGGACGGGATGATCGCCCGCCGGTTCGGCCGGATCGTCAACATCACCTCGGCTGCGGTGCGGGCACCGATTCCCATCCTAGGCCTGTCGAACGGTGCGCGCAGCGGCCTGACCGGATTCGTCGCCGGCCTGTCGCGCCAGACCGTGAAGCACAACGTGACCATCAACAATCTGCTGCCCGGCCCGTTCGAGACCGACCGCCTGCGCAAGACCATGGAAGGCGGAGCCAAGGCCGCCGGCCGCAGCATCGACGAAGAGATGGAGCTGCGCCGCAAGGGAAACCCCGCCGGTCGATTCGGAGATCCTGAGGAATTCGGGGCCGCCTGTGCCTTCCTCTGCGCTGCGAGTTCCGGTTTCATGACCGGCCAGAACATTCTTTTGGATGGCGGAGCCTACCCGGGCACCATGTAGAGGGGCCGGAAAGCCTCCACGTCTCAAGTTTGTCCCTCCAATTCGAATCAAAATCCGCCCATCGTCACAGGCCATTAAGAAACGACCGCGGGAAGTGGGCTTCGGCACCGCATCCCGCGGTCCGCCGGTTCGCAAGCGCGGCGGTGTCGCGGCGACCGGACAACGGCTGACAAGCCACTGGCACAGGAACGATGAGCATGCAGCAGAGCGTGGCGGCCCCCGCGGTCTACACCGACCTTGGCCGTGTCATGGAGAGCATCACCCGGCGCTTCCTCGACGTGCTTCGGATGGAATTGGCCCGGGTCGGTGTGACCGACCTCAGCCCGACCCAGGCCCTGATGCTGCTGCACATAGGCACCGAGGAACTGTCGGTCCGCGATCTGCTTGAGCGTGGCTATTACCTGGGCTCCAACGCCTCCTACAATCTGAAGCATCTCGTGGAAGCCGGTTACGTCGACCGCAGCCCGTCCCTGCGCGACCGGCGGGCCGCGCGGCTGAAGCTGTCCGAGCGGGGGTTGGCCACCTGTGAGGCGCTGAAGAAGCTGGAAGCGGCACGGGCCGACAGCCTGCTGCGCAGCGACAGCGACGGCGCCGATTTCGAGACCACCTATCGCACGCTGCGGCGGCTGGAGCGCGCCTGGACCGACCTGATCCGCTACGACGACGCCGATCCGGCCTGACCTTCGGCCGGAAACTTTCAGACGTGCGACACGTAATCTTATACCCACCCACCCGTTCGATCTGTGTCCGGGAGGGAACACTTGCGCTCTTAACAGGAACATAGGCAGAACTGTCTGGTTGCCGTTGCGTGTCCGTTCTGGTAGCTATACTGGAACAAGACGCGAACAATGGAGGTTGGCATGTCGGTTCTGGCTTTCCTGCGTGAATGCATGACCCTCGCCCTGTTCCTCGCCGTGCTCTATGGGTGGGCAACGGTCGGGCCGATCCTGATCGGTTGAGCGGGCCTATGGCGTCGGGGCGGCTGCCCCTTCGGATGAGGTCCCCGAACGAGGGATGCCGCGTCGGTATTATATCCGAAATCCCAGCCCACCCCGGCCGGCGCAGCGCTTACATCGGGAACACGCGGAACCGTTCCTGGCCCGACAGAGAAGCCGAAAGGGGAACGGTTCCGCGAACGCCGACAACGCGTGGGGATTGGGACGGATGCGGAATTTCTTTAGGAAGCGTCGTTCGGCCGCTGTGGCGGACGAACGGATGCCGGCGGCTGGCGGTGCGGGTCTCGGCGGTAGCGGACTTGGCAGCAGCGGACTTGGCAGCAGCGGACTTGGCGGCGGCCTGACCGGCAGCGGACTTACTGGCAACGGCTCCACTGGCAATGGAATGGGCATGAGTGGACCCGGTATGTCGGGGCCTGGGATCTCAGCCCCGGGTCCTGCCGTCGGAAACTTCCCCAATGCTCCCGGATTCTCCCGACCCGGCGGGGCGCTCCTGCGTCCGGTCGACGGGGGACAGGCTCGGAGCGGGTTCGAGGCGATGCGCGGTCCCGCTGCGCCGCGTCAGCCCGACATCATCGACAACGACGCCACCAGCGATCGTCGCGGTCACATGTTCCCACAGCCCGGCGGGCGCGAGGCGGAAGGCGAACACGACCTGCCGCGCTTCACCATGTCGGTCAACGGCGGCTATCGTGGCGGCATGGGTGCCAACGCGCCGGCCATGCTGAAGGGCCTGACGCCCGAGCTGAACGGTCTGCTGCGCGAGGCCTTCACCCCGACCCGGCCGAAGCAGCAGCTGAACGGCCTGTTCATCGGCCGCAACGACACGCTCCGCCGCATCATCTCGGCGATCGAGGAGGAGCGGGCGCACGTCATCCTGTATGGCGACCGCGGCCGCGGCAAGACTTCCGTCGCCAATGCGATCGAGAAGATCGCCGGGCAAGCCGGCTATCTGTCGCTCAAGCTGACCTGCAGCGGCGAGCTGAGCTTCGAGGACATCTTCAGGCACTTCCTGAAGAAGATCCCCTCCACCTATTATCGGTCCGCGCTCGACAACCCGTTCGCGGCCCGGCGCAACTTCGCCAGCCTGAACGAGCTGCTGCCGGACGGCACCTTCAGCGTCACCGAGCTGAACGAGGTGCTGGCGGGTATTCACGCCACCCATGTGCTGCTGATCCTGGACGAGTACGACCGAGTCCTCGACGAGGATTTCCGCAACAAGCTGGCGGAGCTGTTCAAGAACCTCACCGACAGCTCGATCCCCGTCACCCTGCTTGTGGTCGGCGTCGCCGAGAATCTGGACCAGCTTCTGGGCAAGCATCCGTCGATCCAGCGGTCGCTGGTGCCGGTGCACCTGCCTCTGATGACCGACCAGGAGATCGGCAGGCTGATCCAGGCCGGCGCCCAGAATGCCGGGATCGAGTTCGCGCCGGACGTGGTGCGGCGGATCGCCGAGTTCGTGCGCGGACTGCCCTATTACGCGCAGCTTCTCGGCCTGCACGCGGCGCGCAGCGCCGTCAGCCGCGGCAGCAAGCTGGTGGAGCGTCCGGATCTGGCCTATGCCGTCGCGCGCTGCCTGCAGGAGGCCGAGCGCGGCATCGTCGAGAGCTATGCCCGCGCATTGGCCGCAGACCGCCGCGCGGAGCTGGAGGACGCGCTGCTGGCCGCCGCACTGTGCCCGGCGGATGCCTATGGCGTGTTCGACCCCAACGACTTGGCGGGCGACAGCGGCGAGTTGCCGAGTGCCGCGACGCTCGACCTGCTGAAACGCCTGACCCGCGAGGACCACGGCGGCGTCCTGGCCCCGATGGTGGAGCCGGGCCTGGAACGGTACCGCTTCCGCAATCAGATGATGCGCCAGTACGTCCTGATGCGTCAGGCGAGCGAGCGCGGCCAGATCTGATCCATCCCCGATCAGGCCGTCCTTCGGCCCTTCCCCGGCGACGGGGGAGGGCCACTCTTTTTCTTGGAAGCCGCGTTACAGATAGGCCGCGCGGCGTGTGCCGGTGGCCTTCTGCCACGCCCATTCGACGACCGAGCTCATCAGCCGCTCCAGCCCGGGCTTCACCTCTCCCGCCAGGTCGGGGCGGAAACTGTAGGGGGCGTCCTCGTCCATGTAGGTGGACTGGGTCAGCTCCAGCTGGATGGCGTGGATGTTCTCGCCCGGCTTGCCATAGCTGCGGATGATGAAGCCGCCGCGCATGCGGCCGTTCAATGCGGCCGAGTAACGTTCCGAGGCCGAAAGGACGTTCATCCGACGCGCGACCAGAGGCTGGGCGGCACTGCCCCCGTCGCCTGTGCCCAGGTTGAAGTCGGGCAGGGTGCCGTCGAAGAAGCGCGGAACCCGGCTGCGCACGGAATGGGCGTCGAACAGGATCGCGACCCCGAACCGGTCGCGCAGAGCCCGCAGCTCGCTGTTCAACTGATCGTGATATGGACGCCAGTAGGCGCCGACCCGCCGTTCGATCTCCGCTTGATCCGGCTCCTGCCCGGCCTGGTAGATCGGAGCACGGTCGAAGGTGGTCAGCGGGCAGATTTCCGTCGGATCGAGGCCGGGCTGGGCGACGATGCCGGCTGGATCGCGGTTCAGGTCCACCACGTAACGCGAGCAGAGCGCCGTCAGGAAACCGATTCCGAGCGCAGGAGCGAAATGATACAACCGGTCCAGGTGACGATCGACGTCGGGCTGTGCCAGCCCGTGTTCCGTCATCGTCGCGGCGATGTCCGGCGGAATCATGGTCCCGACATGCGGAATGCTGAGCAGGACCGGTGTTTCACCCGGCTGGAAGCGGAAGGTTTCCATGGCTCGTCTCGTTACGGGAACGGCTGGCTCAGGGCTGTGTGCAGTGCGGCAGGGACAGCCGCTGGACTATGGAGTGCCCTGCGGCATTCCGTCAAACACATTGCGTTTTTTTGAAACCTGCAGTGATGCCGCACAATGGGACCCTGTCCTTTCGGACTGCATTCCCTACAACCGCACACCGAATTGGCCGTTGACCGGAAGCTCGACTTGCCGGACACTTCCGCGAAATCGGCGACCGCCCGGCAGAAGGCGGCGCCCAGCACCGGATCGAGCTTTCCCCCGGCGACCGGACCGAAGACTTCCACAACACACGGCGCCCCGATTTCGCAGCCCCGGTGACGAAGCAACGCAGCAGGGGAGAAGCGACCATGAACACCGCCACCCGTCTTGGCGCGGCCATGCCCGGCCGGCGCCAGATCTTGTTGCCGCTCGCG
Organism: Alphaproteobacteria bacterium; assembly: GCA_046570145.1. Lineage (GTDB taxonomy): Bacteria > Pseudomonadota > Alphaproteobacteria > Azospirillales > Azospirillaceae > Azospirillum. The sequence goes on from JBKHVJ010000131.1 coordinate 4,881, forward strand.
CTGGCACCCGTCGCCGGTTGGGCCGTTTGGGCCACTGGCACGGCCGATGCGCCCAGCCACCCCGCCGGTCCCTTCCACCTGCCGTTGGACGAGGCCACTGCGCTGTGGCGCGACCTTGGCGCGGTCAGGTTGGGGGGCCTCGCCGGCGATCCGCAGTTCCCGGTCAAGGTTTCGGCATTGGATGGCCGTACCGTCACCGTCCGCGGCTTCATGGTTCCGCTGACCGGCGGCACCACTCACAACCGCTTCATCCTGTCCGCCAATCCCATGGGCTGCCCGGCCTGCGAAAGCCCCGGTCCGGCCGGCATGATGCACGTCCACTCCTCCATCGCGTTAACCGCAACCAGGGAGCCGGTGACCCTCACCGGAACCCTGCGCCTGCGTCCGCAGGAGGGATTGTTCTACCGGTTGGATCGCGCCGAACAGCGCTGGGCCTGACCGGCACCGCCGCGTCACCGCCGGTGCGGCGGTGACGGCTGCGAGCGGGCTGCGCTTTGCTTCGGCGTCTGCCATGGCTGCGGCGCTGCTGCTGTATGGCGGTGTCAGCGTCCCGGCGCCGCCGTCCTTGCGCTGGGGCGAGGCCGCCATCGGCCTGCTGATCCTGCTGTCCATCGGCTGGAAGCGGCCTTTGTTGGTGGCGACCGGCCACGCCCTGCGCGACTCGGGTGATGCGGCTTGGATGACGGTCGCAATCGCGGCGCTGGGCTGGCTGCTGTGGGTGCCGCTGCTGCGTGGGGCGTCACTGGGCTGGGAGGCGGCGGATATCCTGCGGGACGTGGTGCCGCTGTTCTATCTGTTCCTGCCTGTGCTGCTGGTTCCCGCGTTGCGGCGCGCCGGAAACTGGGGGGTGCGCCTTCTGGCCGGCGGGCTGGCGCTTGCCGGGCTGCTGCTGGCCTTGCGCTGGTGGAAGCAAGCGGATTGGGGCTTCGGTGCCGTCGGCACGCGGGCGATGGCGGACGGAGGCGCCTATCTGCTGAATGCCCCATCGGTGCTGTTCGCCGCTGTGGCGTTGCCGGCGTTGGCGCTTTCGCTTGTTGCGATCGGAGGATCGTTCAGGCGCTGGATCTCGGCGTTCGCCTGTGC
>JBKHVJ010000132.1:0-26916 GCA_046570145.1 Alphaproteobacteria bacterium
TGGGGCCGCCTTGCCGAGTGGCGGTTGTTCTTTTTGGGGCCGGGCTCTTTGCAAGCCTGGACATGCATCGGCCGCGACGGAGCGGCCGGCGTCCTTATCGCTCTGACCCGGAAGGCTGGGCGGGACAGGGCGGCCGCACCGGGCCGCTGGAGGCACAATAACGGCCGGGCGTGACCGTTTGCGGGCAAGGCGGTGACGCTTCGGTGAAGATGCGGGTCAGGATGCCGGCTCGACCCGTCCCTTGCGCTCGTTGTAGAGCGCCAGCGCGCGGTCGCGGGCGGCGCCATGGTCGAGGATCGGCCGCGGGTAATCGTCGCCCAGCCGGACGCCGGCCTGCCGCAGAACCTCGGTCGGCGCGGACCAGGGCTGGTGAATCCAGCGCGGCGGCAGCCGGTCCAGTTCGGGAACGTAACGGCGGACATAATCGCCCTCTGGGTCGAACTTCTCGCCCTGCAGCACGGGATTGAAGACGCGGAAGAAGGGGGCGGCATCGGCGCCGCATCCCGCCACCCATTGCCAGTTGCCGGCATTCTGGGCGAGGTCGCCATCCACCAGCGTGTCCCAGAACCAGCGCTCCCCCTCCTGCCAGGGCAGCAGCAGATCCTTGACCAGGAAGGACGCGACGATCATCCGCACCCGGTTGTGCATCCAGCCGGTCTCCCACAGCTGGCGCATTCCGGCATCGACGATGGGATAGCCGGTGCGCCCGCGCTGCCAAGCCCGCAGGCCTGCCGCATCCTCGCGCCAGGGGAAATCGGCGAAACGGGGATCGAGCGGCCGGTCGGGCAACTCCGGCGCATGGTGCAGCAGATGGTACTGGAACTCGCGCCAGCCGACCTCGCGCAGGAAGGAGTCTATGCCGGGCGCCAGCTCCGGCCGGGCATCGGCGGCATGGCGGGCGGCATGCCAGACCTGCCGCGGCCCGATCTCCCCAAAGGCCAGATAGGGAGAGAGGGCGGAGGTGCCCGAACGGTCCGGCCGGTCGCGCTCGGTGGCATAGACGCCGACCGGCCCGTCGAGGAAATCGGCCAGATGGGACAGCGCCGCCGCCTCGCCGGGAACCCAGCGCTTGCGCAATCCGGGCGCCCAATCGGGCTTGGAGGGCAGCAGATCCCAACTGTCGAGCGAATCGCACGCCGGTGCCTTGTCCGGCGCCTTCAGGGCGGAGGGCGCGCGGGTGGGCAGGGGCGGGTTCAGCGTCGCCGACAGATGGCGCCAGAATGGGGTGAAGACCTTGAAGGGGCCGCCGCTCTTGTTGCGGACGGTCCAGGGTTCGACCAGCAGGCCGGCGTTGAAGCTGCGCGCATCGACGCCGCGCGCCTTCAGCCGCTCCTTGATCGCCGCGTCGCGGGCGGTCTGGGCGGGGCTGTAGCGGCGGTTCCAAAGCACGCACTCCGCCCCCGTCTCCGCCACCAGCGCGTCGAGCACGGCGCCCGGTTCCCCCCGGCGCAGCAGCAGCGGCGAGCCATGGCGCGCGCAGCAGGTGACGAGCCGTTCCAGGCTGCCATGCAGCCACCAGCGCTGTGCCCCGCCGAGCGCCCAGGGATCGCCGGTCTCTTCTTCCAGGATGTAAAGCGGGATGACCGGCGCGCCGCGTTCGGCGGAGGCCTGGGCGGCTGCCGTCAGCGCCGGGTTGTCGGCCAGACGCAGGTCGTTGCGGAACCAGACGATTATAGGGGTGGCGATGGGGGCGGACATACGCTGCGCTCGGTTGATCGTCTCCGGACCAACCGATATAGGCCTCGCTCACGCTTCGGCCAGAGCGTCAGCGCGCGCGGTCCGGCGACAAACGGGCGCAGGGGAAGCGATAGACCCGGCCGCGAACCGTCATCAGCACCTCGAACCGCCGGGCCAGCAGACCGTCGAAGGCGGCGTCCAGCACATTCAGCCCGCCGGTGAAGCTGCCGAAGGCGGGCAGGATCAGCTTGGCGCCATCATGGGCGAAACAGCGTTCGCGCACCCGTCGCCCGGCAAGCGCCACGGCGGCGGCCGGATGCAGGTGGCCCGACAACTCGCCGACCGCGCCGGGCTGCGCTTCGTGCCGGAAGGTCAGCGGGCCGATGGACAGCTCAGCCACCACCCGGCCGCCCAGACCCTGCGGCGGTTCGGGATCGTGGTTGCCGGTGATCCACACCCAGTCGGCGACGGCGCCGGTCAGGCCGCGCAGCCGCTCCACGTCGGCGGGGTCCATCCGTTCCGCCGCGCGCCGGTCGTGGAAACTGTCGCCCAGGCACAGCACGCGCGCCGGCCGGATTCGCGCGATCAACTCCGCCAGCCGGTCGAGCGTCGCCCGCGTGTCGTAGGGCGGCAGCATCCGTCCGCGCGCGGCGAAGGCCGATCCCTTTTCCAGATGCAGGTCGGCGACGGCGAGGATGCTCTCGGCGGGCCACAGCAGCGCACCCGACGCATCGGCCAGCAGATCGGCGGCGCAGAGGGTCAGGGCGGCGCGGCTGTCATCGCCCCGACAGGCAGAGCCGTGAGCTTGGGAGGAAGCTGACAATATTCGTTTACCGGCGATCATCGGAAATGACCGATATCCATGAATTTTTTGTGGGCATGATGTTTGCAGCCGGATGGGCCGCCGCCGTGGAGGCATGGCGGATCACAACCATACCCGGAGGATACCCATGGCCACAGTGACGTTCACCGGCCTCAACATGCCCAAGGACATGACCGTCTACGCGGTCGCCGGCGATACCGGCACTCTGCTGGCGCTGGCGAAGAAGCACGACATCCCGATCCCGTTCCAATGCCAGGACGGGGAGTGCGGGTCCTGCCTCGTCAAGGTGAGCTATCTGGACGGGAAGACTCCGATGGCCATCGATCTGACCGAAAAGGAGAAAGTCACCCTGTCCGTCAATGGCAAGCTGAACAGGGACCTGTTGCAGGCTGCCGAGAACGCCCACCGCCCGCCGCCCTACCGTTTGGCCTGCCAGTTCATCGTCCGTGACGAGACCATTCTTGTCGAGTTCAGCGGCGAGCCGGGAGTGGAGCCGGAGCTGCGCAAGTAACCTACGAGCGGCATGGGGCGGTGTCACAACGACAACCGTCCCTGCTGCGGGCGCCCCGTTTCCGATTTCGCAGGCTGTGGCGCAGCCAGTTCCGGCATCGCCTCCGCCAGCAGTTCGGCCTCGGCGGCGGCGAGCAGCTCGTCGGTGGCGCTGCCGTCCACCCGCTCGCGCCCGATCTCCAGGATCACGGGCACCGCCAGGGGAGAGATGCGGTCGAGGTCCTTGTGGGTGATCCGCCCGCGCACCCGTGCCAGGAAATCGGACAGGCGGCGGATGTCGGTCAGCCCGCCCGCGGCATCCGCCCGCGTCGCCCGCAGCAGCACATGGCCGGGGTCGTGCTTGCGCAGCACGTCATAGATCAGGTCGGAGGAGAAGGTGACCTGCCGTCCGGTCTTCTCCTGTCCCGGATGGCGGCGGTCGATCACCCCGGCGATCAGCGCCACATTGCGGAAGGTCCGCCGCAGCATCGACGATTCGTCCATCCAGGCTTCGAGATCGTCGCCCAGCATGTCCTGGTCGAACAGCGCGTCCATATCGGTCCCCTTCTCCTGGGGTGACCGCAGCGACCACACCGCCAGCACGTAATCGGTGGCGACGAAGCCCAGCGGTCCCAGCCCGAACCGTTCCATCCGCCGGGTCAGCAGCATGCCCAGCGTCTGGTGAGCATTGCGCCCCTCGAAGGCATAGGCGACGAGGAAGCGCTTGCCGGCCTTGGGGAAGGTCTCCACCAGCAGCCCGTCGCGGTTGGGCAGGACGGAGCGGTAGCGCTGGAGCCGCAGCCATTCCTGCACATCCTCCGGCAGCCCGTCCCACTGGCGCGGATCGGCCAGCATGGCGCGCACGCGCTCGGCCAGATGGGTGGTCAGCGGCAGCCGCCCGCCGGCGTAGGCGGGAACCTTCGGATCGCCGGTGCCACCCTTGGCGACCTGCGCCTCCATCTCGCGCACGCCGAGGAATTTCAGCAGTTGGCCCGCGAACAGGAAGGTGTCGCCAGGGGTCAGTCCCTGGATGAAATACTCCTCCACCTCGCCCAGCACCGGGCCGCGGTTCAGGCGGACGCGCAGCAGCGCTTCCTGCGTGATGGTGCCGACATTCATCCGGTACTGACGCGCCACCGCCGGGCCGGCCACCGCCATCCGCCCGTCCTCGCGCAGCTTGAGGCGCTGGAAGCGTTCATAGGCGCCGAGCGCGTAGCCGCCGGTGGCGACGAAATCCAGCACGTCGTCGAACTCGTCTCGGGTCATCGCGGCATAGGGGGCGGCGGAGACCACCTCGTCATACAGCTCGTCGGCCAGGAAAGGCGCGGCGCAGGCCATGCCGAGCAGATGCTGGGCCAGCACGTCCAGTCCCCCCGGCCGCGGCGCCTCGCCGTCCAGCGTGTGGTCGTGGACGGCCTCCAGCGCGGCGCGGCATTCCAGCACTTCGAAGCGGTTGGCGGGGACCAGCAGGGCGCGGCTCGGTTCGCCGAGACGATGGTTGGCGCGGCCGATGCGCTGGACCAGCCGGCTCGACCCCTTGGGTGCGCCGATCTGCACCACGAGGTCGACCGCCGCCCAGTCGATGCCGAGATCGAGCGAGGAGGTGGCGACCACCGCCCGCAACTCGCCGCGCGCCATGGCGCCCTCGACCTTGCGGCGCTGCTCCACCGCCAGAGAACCGTGGTGGAGCGCGATGGGCAGATTGTCGTCGTTGACCCGCCACAGCGCCTGGAACACCAGCTCCGCCTGGGCGCGGGTGTTGACGAACAGCAGGGTGGTGCGCTGGCGGCGGATGCGCTCGTAGATTTCCTTCATGGCATGCATCGCCATGTGGCCGGCCCAGGGCACCCGTTCCTGCGAGGTCAGGATCTCCACCTCCGCCTGGGCGCCGGAACGGCCAAGCACGAGGCGCACGTCGTCGGACTCGGTGCCGTCATGCCGGCCGCGCCGCGACAGCCAGGCCAGCAGCCGCTCCGGCTCCGCCACCGTGGCCGACAGGCCGACGCGGCGGGCGGCGGGGGCGAGCCGGGACAGCCGCGCCAGCCCCAGCGCCAACAGGTCGCCGCGCTTGGTGCCGGCCAGCGCATGCAGTTCGTCGATAATGACGCAGCGCAGATTGCGGAACAGCCGGTCGGCGTCGGTGTAGGACAGCAGCAGCGCCAGGCTTTCCGGCGTCGTCATCAGCATATGCGGCGGGTGTGTGCGCTGGCGCTTGCGTTTGGCCTCCGGGGTGTCGCCGGTTCGCGTCTCCGCCCGGATCGGCAGCCGCATTTCGGCGATGGGCTGTTCCAGGTTGCGCTGGATGTCCACCGCCAGCGCCTTCAGCGGCGAAATGTAGAGGGTGTGCAGCCCCTCGCGCGGCCGTTCCGCCAGTTCGATCAGCGAGGGCAGGAAGCCGGCCAGCGTCTTGCCGCCGCCGGTGGGCGCGATCAGCAGCGCGCTCTCCCCCCGCTCCGCCGCCTCCACCATGGCGACCTGATGCGGGTGCGGCGTCCAGCCGCGCGACCGGAACCAAGCGGCGACGTTGGGCGGGATGAGGGCGGGGGAGGGAGCATCCATAGCGGCCGGACTTTACCGGATCGCCCGGAACGGAGGAAGAACGATGTATGGGAGGGGGCGTTACACCGCCGCCGCCTTCTTCATTCCGAAGCAATGCTCCGGCCCCGGGAAGGCGCGGGTCCGCACCTCGGCGGCGTAGGTCGCGGCGGCCTCGCTCACCGTTTCGCCCAGATTGGCATAGCGCTTGACGAATTTCGGCTGGAAGGCGCCGAACAGGCCCAGCATGTCATCGGTGACCAGCACTTGCCCGTCGCAGGCCGGGGAACCGCCGATGCCGATGGTGGGAATCGCCACCTCTTCGGTGATGCGGCGCGCCAGCGACTCCATGGTGCCTTCGATGACCAGGGTGAAGGCGCCGGCATCGGCGATGGCGCGGGCGTCGGCGGCGATCCGCTCCGCCGCCTCGGCGTCGCGGCCGACTGCCTTGTAACCGCCCAGCGTGTTGACCGACTGCGGCGTCAGCCCGACATGGCCCATCACCGGGATGCCGCGCGCGGTCAGGAAGGCCACCGTCTCCGCCATTTCCAGCCCGCCTTCCAGCTTGACCGCCTGGGCGCCGGTCTCGGCCATCACCCGGGCCGAGGCGCGGAAGGCGGCCTCCTTGCTCTCCTGGTAGCTGCCAAAGGGCAGATCGACGACGACGCAGGCCCGTTCGGAGGCGCGGACCACGGCGGCGCCATGGACGATCATCATGTCCAGCGTCACCGGCAGCGTGCTGTCCAGCCCGTAGACCACCATGCCGAGCGAATCGCCGACCAGCAGCAGATCGACATGCGGATCGAGCAGCCGGGCCACCGGGGCGGTGTAGGCGGTCAGGCAGACGATGGGCTCGCCCCCCTTGCGGGCGCGCAACGCCGGCACGGACTGGCGGGCGGTGAGGTTGGACGCGCTCATGATCGGGCCTCTCCGGTACTGGCTGCGGCGCAATGGCTCGCTGACCATTCAATACGCTTGCCCGGCGCACAGTCGGGCCGCGCGTGATGGTGCAGATACACCAAAACCGCCCACGCGAAGTTCGCGGGACGGTCGGGTGCAAGACACAAGGGGTCTTGGGCGCGCATCACACGCGCCCTTCGCAGTCGCTAAGAGCGACCGACGATTAGTAGCCCTCGCGTTCCATCCGCTTGCGGAGCAGCTTGCGGGTGCGACGCACCGCTTCAGCCTTCTCACGCGCACGCTTCTCCGAGGGCTTCTCGTAGTTGCGACGCAGCTTCATTTCACGGAAAATGCCCTCGCGCTGCATCTTCTTCTTGAGCGCGCGGAGGGCCTGATCGACGTTGTTGTCTCGGACCAGAACTTGCACGTTTACCGTCACCCTTCCAAGTGTGCCGTGTTGCGCAAAGGCAACAAATAGGTATGCGCGGCAGGCGCACCCCTTGTGTGGGCGCAGTGTGTAGCACGCCCCATCGCCTTTGTGAAGGGGATCTTCGGTCCACAATCATGAGCCCTGCCGGACCTACGGAAATCGGAACCACAGGAATCGGTTGCTCCGGCCGCATCCGCACTCCAGATATAGCGGCATGCCAGTGCTTCCAATCGCCCGAATGGGCAATCCGGTGCTCCGCAAGATCGCGCAGCCCATCGCCGATCCCACCGATCCCGCCGTCGCCCGGCTGGCTGCCGACATGATCGCCACCATGCTGGATGCCCCGGGAGTCGGATTGGCCGCGCCGCAGATCTCGGAGTCGCGGCGGATCGTCGTGTTCCGAGTCCCCGCCGATCGCGGCGAGGGGGAGGAGGTGGCGAACACCGTCCTGGTCAATCCTGTGATCGAGCCGCTGTCCGACGACAAGCTCCTGGGTTGGGAGGGCTGCCTGTCGATTCCGGGTCTGCGCGGTCTGGTCCCGCGCTACGGGCGCATCCGCTATCGCGGTTTCGGCCTGGATGGCGCCCGGATCGAACGCGAGGCATCGGGGTTCCACGCCCGTGTGGTCCAGCACGAGGTCGACCACCTGGATGGCGTGCTCTATCTTGATCGCATGGACGATCTGCGGCTCCTCGTCTGCACCGAGGAGATGCATCATATCAACGCCGCGCTCGCCGCGGCCACGGACGCGCCGCCCCGGACCTGAGGGCGGGCGCAGGGAGAGTTGGCTATGAGCATCGACACGCTTCGCGACGATATCCTGGTTGCGAGCCTGCCCAATGTGGTGTTCGACGGCTGGAGCCTGCAGGCCCTGCGCGACGGCACCCAGATGGCCGGCCACGAGCCTTCCGCGTTGTTGCGGGCCTTCCCCGGCGGCGTGACCGACGCGGTGGAGCATTTCGCCGACTGGACCGACCGCCAGATGCTCGACCGGCTGGAGGCCCTGCCGCTGGCCGAGATGAAGGTGCGCGAGCGCATCTCTCTCGCCGTCCGCACCTATTTCGAGGTGCTGGAGCCCTTCCGCGAGGCGAAGCGCCGACAGATTTCATATCTGGCCATGCCGCAGAATGTGGCGCTCGGCCTGCGGTTGCTCTACCGCACTGTGGACGCCATGTGGTTCGCCGCCGGCGACACCTCCACCGACTACAACCACTATACCAAGCGGGCGCTGCTGTCCGCGGTGGTCAGCTCCTCCACCTTCTACTGGCTGGACGACCAGTCGGAAGGGCATGTGGAAACCCGTTCCTTCATCGACCGCCGGCTGGCCGACGTGATGGCGGTGGGCAAGGCGACTTCGTCGGTCGGCAAGATCGGCTCGATGTTGAACTTCCTCCCCAACCCCCTGCGCTTCGCCCGCCAGATGCGCCAGCGCACCACCGGCGCCCAGGCCAGCAACGCGACGGTGCATATGGCGGAGAATATCTGAGGAGAGTTGGGAGCGTGAATTTCCCTCTCCCCAGGGGGAGAGGGAACTGTAGGCGGGAGAAGGCGTTTTACTTTCGCTTCACCTTCGCGGCCTTCTTCGCCGCGGCCCGCAAGGCCGCCTCGAACCCCGATCTGGCCCAGGGCAGCAGTTCGTCGCGATCGTCAAGCGCCGAGTCGGGTGGCGGGTAGTAGGACAGGGTGGTCGGCTTGTCCGGCATCGGCCGGAAGGGCTCCAGGCACAATTCCGCGAACGAACCGCGGTTCACGTCGTCCGCCTTGAAATACAGCGTGTCGTCCGCGACCAGCGCGAAGGTCAGCCCGTCGATGGACAGGCCATAGCCGCCGAACATGCGGCGCGCCCGCACGTCACCCAGCGGCGCCATCATCTCGCAGAGCGTGGCGACATACTCGCTGGGCGGCCGGGCGGTCATTCGCAGAAGACGGTTACTTCTTGCGGAAGGCGTCCAGAGCCACGACCTCGCCGCGCTTCGGCTCTTCGGCCGGGGCGGCGGCTTCCTCCGCCTTTTCCTCGGCGCGTTCCGCGGCGGGGCGGGGCGGCATGGAGGAGACCTCCGCCGATTCGGCGGCGGCCAGAGGCTGGAACTGCAGGGCGAAATTCACCGACGGGTCGGCGAAGGTGGTGATGGCGGCGAAGGGAATGACCAGCCGTTCATGCACGTTGTTGAAGCTCAGCGTCACCTCGAAATGATCGTCCGTCACGTCCAGCCCGTAATACTGGAACTGCAGCACGATGGTCATTTCGTTGGGATACTGGGAGGCCAGATAGTCGGGAATCTCGACGCCGGGGAAACCGGTGCGGAAGGTCAGGTAGAAATGGTGATTGCCCGGCAAGCCGCGCTCGGCAACCTCGGTCAGCGCGTCGCGGACAACGCCGCGCAACGCGGTTTCGACCATGCGGTCATAGCGGAGCTGCTCTTTCGGCATGCTTGGGCGGGTCCCTGATGCATCGGTCTCGCGTCCTGCCGGCGGGAAAGCCGGTTGCGGACGCTGGGAAGAAGAGGTGTGGGCCTTCTGTTGCTAGGCGGCCCACGGCCCCACCCTTAGGCGCTAACCCTCGGGGATTAGGTTTAGGCTACCAGCCGCCGTTAGGCAGCGAGGCGAGCCTGAGCAACGTTGTCGTTGGCAACTATTGCAACGGCCCGATAACGGCGGAACCATGCCGAGCGAAAACCATGCCTTTACCACGCGTGTCGATCCTGTTTCGCCCCCAACGACCCCGGTCAACGAGTCCGGTGTATGGTTGGTGGAGGCGCCGGGTACCGCCCCCGGGTCCACAACGCTTATTCCACAAGGCGTTTATCGCCATAGTCGGCGAACCGACGACGCGAATATAGGCACTCCCGTCCGGCAAGGGAAGGGGGTGTGTGCATGATCGCCGAATGCGTTGCGTTGACGCGGGCACGACCGTTCGTTCACCGTTCCCGATAGCCACGCGGTCTGATAAGACAGCCGGCACCGTAACCCCGGAGTCACCATGCCGATCACGCCCGAGCAGCGCGACGAAATCGATCGCCTGCGCGCCGTCACCGCCACCACCCGCCGCGCCACCGTTCCGGCCCTGGAGGACATCCTCTATCAGCCGCTGGAGGTGCTGGACCACGGCTTCGTCCGCGTCATCGACTATATGGGCGACGATGCGGCGGTCGTGCAGGCGGCGCGCGTGTCCTATGGCAAGGGCACCAAGAAGGTCAGCGAGGATTCCGGTCTCATCAAGTATCTGATGCGCCACCGCCACTCGACCCCGTTCGAGATGTGCGAGATCAAGTTCCATGTGAAGCTGCCGATCTTCGTCGCTCGCCAGTGGATTCGCCACCGCACCGCGAACGTGAACGAGTATTCGGCCCGCTACTCCATCCTCGACCGCGAGTTCTACGTTCCGGCTCCGGAACAGCTGGGCGCCCAGGCGGTGGTCAACCGGCAGGGCCGCGGCGACGTGCTGGAAGGCGAGGAGGCCGCCGACGTCATGCGGCTGCTGCGCGAGGATTCCGAACGCGCCTACAGCCACTATGAGGAGATGCTGAACCACCGCGAGGACGGCACCGTCATCGATCCGTCCCGCCAGGGTCTGGCGCGCGAGCTGGCGCGGATGAACCTGTCGCTGAACTACTACACGCAGTGGTACTGGAAGGTCGATCTCCACAATCTCCTGCACTTCCTGTCGCTGCGCGCCGACAGCCATGCCCAGTACGAGATCCGCGTCTATGCCGAGGCGATGCTGGACGTGGTGAAGCGCTGGGTTCCGGCGGTCTACGAATCCTTCACCGAATACCGCATGGGCGGCGCCCATCTGTCGCGCACCGGCCTGGACGTGGTGAAGCGCCTGCTGGACGGCGAGCCGGTGACGCAGGAGGCCAGCGGCCTGTCCAAGCGCGAGTGGCGCGAGTTGATGGACCAGCTCGGCCGCGCCGAGTCGTAAGGCGCGACTCGTAAGAATGCACGCCATAGGAAGGGACACGAGCCAATGACGCCGGATCAGGCCGAAAGCATCTACCGCCAAGGCCTGATCGCCGCGCAGACCGAGCGCTGGGCCGAGGCGCAGGAGTTGATCGCCCAAGCCATCACGGCCCGCCCAGGCGTTCCCGTCTGGTGGGCCTGCTATGGGCTGGTGCTGGAAAGCCAGGGCGATTTGGCGGGCGCGGTGCAGGCTTTCGCCGGGGCGCTGAACCTTGACGGCGATCTCGCCATGGCGATGGACGGCCTGCTGGCGGCGGCGGAGAAGCTGGCCGAGGCCGGCCACGCCGATCTCGCGGAGGGGGGCTATTGCCGCGCGCTGGCGCTTACCCCCGCTACGCCAGCCGCTCTGGTCAAAGCCGGCGCCCTGCTGTGGTCGCAGGGAGTTGACCCGTCAGGACTGCTTCGCCGCGCCGCGCTGCTTCGGCCGGCTGTCTCCGATTGAACTGTCGTCGGACCCCGTTTCAGTCCCGGTCGTCGGAATCGTCGTCCCGGCCATCCTCTTCTTCCGCCTCCGCGGCGAGGCGGCGCTGGTTCGCCAGCATGTCGAGCGCGCCCTGAAGGATGTACGCTGCGGCCATCTTGTCGACGACCTCGTCCCGGCGTTTGCGGGTCATGTCCGCCTCGCCGATCATGAAGCGCTCCACGGCGGAGGTCGAGAGACGCTCGTCCCAGAAGGCGAGTTCCGCCTCCCAGCCCAGCAGATCGGGGCGCTCCAGCAGGTTCTTGGCGAAGGCGCGCACCGATTCGGCCCGCGGCCCCTCCGTCCCGTCCATGTTCAGCGGCAACCCGACCACCAGCCCGCCGATGCCGTAATCGCGGATGGTCTTGCCGAGCTCGCGCGCGTCCTGGGTGAATTTGGTGCGCTTCAGGGTGCCGATCGGGGATGCGACGATCAGTCCCGGATCGGCAACCGCCAGCCCGACAGTCTTGGTGCCGACGTCAAGGCCGAGCAAACGTTGGTTTTTGCCCAGACGGGCCGCGAGTTCGGAGAGGGTGTGGATCATGACCCGACCATAGGGCCGCAGCCTTGTCACCGCAAGACCGCTTGAGTTGTTGTTCAAGATACTTATTCTTCTAAGCATGAGCAGCGCATCGACCCCGCCCATCCTGTCGCACCGGCCGCTTGCCGATGGCGACATCCCGTCCATCTGCGGATTTCCCCGCAGCGCGGAAGAATTGTATTTCCTGTTCCCGCGCGCGGCCTGGCCGCTGACCCCGGATCAGGTCCGGGCCACGCTGGGCACCCGCCGCGATCCGACCGTCGCAACCCTGTCCGAGAATGGGCGGGAGCGGGTCGCCGGCTATGCCAACTACGCCACCTTCGAGGATGGGCGGACGGCCAGCATCGGCAATGTCAGCGTCGACCCGACCCTGCGCCGCCGTGGCATCGCCGAATATCTGGTGCGGACGATGATCGACCGCGCCTTCGGCCATCATCACCTGCCCGAACTGACCCTCTACTGCTTCAACACCAACACGCCGGCCCTCCTGCTCTATGCGAAGCTGGGCTTGGTGCCGGTGGCGCTGGAAACGCGGGTGACGCCCTGGGGCGAGCCGATCGCGCTGTTCAAGCTGGGCATGGACCATGCCAGCTGGCATTCGGCCACGCGCATCGCCGCCTGAGCTTGCGGCTATTTAATGATTCGGCCGCTGGCGGTCCGGACCGCGCGGCGTATAGTCGGTTCCCTGTGGAAACGGCTGCCCCCGGCGCGCAGCCCGAACCCATCGACGGAGCGGACGGATGAGCAGGACTGGGACAGGGGCGAACCGGCGTGCGGTGCTGGCCGGGCTGGCGGCCGGCGGCGCCGGGCTTTTCGCCGCCGGCGCTGCGCAGGCGATCACGGCGCAGCCGCGGTCGGACTATGGCGCCATGCTGGATGCGGCCTGCGGCGCCAGCACCGACCATAAGCGCCAGATCGCCGAGGTTGAACGCGCGCTTGGGCTGGTGCTGCCCGATGCGCGGGTCCTGCAGGTGCTCCAGCAGACCACTTGCCGATCCTGTGGATGCCCTCTGGCGCTAGCAGCCGGCCCCTCCGCGGGCAATCCGGACGCCTTCTGAGCGGATCGCGGGCCGCAAACGTTGCGGTATGCCGGCGCGGGTGATAGCTTCGCGGCCGATTTCCAATGTTTTGGAAGAGAGTAGAGGCATGTCGCTCGACAAGGCCACGGTGGCCAAGATCGCGCATCTGGCCCGCATCAAGGTGCCGGACGAGGAACTGGAATCCCTGGCTGGGGAACTGAGCCAGATTCTGACCTTCGTGGAACAGCTCAACGAGGTCGACACGAAGGACGTGCCGCCGATGACCAGCGTGGCCGCGCAAAAGCTGCGCCGCCGCAAGGACGAGGTCACCGACGGCGGTTACGCCGCGCAGGTCCTGTCGAACGGTCCGGAAACGGCCGAAGGCTTCTACGTCGTGCCCAAGGTGGTCGAGTGATGACGGCGCTCACGCATCTGACGATGGCGGAGGCCCTCGACGGCCTCGCCAAGAAGGAGTTCACCGCGGTCGAGTTGACCGAGGCGCATGTGCGCGCGGTCGAGGCCGTGCGGCCCTTCAACATCTTCATCACCGAGACCCCCGACGCCGCCCTGTCGATGGCCAAGGCCAGCGACGGGCGCCGCGCGAAGGGAGAGGCCGGGCCGATGGACGGCCTGCCCATTGCGGTGAAGGATCTGTTCTGCACCAAGGGCGTTTCGACCACCGCCGGCAGCCACATCCTGGACGGCTTCAAGCCGGAGTACGAGTCCACGGTCACGTCCCAGCTGTGGCGCGACGGCGCCGTCATGCTGGGCAAGGTGAACCTGGACGAGTTCGCCATGGGCTCCGCCACCATCACCGCCCACCAGGGCGAGACGGTCAGCCCCTGGAGCCCCGGTGCGCCGGGCGCCTGGGAGAAGAAGATCGTCGCCGGCGGTTCGTCGGGCGGTTCCGCCGCGGTAATCGCCGCGCGCGCCGCGCTGGGTGCCACCGGCACCGACACCGGCGGCTCGATCCGCCAGCCGGCCGGCTACACCGGCACCGTCGGCATCAAGCCGACCTACGGCCGTTGCTCGCGCTGGGGCATCGTCGCCTACGCCTCCTCGCTGGACCAGGCCGGGCCGATGACCCGCACGGTCGAGGATGCGGCGATCATGCTGCGTTCCATGTGCGGTTTCGACCCGAAGGACTCCACTTCCGTCGACATGCCGGTTCCGGATTTCCGCGCCGCGCTGACCGGCGACATCCGCGGCCTGCGCGTCGGCATCCCGAAGGAATACCGGGTGGAGGGCCTGTCGCCGGAGATCGCCGCGCTGTGGGACCAGGGCA
The DNA here is from genome assembly GCA_046570145.1 of Alphaproteobacteria bacterium. Classification (GTDB taxonomy): domain Bacteria; phylum Pseudomonadota; class Alphaproteobacteria; order Azospirillales; family Azospirillaceae; genus Azospirillum. Next base: position 14,120 of record JBKHVJ010000132.1, read on the forward strand.
TCGCCTGGCTGAAGGAGGCCGGTGCCGAGCCGGTCGAGGTCAGCCTGCCGCACACCAAATACGCGCTGGCCGCCTATTACATCATCGCGCCGGCCGAGGCGTCGTCCAACCTCGCGCGCTATGACGGCGTGCGCTACGGCCTGCGGGTCGAGGGCGGCAACCTCAAGGAGATGTACGAGAACACCCGCGGCGCCGGCTTCGGCAAGGAAGTGCAGCGCCGCATCCTGATCGGCACCTATGTGCTTTCGGCCGGCTATTATGACGCCTACTACAACAAGGCCCGTCAGGTGCGCACGCGCATCAAGTGGGACTTCGACGAGGCGTTCAAGAGCTGCGACGTGATCCTGACGCCGACCGCCCCCAGCACGCCCTTCGCCATCGGCGAGAAGATGGACGATCCGGTGCAGATGTACCTGAACGATGTCTTCACCGTTCCGATCAACCTCGCCGGCCTGCCGGCCATGTCGGTCCCGGCCGGCCTCGGCGCCGATGGCCTGCCGCTCGGCCTCCAGTTGATCGGCCGCCCCTTCGACGAGGAGACGCTGCTGCGCGTCGGCCATGTCGTCGAAAAGGCCGCCAACTTCACCGCCGTTCCGCCCTTCGTGGCGTGACGCGGACGGGTTGAATACGAAAGGGCCGGCTCGTGTGAGCCGGCCCTTTTCGTTTTGGGGCTGCGTTTGTGAGGTTTGACAGAGGACGGCGGCAGTTCCCTCTCCCGCTTCCGGCGGACCGAAGGTCCGTCCGATGGCGGGGGAGGGGCAGGGTGGAGGCACCGCCAGGCGACGCCTATCCATCACGCCCGCCGCGCATCACGCTCCGCCGATCCCCTGCACATAGGTCTCGCCGGTCTTCGGATCGATGTTCTCGCCCGTTCCCGGCGTGCCCTGCGGTGCTTCGTCCTTGTCGCTCATCGGCTCGACCGCCGGCTTCACCGGGATCGGCTTGGTCGCCGGGCGGTCACTGCCGGACCGATCATTTTGCGGCATATCGGAGGTCTTATCCTCGGCCATGGCGGCATTCTCCCTTCGGTGGACGCTTCACCCCCACCAACAGGCCGACCGCCGCTTCGTCACCCTCGGTCCCGCTATTCCGCCGCCTCCAGTGCCACCCGCGCCAGTTCCAGCAGCGTCTTGTCCACCTCCTCCTCGTCATAGCCGGGATTGTCGGCCAGGGAGTCGCGCAGGCGCATGGTGATGAGTTCACCGGTGTGGTGCTTCTCGTAGAGGGGCACGTCGCCCAGTGCCTTGGCGACGCGGTGCAGTCGATCACGATCCATCTTGCTCTCCCATCCTGGTCACTCGTTTCGATCGATCATTCCTGATCGTTGGCGTGGCAACAGCCGGGCCGCCGCATCATTCCTGTGCGTCGGCTTCCCCTTGCGCCGTACTGCGCTTGGATGCCGGAACAGGACGCGGCTCTCGGGCGTCCCTGTTCATGTCTGCAATCACTGGCGACTGGGGGCGACTGCATGGACCCGGGACAGGATCAACGGCGAGAATTGCTCACCCGCGTGCGCCATGTCGTGGAGCATTACGAGCGCCACAGCACCGCCGGCCCCGCCATCATGCGCGGCGTCCGCTACGACCTCGCGGTGCGGGCAACCGACCTGAACGGCGACGGCTGCCTGTTCCCTGCCTGCAGTTGCGCGAAGGCCGATTGTGCCGAGCGCAAGGGCTGCGCGCCGCCGGACGTCGGCGTCTGGATGGACCAAGCCAAAAAAGAAAACCGCCCCCGGCGCGAACCGGGGGCGGCTTTCGAATGATGCGGAACCCGCAGCGGCGCCCGTTGCCGGACGCCGCGGGGCAACATCAAACCGAGTAGTACATCTTGTACTCGATCGGGTGCGGCATGGTCTCGAAAGCCATCATCTCTTCCGTGCGGAGGTCGATGTAGCCGTCGATCATGTCCTGCGTGAAGACGTCGCCCTTGCGCAGGAACTCGTTGTCCTCGCGCAGGGAGTTCAGGGCTTCGCGCAGCGAACCGCAGACGGTCGGAACCTTGGCCAGCTCTTCGGCCGGCAGGTCGTACAGGTTCTTGTCCATCGCGTCGCCCGGATGGATCTTGTTCTGGATGCCGTCCAGGCCGGCCATCAGCATGGCGGCGAAGGCCAGGTACGGGTTGGCCGACGGATCCGGGAAACGGACCTCGACGCGCTTGCCCTTCGGCGAGGCGACGTACGGGATGCGGCAGGAGGCCGAACGGTTGCGGGCCGAGTAGGCCAGCAGCACCGGAGCCTCATAGCCCGGGACCAGACGCTTGTAGCTGTTGGTGGACGGGTTGGTGAAGGCGTTCAGCGCCTTGGCGTGCTTGATGATGCCGCCGATGTAGAACAGCGCCAGCTCCGACAGGTCGGCATACTGGTTGCCGGCGAACAGCGGCTGGCCGTCCTTCCAAATCGACTGGTGGCAGTGCATGCCCGAACCGTTGTCGCCGAACACCGGCTTCGGCATGAAGGTCGCGGTCTTGCCGTAGGCGTGGGCGACGTTGTGCACCACGTACTTGTAGTACTGCATGTTGTCGCCGGTGCGGACCAGCGTGTCGAACTTGATGCCCAGCTCGTGCTGGGCGGCGGCCACCTCGTGGTGGTGCTTCTCGACCGGAACGCCCATCTCGGCCAGGACGCTCAGCATCTCGGCGCGCAGGTCGTTGCAGCTGTCGATCGGGGCGACCGGGAAATAGCCGCCCTTGGTGCCCGGGCGGTGACCCAGGTTGCCGTCCTCATACTCCTTGCCCGACGAGTAGGAACCCTCGTCCGAAGCGAACTCGTACGACACCTTGTTCATGTCGACGGAGTACTTGACGTCGTCGAACACGAAGAACTCGGCTTCCGGACCGAAGAAGACGGTGTCGCCGATGCCGGCCGACGCCGTGTACTTCTCGGCGGCCTTGGCGATGCCGCGCGGGCAGCGGGCGTAGGCGCCGCCGGTGCCGGGATCATACACGTCGCAGAGGATGTTCAGCGTCGGCTGGGCGGCGAACGGATCCATGACGGCCGTCGTCGGGTCCAGCTTCAGGATCATGTCCGACTCTTCGATGCCCTTCCAGCCGGCGATCGAGGAACCGTCGAACATGATGCCGTCCTCGAACACATCCTCGTCGATGGTCGAGACGTGCTGGGCCGTGTGGTGCAGCTTGCCGCGCGGGTCGGTGAAGCGCAGGTCCACGTACTTGACGTCGTGTTCCTTGATCAGGTCGAAGACCTTGCTGATGTCGGACATGTCTCTTTTTCCACGCTTTAAGAGGGTTGGATCCCGCTGCGTCAAGCCGCCGCCCCAGCCCCTTCGGGGCTTCGGCGGCGGAGGGCGGCGCTCGCGGCGGACGTTATCTCACGCCTTTCTTCCCCGTACAACGCGCCAACCCAAAAAGTCGCACGTTCGCCATAAGCGGCCACCGGCCGTTCGGCGAAGGGTGCGGCAGGGGCCGGCGCGAGGGGGTGGGGAAAGCGGCGCATGTTGGCGGATGCTGGTCGGAAGGGAGCCGGTTGGAAGGGCTGAAGGGGCGGCCGGACGCGATCAGATCGCGTCGGCACCCTTTTCGCCGGTGCGGATGCGGACCACTTCCTCCACGGGCGTGACGAAGATCTTGCCGTCGCCGATGCGGCCGGTATGGGCGGCCTGCTGGATCGCCTCGATCGCCCGTTCCACCAGGGAGTCTTCCATCACCACCTCGATCTTCACCTTCGGCAGGAAGTCCACGACATATTCCGCGCCGCGGTAAAGCTCGGTGTGGCCCTTCTGGCGGCCGAAGCCCTTGGCTTCGGTGACGGTGATCCCCTTGATCCCGACTTCGTGAAGGGCTTCCTTCACCTCGTCGAGTTTGAACGGCTTGATGATGGCTTCGATCTTCTTCATGGGTCTCTCGTGTACGAGGTGCCAACGCCGGCAGGCACCGTCCACGGCACTGCCGACAGCGACGACGGTAAGCATGGAGCGTGCCACATTCGGCCGATCCGGTCCGGCGGCATCGACACTGGTCATAAGACGGTCGGATGCCGTCCGATGGGGCAGGGTGCTGCCGAAGGATTCAGCGGAGTGAACAATATTTGTGCAAATGGCGCAAGCGCTCCGCTGCCTGCGCGCCATCGAAGGCGGTTGTTCCCGGCGAAAGGGGTGCCTGCCGGTCCCGAAAGAAGTTTTTTCACTTTTCGCGAAAAAGGCGCTTGACCGGAAAGCCGAGGTGGAGGATAACGCGGCTCCCGACGGCGGAAACGCTGACGGCGGCGGTGGTAGCTCAGTTGGTAGAGCCCTCGGTTGTGGTCCGAGTGGTCGTGGGTTCGAGTCCCATCCATCGCCCCATCTTCCCTCTTCTTCCTCTTAAAATTCGCTTTTCTTATCGTCCGCACGGCTGGCTGGCCGTCCCGCGGGCGTTTATGCTTGTCTGCATCGTCCGTTCCGGGCAAAGACGCAGCCCACGGGTAGAGTGGGGGCGATCCGATTCGCCCTTGCAGGGTTCGCCCGCAATGGAAGGCAATGCCGGGGAGTGGGGGATGGATGAGCTTCTGTCCGTCGCGGAGATGTATCGGGCCGACCAGCTGGCCATCGCCGCCGGGGTACCCGGCCCGGCCCTGATGGAGGCCGCCGGCGCCGCCGTGGTCCGCGCGGTGTGCGAACGCTGGGCGCCGCATCCGACTGCCGTGCTCTGCGGCCCCGGCAACAATGGCGGCGACGGTTTCGTGATCGCGCGGCTTCTGCTGGAGGCCGGCTGGCCGGTGCGGCTGGCGCTGCTCGGCACGCGCTCGGCCCTCACCGGCGACGCCGCGGTGGCCGCCGACCGCTGGCCCGGCCCGATCGAGGCGGCCGATCCCTACATCCTCAAGGGCAATCCCCTGGTCATCGACGCGCTGTTCGGCGCTGGCCTGTCCCGGCCGCTCGACGGCCTCGCCCGCGCCATCGTCGAGGCGATGGAGGGGCGCACGGTGGTGGCGGTGGACGTGCCGAGCGGCCTGCACGGCGACAGCGGCCGGGTGCTGGGCGCCGCGCCCCAGGCGGCGCTGACCGTCACCTTTTTCCGCCGCAAGCCCGGCCATGTGCTGTTGCCCGGCCGTACCCTGTGCGGCGAGGTGGTGGTCGCCGACATCGGCATTCCGGAGCGGGTGCTGGACGGCATCGCCCCGCAGACCGCCGTCAACGAGCCGTCGCTGTGGCGCCACCGCTTCCCCTGGCCGGCGATGGACGGTCACAAATATGGGCGTGGCCATGCCGTGGTTCTCGGCGGTGCGCGGATGACGGGGGCGGCGCGGCTGGCTTCGGTCGCCGCCTTGCGGGCCGGTGCCGGGTTGGTCACCATCGCCTGTCCGCCGGAGGCCTTCCCGATCTATGCCGCCGGCTGCGCCAGTGTGATCGTCGATCCGCTGGAGGATGTCGGCGCCTTCGCCCGCCTGCTGCAGGACCAGCGGAAGAACGCGGTGCTGATCGGGCCGGGGGCGGGCAGGGGCGCGCAGACCCGCGCCGCGGTGACGGCAGCGCTGGACGCCCGCAAGGCCTGCGTGCTGGATGCCGATGCGCTGACCAGCTTCGCCGAATCGGCGGACGAACTGCTCGACCGGTTGGACAAGCGCTGCGTCCTGACCCCGCATGAGGGGGAGTTCGCCCGGCTGTTCGGCGATTCCGTCGGCATGGACGGCGACAAGCTGTCGCGGGTGCGCGCCGCCGCCGCCCGGTCGGGCGCCGTGGTGGTGCTGAAGGGGGCGGACACCGTGGTCGCCGCGCCCGACGGCCGCGCCGTGGTCAATGTGAACGCGCCGCCCGATCTGGCGACCGCCGGGACCGGCGACGTGTTGGCCGGCATCGTGCTGGGCCTGCTGTCGCAGGGGATGGACGGGTTCGAGGCCGCCTGCACCGCCGTCTGGCTGCATGGCGAAGCCGGGCAGGCGCTCGGCCCCGGCCTGATCTCCGACGATCTGGCGGGGGCGCTTCCCGCTGTGCTGAAGGCATTGAAGGCGCAGGGCTGACACCTGCCGAAGGCCGCTGCAGCGCAACGTCGGAGGTACTTCCGACGGCAGCGTCCACGCGCCCCCTTGCGGCGCCGGCCGAGGCGGGCCAGACTCCGGGGCATGAGCGACGCACCCGACACGACCACGCTGGATCCTGTGCCGCCATCCCAGGCCGCGCAGCCCAACTTCTTCGACCGCGCGCTGGACAACCTGCGCACCCGCTGGCGCGAGATCGCGGCATCGGCCCGCGGCGCGGTCGGCGCGCCGCCGCGCACCCATCTGCCCCGGGAGGATGCCGAACGGCTGAAGGAGCAGATCGAAGCCTGTCTGGAATCGCGCGGCGGCGAGGTTTCGGCCCGTGCCCGCGCCGCCCAGCTCGGCCGCACCTATCTGGCTCTCGACCCCCAGGGCCGCCGCAACTTCCTTCTTATGCTCGCGCGCGACTTCGATGTCGGCCGCGACGCGGTGGTGGACGCGATGGCGACCTTCCAGGCGGCGGCCGACCCGGTTGCCCGCGGCCACGCCGAGCGGGCGCTCCGCCGCGCGCTGGAGCCTCCGCGCCTGCGCCTGCTGACCCAGTTCAACGCCCTGCCGGAAGGCGTCAAGTTCCTGGTCGATCTGCGGGCGGAGCTGATGGAGATGGCGCGCGGCGAACCGCTGCTGCAGGCGCTGGAGGACGACCTGAAGAACCTGCTGCGTGCCTGGTTCGACGTCGGTTTCCTGGAAATGCACCGCATCACCTGGGACAGCCCGGCCTCGCTGCTGGAAAAGCTGATCAAGTACGAGGCGGTGCACGAGATCAGCGGCTGGCAGGACCTGAAGGACCGGCTCGATTCGGACCGGCGTTGCTTCGCCTTCTTCCACCCGCGCATGCCGCACGAGCCGCTGATCTTCGTCGAGGTGGCTCTGGTCCAGGGCATGTCGGACAATGTGCAGGCGCTGCTCGACCCCACCGCCCCGGTCTGCGACCCCAAGAGCGCCGACAGCGCCATCTTCTATTCGATCTCCAACGCCCAGGTCGGGCTGGCCGGCATCAGCTTCGGCAATTTCCTGATCAAGCGGGTGGTCGATGGGCTGGCGACCGAATTCCCCAACATCAAGTGCTACGCCACCCTGTCGCCGATCCCCGGTTTCCGCCGCTGGTTCGACCGGACGCTCGACCGCGACGGCGACGCCGTGCTGAGCAGCACCGAGGCCGAGCGCATCGCCGAGCGGTTGACCGAACTGGAACATGGCGAAGATGGGGCGACGATGGCTGGGGCGCCGGCCGAGGGCGGCATCGTCGCCGACGAATCGCCGCTGCTCGCCCGCGCGCTGTCCCGCCCCGGCTGGGTGGAGGACGAGGAGTTGCAGAAGCGGCTGCGCGGCCCCTTGATGCGGATGTGCGCCCAATACCTGACCGTGGTGCAGGAGGCGAAGGGTCATGGCCGCGCCCGCGCGCTGGACCCGGTGGCCCATTTCCACCTGACCAACGGGGCCCGGATGGAACGGCTGAACTGGCTGGCCGACCGGTCGGCCAAGGGGCTGAAACAGTCGCTGGGGATGATGATCAACTACCGCTACCGGTTGGGCGAGATCGACGCCAACCACGAGGCCTATAGCGGCGAGGGGCGCATCATCGCCTCGTCCGCGGTGCGGTCGCTGACCAAGGCCGGGGGGTGACGCCGACCGGCGGGCCGTCGATCCCTCCGGCGCTCTGTTGAGAGGGGCCATTTTGCCTGTTTGCTTCCGGCGCGCTGTGCTATAGACCGGACTTCGCCGGCGGTCCGGCGGGTGTTTGCGCACCCGTCGCGGCTGCCTTTGCCATGAACGCGGGCGTGGCGGAATTGGTAGACGCGCTGGATTTAGGTTCCAGTGACTTCGGTCGTATGGGTTCAAGTCCCTTCGCCCGCACCATGGCAACACCTTGGACCGCATGGACAACACGGATTCGGGCCGCCCGGACGGGCGCCGCCGGGCCGGACCAACGAGATAGGCTTTCGTTCCGATGAACATCACCGAGACCAGCACCGACGGCCTCAAGCGCGAATTTCAGGTCGTCATTTCCGCCAAGGACATCGAAGAGAAGGTGAACGGCAAGCTGGAAGAGCTGCGCCGCACGGTCCAGCTGCCGGGCTTCCGTCCGGGCAAGGTGCCGGTCACCGTGATCAAGCAGCGCTATTTCGGCGGCGTGCTGTCCGAGGTGCTGGAGGACGCCATCTCCGACAGCTCGCGCCAGGCGCTGAGCGAGCGCGGCCTGCGCGTCGCCCTGCAGCCGAAGATCGAGGTCGAGAAGTACGAGGACGGCGGCGACCTCACCTACAAGATGGCGGTCGAGCTGCTGCCGGACGTCGAGCCGGGCGACTTCACCGGCATCGAGCTGGAGAAGCCGGTCGCCGAGGTCACCGACGAATCGGTGGAAGAGGCTCTGAACCGTCTGGCCTCGGCCCACTCGACCCAGGCCCCGGTCACCGAGGATCGCGCTGCCGAGACCGGCGACATCGCCGTCATCGACTTCGCGGGTTCCGTCGATGGCGAGGCCCTGCCGGGCATGGACGGCAAGGACTATCCGCTGGAGCTGGGCGCCGGCCGCTTCGTGCCGGGCTTCGAGGAGCAGCTGGTCGGCGCCAAGGCCGGCGAGCACCGCACCGTCAACGTCACCTTCCCGGAGGACTACCCGCACGAGCGCCTGAAGGGCGCCGCGACGGTCTTCGAGGTCGACGTGAAGGAGCTGCGCAAGAACGTCCCGGCCGAGGTCAATGACGAACTCGCCAAGGAGTTCGGCATGGAGAGCCTGGAGAAGATGCGCGAAGCCATCCGCGACCGCATCAAGGGCGAGTATGACGGCCTGTCGCGGCTGCGCGTGAAGCGCCAGCTGCTCGACAAGCTGGCCGAGGCCCATTCGTTCGAGGTGCCGGCCGGCATGGTCGACATCGAGTTCGAGGGCATCTGGGCCCGCCTGCAGGAAGAGCTGAAGAACGGCACGGCCGGCGAGGACGCCAACAAGTCCGAGGACGAGCTGAAGGCCGAGTACCGCTCGATCGCCGAGCGCCGCGTCCGCCTGGGTCTGCTGCTGTCGGAAGTCGGCCGCCGCAACAACATCCAGGTCACCCAGGACGAGGTGAACCGCGCCCTGATCAACGAAGCCCGCCGCTTCCCCGGTCAGGAGCGTCAGGTGTTCGAGTTCTTCAAGCAGAACCAGCAGGCGCTCGAGAATCTCCGCGCCCCGATCTTCGAGGACAAGGTCGTCGATCACATCCTGGATCAGGCCAAGGTGACCGAGAAGACCGTCAGCGTCGAAGACCTGACGAAGGACGAGGACGAGGCTGAGGCCACCTAACTCCCCAAAAGGAGTGGGGGCGGACTACCATCCGCCCCCAAAGGTTCCTATATGTGGTTCCGTACCGGCGACGATCACCGGTTCAGCCAACTGCGGGGGCAGGGAAGAACACATGTACGACTTCGAGCCGAAGATGAATGCTCTGGTCCCGATGGTCATCGAACAGACCAACCGGGGCGAGCGCGCGTACGACATCTATTCGCGCCTGCTGAAGGAGCGGATCATCTTCCTGATCGGCGGAGTGAACGACGCCGTCGCCAGCCTGATCTGCTCGCAGCTGCTGTTCCTTGAGTCGGAGAACCCGAACAAGGACATCGCGCTCTACATCAATTCGCCGGGCGGCTACGTCTCGGCCGGCCTCGCCATCTACGACACCATGCAGTACATCCGTCCGCAGGTGTCGACGGTCTGCATGGGTCAGGCCGCTTCGATGGGCTCGCTGCTGCTGGCCGCCGGCGCGCCGGGCAAGCGCTTCTCGCTGCCCAACAGCCGCATCATGATCCACCAGCCGTCGGGCGGCGCCCAGGGCCAGGCCTCGGACATCGAGATCCAGGCCCAGGAAATCCTGAAGCTGCGCTCGCGCCTGAACGACATCTACGTCAAGCACACCGGCCAGGATCTCGACACCATCGAGACCGCCATGGAGCGCGACAAGTTCATGTCACCGGAAGAAGCGAAGGCCTTCGGCCTGATCGACGAGGTGGTGGAGAAGCGTCCGGGCGTGGACCATTCGTGAGCCGCTGGTCCTGAGCCCTCCCAACAAAGGGTTGATCGGGTCGTGACGCTGTTGTTGAATGGCAGTGACACGATCCGGTCATAGGGGGAGAGTCCCGAAGAGGGACCCGGATATGCGGATCGTGATGCGTCGCCAGATCGGCGCATGACCTTGTCGCGGGCGTCGTCCGCGATAACCTGAGTAGGACCGGCGTCGGGGGGCGCCGCGAACGGGCATGGTCCTCGAGGATCACGCCTCCCGCGAGATGACGGAGTACCGATGAGCAAGTCCAGCAGCGGCGATTCGAAGAATACGCTCTACTGCTCCTTCTGCGGCAAGAGCCAGCACGAGGTCCGCAAGCTGATTGCCGGTCCGACGGTGTTCATCTGCGATGAATGCGTCGAACTGTGCATGGACATCATTCGCGAGGAGAACAAGACGACCCTCGTGAAGTCCCGCGACGGGGTTCCGACTCCGCGCGACATTCATGCGGTGCTCGACGATTACGTCATCGGACAGTCCTACGCCAAGCGCGTGCTGTCGGTGGCGGTCCACAACCATTACAAGCGCCTCGCCCATGGGACGAAGCACAACGACGTCGAACTGGCGAAGTCGAACATCCTGCTGATCGGCCCGACCGGCTGCGGCAAGACGCTGCTGGCCCAAACCCTGGCCCGCATCATCGACGTTCCCTTCACCATGGCCGACGCCACGACGCTGACCGAAGCCGGTTATGTCGGCGAGGATGTCGAGAACATCATCCTCAAGCTGCTGCAGGCCGCCGACTACAATGTGGAGCGGGCGCAGCGCGGCATCGTCTACATCGACGAGGTCGACAAGATCAGCCGGAAGTCCGACAACCCGTCGATCACCCGCGACGTGTCGGGCGAGGGCGTGCAGCAGGCTCTGCTGAAGATCATGGAGGGCACCGTCGCCTCCGTGCCGCCGCAGGGCGGGCGCAAGCATCCGCAGCAGGAATTCCTGCAGGTCGACACCAGCAACATCCTGTTCATCTGCGGCGGCGCCTTCGCAGGCCTGGACAAGATCATCGCCCAGCGCGGCAAGGGCACCAGCATCGGCTTCGGCGCCGATGTGCGTTCCGCCGACGAGCGCGCGACCGGCGAGATCCTGCACGAGGTCGAGCCCGAGGATCTGCTGAAGTTCGGTCTGATCCCCGAGTTCATCGGCCGTCTTCCGGTGCTGGCCACCCTGTCCGATCTGGACGAGAGCGCGCTGGTCGAAATCCTGAGCAAGCCGAAGAACGCCCTGGTCAAGCAGTACCAGCGCCTGTTCGAGATGGAGGACGTCCATCTGGAGTTCTCCGAGGATGCCATGCGCGCCATCGCCCACAAGGCGATTGCCCGCAAGACCGGTGCCCGCGGCCTGCGGTCGATCATGGAAGCCATCCTGCTCGACCCGATGTTCGACCTGCCGGGCCTGAACGGCATCGAGAGCATCCTGGTCAACAAGGAAGTGGTCGAAGGGCGCGCCAAGCCGCTCTACGTCCATGCCGAACGGCGCAGCGAGGCACCGGGCGCCTGAGACCCGGAGGCACTCCGTCGCGCTTGTCGCGGCGCGGCGAATAAAGGGGCGCTTCGGCGCCCCTTTTTATTTTGCCCGCATGGTTCGGGAGCCGCCGCAACGTGGGTCGCTCGGCCTCCGGTTCGAATCGTCGCTTCTCCCCGGCCGTCACGGCGGTCCCGCCGCGTCTTGTGGCGCGAACGGGGCCGTAATGCTCCCCATCCGGCGGCCGAATGGGCACCAAACCGGTCCGAACCGGCGTTCAAGCCGTCCGAAAGGGGAGTAAACGCGGTGTTGGCCGGTGGAATGGCCGTCTCACCCCGTGGAAACGGCGCGAAGGTAGCCGCAGCCCCCTTGAAGGGCGCATGGGCGTGTGCCACGTTAGTCGGGTGCCGTAGGCGATTCCCGCGCTCAACCGGAGGCGGGGGCTGTGTCAGGCCCATTCCGGGCTGGCGGCGATCCATTCATTGAGGCCCTGCCGATGATCGAACTCTCCCGTGGTGCCCTCTACCCGGTCCTGCCGCTGCGCGACATCGTGGTCTTCCCCCACATGATCGTGCCGCTGTTCGTCGGGCGCGAGAAGTCCGTGCGCGCGCTGGAAGACGTGATGAAGGATGACAAGCAGATCCTGCTCGTCACCCAGAAGAACGCCGCGCAGGACGATCCGACTCCGGCCGACATCTACAGCGTCGGCACCGTCGGCACCGTGTTGCAGCTGCTCAAGCTGCCGGACGGGACCGTCAAGGTGCTGGTGGAAGGCGGCCAGCGCGCCGCCATCACCAAGTTCGCCGACAATGAGGAGTTCTTCCAGGCCCAGGCCGAACTGGTCGAGGAAAAGACCGGCGAGAACCAGGAGCTCGAAGCCCTGAGCCGCGCCGTCGTCTCCCAGTTCGAGCAGTACATCAAGCTCAACAAGAAGATTCCGCCGGAAGTGCTGGTCTCGATCAACCAGATCGAGGAAGCCGGCAAGCTGGCCGACACCGTCGCCTCGCATCTGGCGCTGAAGATTCCGGAAAAGCAGCAGCTTCTGGAATGCGCCACCGTGTCGGAGCGGCTGGAGCGGGTCTATGCCTTCATGGAAGGCGAGATCGGCGTTCTTCAGGTGGAAAAGCGCATCCGCAACCGCGTCAAGCGGCAGATGGAGAAGACCCAGCGCGAGTATTATCTGAACGAGCAGCTGAAGGCGATCCAGAAGGAACTCGGCGAGACCGAGGACGGCCGCGACGAGTCGGCCGAGCTGGAAGAGAAGATCAACAAGACCCGCTTCTCCAAGGAAGCCCGCGAGAAGGCGCTCGCCGAGCTGAAGAAGC